>NZ_LXPC01000010.1:0-128200 GCF_003590275.1 Dehalobacter sp. MCB1 | reverse complement strand
CACACTAATAAGGACTTGACTAGAAACATTAATTACCTTATAATAAATCATAATTATATTTTAGGAGGGATTTTCTTTGATAGCTTTAGGTCCTATAGAAATAATGAATCATACTCCCTGGCATTTTCTAGCTGCATCTGTGCTCCTGGTCTTATTTTTTATCGCTACTTTTAGTGATGACCAAAACCTAAAAACAAAACTTCGTAAAATCATGTATGTTGTCTTTGGCTTCGCAGTATTAACAGGATGCTATGTTTGGACACTTGTTGATTTTAGCCTTCCATTGTTAATCAAGAGCATTGGAGGTTTCGCACTCTTTTGGGTGATGATCCAACTCACAAAGAACCGATTCAATAAACTTTATTGGGGGTTATTTATTTTAATTGCCGCTGTAGGTTTAACATTGGCTTTCGTCTACATTTAATTGAATTAGTTAACCTGTTATAAGACTAATTATCCGAAACAATATCAGGCCGCTTCTAACGGAGTAAAAGGGTTGAACAAAGGGAAATACACACGCTGTCAAAGTAGTAAAAAATACTATAGAAATTGATTAAAATGGAGGGGCTGTTGCACAACGAACGTAGTCGTTCGTAGGCAATAGCCTACTTTTTTTACCCGGAAATATAGCAAATGCGGGCTCGAAGAGCCCGCAAATACTGTATAATTTAGTTATGCGACTAAATAAATTACACAACAAAAAGTATACCGAATATCGCGACGGGTATCAATTAGTTTTACCATTTAATTTTGATGTGTTAATACCAGAAGATGATTCTGTCCGACTGCTCAGCCACATACTGGAGGGATTAAATTACACGGAGCTATATCAGGCATATTCTTCTACTGGAAGAAAACCTGCAGTCGAACCCAAGATCCTATTCAAGGTATTGACCTATGTATACATGAACAATATTTACTCGAGCAGAAATATTGAGAAAGCCTGCCGGAGAGATATTAATTTCATGTGGCTGTTACAAGGAAATCCGGCTCCGGATCATTCGACCATTGCCCGGTTTCGGAAAAGTTTTGTGGTTGATGCTGTCGATGGATTGTTTTATCAAATGGTCGTATATCTGCATCAGACTGGCGAGGTGAACTTCGAGAATCTATTCATCGACGGGACAAAAATCGAAGCCAATGCCAATCGTTACACCTTCGTTTGGAAGAAAGTCGTCAACAAAAATGAAGCTAAGATGTTTACGAAAATACAAGCGTTGCTGGAGAAAATCAACGAAACCTACAACACGAATCTTCTCGTCAGCAAAGATAGCTTATGCTGTGATTTAGCGGGGATACTCACGTATTTGGAAGAAAAACGAAAAGTAGAGAACATCGAATTTGTTCAGGGTATTGGTAAACGGAAGACAGAATTACAGCGGTATACTGAACAGATCAGAGAATTCTCTTTGCGTCAGGCAGCGTATGACAAACATAATACCTTGTTTAACGGCCGGAATAGTTACTCTAAAACAGATACGGATGCCACCTTCATGCATATGAAAGACGACCATATGCGCAATGCTCAGCTAAAGCCAGCTTACAATGTCCAGATCGGAGTTGAAGGCGAATACATAACGGGCGTCAATGTTTTCCAGGACAGAAACGATTTAAATACCCTGATCCCATTTTTAAAGGAAATGGAGAGTAGATCAACTTTTCGATACAAAAATATCATTGCCGACTCCGGCTACGAAAGTGAAGAGAATTATCTTTACCTGGAAGAGCACAGACAGACTTGCTACATCAAGCCGCAAACATATGAACAATCGAAGAAAAGAAGCTTTAAAAATGACATCAGCAAACGGGAAAACATGACTTATGATGCTGAAAAAGACGAATATACCTGCAGTAACGGCAAGCAGCTTCAGCCTATTGGAATCACCCATAGAACATCGGCAACCGGCTATCGGTCGGAGATAACACTGTATGAGTGCGAGGACTGCCAAGACTGCCTTAAGAAAGAGAAATGTACCAAAGCTAAAGGAAATAGACGAATGCAGGTATCCAAGAAATTTGTGGAGAAACGCCGGGTATCTTATGAGAATATTACATCCGAAAAAGGCATCTTACTTAGGGTAAATCGTTCTATCCAGGCGGAAGGGGCTTTCGGGGTTTTAAAGAACGATTACAACTTCAATCGCTTTTTAACACGCGGCAGGAAAAACGTCAAAAATGAATTTATGTTGCTTTGTATTGGATATAACGTCAACAAGCTTCATGCGAAGATTCAGAATGAACGCATCGGAAAACCACTTCATCAGCTAAAAACGGCCTAGAATTGATGAAGAAGACACGCTAATCCCCAAAAAATATCTTTTACAAAGACCTAAGATTAGGCTATGCAATGTCTAACCAGCGTAAGCGGAGCATGGATTGCGCAGCGCGGCTTTTTGCGCCACGGAGGGCACAACTTGCCGAGAGCGGTTAGACATTGCGTAGCCCTACCTTCAAGGTTTTATTCGTTATACCTTCCAGAGGTAGTTGCTTAATCCATATACCGTAGTTGGTCTTTCATATACCGATAGAAGAAGGCGGTGCCGCCAAACTTTGTAGTTTTGCAACACCGCCTTTTTATTTATAAAGTATGTGATCATCGTTTGATCAACCTTTTCTACTCGCTACAAGTTTCCAGTTCACCAGTGCTTTGGGTTTACTTAGGTTTTCTGCGATTTGCGGGATATTTATATACCATAGACATTGACAAGTATCAATGTCTTGACTAATATATAAACATATTGATGTTTATCAATATATAAACCTACAACAGGGGCGGTTGAATTGGAACGAAATTATCAAGCATATGCTTTAGCGATGAGAGCATTATCTGATGAAACAAGATTGAAAATATTTGACATGTTGGGCAATGGGGAACTATGTGCTTGTAAGATACTCGAAGCGTTCAACATAACCCAATCCACGCTTTCTTATCACATGAAGATCTTATGTGAAAGCGGTCTGGTGAATGGCAGGCGGGATGGCATCTGGATGCGGTATTCTATCAATGAAAGTAAACTTGAAGTCATTGCCGGCTTTTTGATAAGGTTACAAAAATCATATGTAACAAAAAGAAAAAAATAACTATTGAATCAAACGAATAAACAACAAGAAGGTGACTTAGATGGTATTTGAATGGCTAAATAACCAATTGCTCAGGATGGAATGGCTTTCTGATTTGGTAAAGCTCTTGGTTGAGAATGTCTTTGGGCTTAGCATCCAGGATCGCTGGGGAGGTGGTCTCCATTTTTTCATCTATGACGTTCTTAAAATATTTATCTTGCTAGCCGTTTTGATCTTTCTCATTTCTTATATTCAAAGTTTTTTTCCACCGGAAAGAACCAAAAAAATACTCGGCAGGTTTAACGGTATTTCAGGAAATATTTTAGGTGCTTTACTCGGTACGGTGACGCCTTTTTGCTCCTGTTCTTCCATTCCGCTTTTTATTGGCTTCACCAGTGCGGGGCTTCCCATCGGTGTTACTTTTTCGTTTTTAATATCATCCCCCCTGGTGGATTTGGCTTCGGTGCTTTTGCTGGCAAGTATCTTTAATTGGACCATTGCCATTGCCTACGTTGTTGTTGGTTTGATTCTGGCAGTAATTGGCGGAACCGTGATTAGCAGAGCAAAGCTGGAAAAGTATGTAGAACCGTTTGTATTCAGTAATAAAATGCTGGAAATAGAACCGGAGCGGTTAACAACTCGGGAAAGGCTGGAGTTTGCTAAAGATCAGGTTCGTGATATTGTCAGAAGAGTGTGGGTATATATTCTAATCGGTGTCGGTATAGGTGCTGCGATTCACAACTTTATTCCTGAAAATATTATTTCCTTACTTCTGGGTCAGGATAAATGGTATTCGGTATTGCTGGCTACTTTGGTAGGGGTCCCGATGTATGCAGATATTTTTGGGACGCTGCCGATTGCGGAAGCATTGGTGGCCAAGGGTGTTGGTCTGGGAACTGCTTTATCCTTCATGATGGCTGTCACCGCACTTTCTCTGCCGTCTTTGATCATGCTCAAGAAAGTCGTAAAAATGAAACTGCTCGTCATATTTGCAGGGATTGTAACCATTGGCATTCTTATCATCGGCTATACATTTAATGCCTTGGGATATTTGCTCATGTAAGGGGTAATAATATTTGAATTTTCAAGTAAAAGGAGCGTATTAAATATGATGATTAAAATTTTAGGATCTGGCTGCAAAAATTGCGTTACCCTTGCTGAAAATACCAGAATTGCTTTGGAAGAAGTGGGCCTTGCTGCCGAAGTAATCAAAGTTACCGATATTCAAGACATCATAGCCTATGGTGTGATGTCCACACCAGCCCTGGTTATTGACGAAAAGGTGGTATCTTTTGGGAAAGTTCTAAAACCCAAGGAGATCGTAAAGATTTTAGAAACTGCGCGGTAGAAAAAAGATGCTATCAATCTCATAAAATAGTTTCGTGTGATTAAAAGCGAGTACAATTCAAAAAGTACTCGCTTGTTTTTAGCGGAATAGCGTGGATAGTTTTATTTTTGTCCGCCTTAAGTAGGAAATATCAAGAAAATGTCGAATGAGATATTAATTGACTCATTAAATGATTATTGAGGAGTCACGCTATGGATAAATTAACTGCTGTCTTTGAATCAACGCTCAACGCAATCGAGAACGGTAAAGAAGAAATATTTGACATCTATGAGATGACCCGCAACGAAATACAGCGGTTAAAAAAAGAACTGGAATTTATGCGCAGGGAAATTGAAGACACCATCAAAATGGTGGATACCCAGTTTATGAAAGAAAAACGCTTCCGTCGGAAGCTGATGGAAGTCAACAAGAACTTCGATAAGTTCAATGAGAAACAGATGCTCGAAGCGTATTCGGAAACGAAGGATGCACAGGTAGAGCTGCAACTGCTCCAGGCGAAAGAGCTTCAGCTGCGTTCCCGCAGGGATGAAATCGAAAGAACGTTAAAAAATTTGGATATCACAGTGATTAAGGCTGAGGATCTGATGAGCCAGGTCAGTCTTGCCCTACGGCTTTTAAAAGAAGGAATCAGTGAGATCAGTCAGTTCTATAGCAGTGACCAGAGAAAAGAAACAGCTTTTCAGATCATCAAGGCTCAGGAAGAAGAACGCCTGAGGGTCGCCCGTGAAGTCCACGACGGTCCCGCCCAGAGTCTGGCAAACATTGTTCTGCGTCTGGAAATAGCAGAGAAACTTCTGGAACTTGATCACCGCCAGGTAAAAAAAGAATTGAAAGAACTGAATATACTGGTCAGGGATAATTTGAAGGATATCCGCAGAATCATTTTCGGACTCAGGCCAATTCCTTTAAATGGGGCGGGAATTGTTGATACCATCAATCATTATATGAAAAACTTTGAAAAAACGTATGGGCTGACCTGTGAACTTATCGTGGAAGGACAAGAAAGGGAGCTTGATTCCTCCGTAGAAGTAGCCCTTTTCCGATTGGTTCAGGAAGGGATGACCAATGTGGCTAAACATGCGGAATCCCCGAAGTGCAGGGTTCATTTGAATTTTCAGGATAACAGGATTGTCGGTCAGATTATCGATGATGGTAAAGGATTTGATATCAGCAATGGCTTGGATAATTCCGGTGCCCATTTCGGCTTGATTGGAATTAATGAGCGAATTCAGGCTTACTCCGGACAATTATCGATTCAATCAGAACCGGGCAAGGGTACTGTTGTTACGTTTAACATTCCATATTCTGAATAAAAGGAGGAAAGGATCAAAATGATAAGGGTTGTAATTGCCGATGATCACCCGCTTCTCAGGGAAGGATTACGAAGAATTCTGGAATTTGAAGAAGGCATTCAGGTTGTATCCGAAGTCGGAGATGGTCAAGGGGCAATTAATATGGCGAGGAAGACGCCGTTTGATGTTCTGCTGATGGATTTGAATATGCCTGGGGTAAATGGTCTTGAAGCCTGTAAAGTCATCAGAAGGGAATTCCCGAACATTGGGATTTTAATTCTTACTGTCGATGACTCGGATGAAAAAGTGTTCCAGGTATTACAGCTCGGGGTAGCTGGATACCTGCTGAAAGACGTCATTCCGAAAGCCCTGGTTGATTCCATCCGCAAAGTATATGCTGGAGAACCCATTTTGTCCCCGTCGGTAACCGGCAAACTGCTTGGCCAGCTTTCCAATCCGAACAGTCCAAAAGATCATTTCGGATTAAGCAACAGGGAAATGGAGATACTTACCTATGTGGTCAAAGGCTCGTCAAACAAAGATATTGGCTTAACGCTGTTTATAAGTGAAAAAACAGTCAAAAATCATCTTTCCAGTATTTTTAGAAAACTAGAGGTCGAAGACCGCACCCAGGCTGCTTTGAAAGCAGTGAAGACAAAACTTATTACACTGGAATAAATTTTTTTGTGGCTTCAGTAGGCTGCAGAAGGGAATACGAATGAAGCTTTGTTTTTATGGTGCCAGTCAGACTGTGACGGGTTCCTGTTATTTGCTGGAAACAACAGATACCAGAATCCTGATTGACTGTGGAATGTTTCAGGGTTCCAAAATCATGAAAGAACTGAATTACGGCGCGTTTCCGTTTGATCCCAACCTTCTTGACGCTGTGATTTTAACGCACGCCCATATTGACCATTCCGGGCTTATTCCGAAGCTCATCAAAAAAGGTTTCAGCGGGCCGATCTATGCGACGACGGAAACCATAGAACTATGCTCTGTGATGCTGCCGGACAGCGGGCACATCCAGGAAATGGAGGTCACCAGAAAAAATCGCAAGCACAGCAGGATGGATGCTCCATTAATTGAACCGATTTACACGGTTGAAGATGCGGTGAATGCGCAAAAGCACTTTGTCGAGGCGGCCTATAATCAAAAGACCGCGATCTCGCAATCGCTGTCCTTTCAGTTTGTCGATGCCGGGCATATCTTGGGCTCGGCCCATGTCATTGTCAGCGTCAAAGAAAACAACACGACGAAAACCATTGCATTTTCCGGAGATATCGGGACTTCCGGTCAGCCTTATGTCGAAGATCCCGAAGGGATTAAAGAAGCGTGTATGCTTAAGGATCCTGATGGTATACGAGATGCCTGTATGATTGTGATGGAAACAACCTACGGCAACCGGATTCATCCGGATAAAACCAATCGAATGGAAAACCTGGCCAGGGTCATCAATAATGCCCACCAAAAAGGCGGCAATATTATTATTCCGGCTTTTGCCATAAATCGGACACAGGACCTTTTGTACTACCTGCGCAAACTTCAAGATGACAAAAAAATTCCGGCAATGCCGATTTACATCGATAGTCCGCTGGCTGTTGCAGCGACGAGAATATTTGGGCGGAATACCCGGAATTTTGATCAGGAAACCAAACAGCTGCTGGAGGCGGGCCAAAGCCCGTTTGCCATGCCGAATCTTCACTTGAGTGAAACCGCGGAGGATTCAATCCGGCTGAATGCGATACAGGGCGGCGCGATTATCATTTCGGCTAGCGGGATGGCTGATGCCGGAAGAATCAAGCATCATTTGAAACATAATCTGTGGCGGTACGATGCCACGGTCATCTTTGTCGGTTATCAGGCCCAAGGGACACTTGGCCGGTTTTTAACTGACGGTGCCAAAGAAGTGACTATCCATGGAGAGAAAGTCGCGGTCAACGCCGAAATCGTTGCGTTCCAAGGTTTTTCAGCGCATGCGGACCAGAATGAATTGCTGGCCTGGCTTAAAGCCGCCGGCGGCAACGCAGATCAGCTCATCCTGGTCCATGGCGAAGATGATGCGATTCAGGCGTTTTCATCTCTGGTCCAGCAAAAATTCGGGATTGCGCCAATCATTCCGGAACTGGGTGAATGCCTGGAGATAGCGGACGGCGAAATCAAGCGTCTAAAACCTTCCAAGCCCTGGCTAAAGGAAATTGAAGATAGGATAGGTTATCCTGCACCTCAGGAACGGCAGTCACACCCGTCCAAATCTGTTAAGCAAAGATCTTCAGAAGAAGGATCAGGGGGAAGAACCTTCAAACGCCGGAGAAAAGTTCTGCTTTCCGAAGCAAACAGGGCCTATACCAAACTCCGCAAAGACCTGAAACTATTCATTGATAGGAGCAATGAGCGCCAAGACTATGAAAACCTGATTGATACCTTTGAGAGCATTTCCGATCTTTTAAAAACAAGAATGAAACGGTAAACCGAATCAGATCCAGGCATACTCCGAGGTCTGACGCTTAATCCCTGACAGAAAACGCATGATCTCTTCGCGCCGTTTTACAGCGATTCTCCTGCCGGTCTTGGAGTACACTTTTTTAGGCAGTGCTTCAGCAAAGGTCTGCGCCCGCATTAAAGCCTCATCGGGACTCGGGATCAGCTCGTCCTGTCCGACAAGGCTCAGTAGTTTCATTAATCCGATGTTTCCGAGATTATCAAGGATATTGGCGTCCCTTAAATAAATAGCCTCGTCACTGTTGCCCGGCTCGGAATAATACATGTGGCATTCAATGGCGTCCAGAATTTTTGCCAGTTTTTCCTGCTCAAAGTGATAGCTCTTCAACAGGTTCATCGCGACGCCTTTTGATCTGAGGGTATGATCGACGTTGGGAAGCGCGTACATCGGGTACTTTCCCGTATCGTGAAGCATGGCAGAAATATAAAGTACTTCATCATTCAGGTTGAGATGCTGAGATAATTCTTTGGATAAATGATAGACCCGCTGACAGTGTTTCCAGCCAAGAGCCGGATGCGCACCGGATTGGTTGATAATTTGAAATAGTTCTTTGGAGATATCCATATCCTGCACCACCTTTCTGTTAAGTATTACGGCAAAAAAATGCAAAAGTCCTTCCAATACATGGAAAAATTGTCGTCATAAAAATTGTTTTTCCTCCTAAAATCTTTAGGATTTTAGGACAGTAATAGTGTAATATATAGAATAGTAGCAATAATGCCAATAATTTTTTTCTAACATCAATGAATGGTATGAGGTGGTAGCATTGTCAAAAAACAAGGTATACGGGGGCTTTTGTCAAGCTCTTTTATTTTCCGGTTCCGTTTCGATTCCCAATCTTATACTTGATCATTATACGGAACTTGGAATAGGTCACAAGGAAATGATGCTGATGATTCATATGATGACTGAGACAAGTACGAACAGTGATCGTATTGAGGAACAGATCACCAAAAAAATGGGACTCTCGGTTGAAGAATACAAAATCATGATCCAGAATCTCCAGACCAGAGGACTGCTTTCTGTCAATAGCCGCAAAGCGAAAAACGGCACGAACCGTGAATATGATTTCAGCGGGCTGATCGATCAGTTATTGGAATTATGGGGAATCAATGAGTTTAAGCAGATGTCCTCAGGCACTGAACGTAATGGCAAAACGAACACAGAGAATATGCCGGACCTTTCTCAGGCTAAACTGACTTCGCTGTTTGAACAGGAATTAGGGAGGCCGTTAACCGGTCTGGAGTGTGAACATATTGAAAAATGGCTGATGGCCTCGTATTCCGAAGAACTGATTATTGAGGCTTTACGAAGAGGCGTTGGCGCCGGGATTCGGAGTTTCCGCTATCTCGATTCTATTTTAAGAGAGTGGGAGAAGAAGGGGATCAAAACGCGTCTGGAAGTCGAGGCTGAGGATCAGAATTTCCAGTCCAGACAAAACAGGAAAAATGTCAAGCCGTTGAAAGGTTTGCCAAAAACGAAAAGCAAATATGATAATATTTATCTTTAGTAGCGCGTTCTGAGAATGATTATACAAATTTGTTAGGGCAAGTCTGCGTGCCACAATACCGCTTTCGGCCGTTGTGTCTTCCTGACACAAAAGGCCGCGCTACGCCATCCAGGCTTCGCTCGTCGCGGTACTGTGGCACGCAGACTGATAACAAGCATGTGAAACATAGGAGATAGGGAGATAGGTAGATAGACATCATTGAAGGGTAACGAAATTGTTGTCAGAGGGGGATTTCATCTGGAAAGAACAGATCGTATCATTGAGAGAGTGCTGCCGAATCAGGGAAACACGAACATGGAAGACAGGACTGGAATTCAGACTACAGCGAATTTGAATAAAACAAATCAGAATGAATCGGAGATAAAGATCCAGTCGACTGTTCAGTCTGAAACAAATATTGAAGCCGGCTCTGTATGCCCGCTCTGCGGAGACAGGGGAATCGTTCTGAACGGAGATACGGCGGCGCCCTGTTCGTGTATGGAGAAAAAGAGGATCGAAAACAGCTTTAAATATGCGCGTCTGTCCAGGGAACTGATGAACTGCCGTTTTGAAAAGTTCAGTCTTGCATACTATAAGAACACGCAGCAGGATCAGGAAGATTACCTGAATGCCCAAAAAGCACTGAAGGCCGCCAGGGAGTTTGTCAAAAACGTCCGGGAAAATCCCAATGAGGTCGGGCTGCTCTTCACAGGCTCCGTTGGAAGCGGCAAAACGTTTCTGGCAGCTTCCATTGCGAATGAGCTTCTGGAAAGTAATTTCAAGCTACTTTTTTTGATTGTCCCGGACCTTTTGGATGAACTGCGCGCTACATTCAGCAATAAAAGTGAAAATACGGAATATGACTTGCTGGATATAGCCAGAACCGTACCGATTTTAATTCTTGATGACTTGGGTGCGCATAATTATACCGAATGGTCCCGTAATCGGATCTACTCGATCTTGAATTACCGTATGAACGAGCAGCTGCCGACTGTCATTACGACCAATCTTGACTTTGATGAGATCGATCATTATCTGGGAGAACGGACCTGTTCCCGGCTTCTTCAGATGTGCAGGATTTTCCGTTTGTCTGCACCACAGGATATCCGGATGCAAAATTATTTAAAACGGGAAGGATTAAAAAAGGATAAAAAATAAGAGTTCAGCCGGAAAAATGCTAAGATATTTTCCTATGTTGTCAGCTTACGGCAAATTGCCTCAAACCATAAGGATTTTTCGGGGATAAACCTATGCATGTCCATGAAAAGCATGCATAGGTTTTCTATTAGAAATGGTTTTATGGAGGTGCAGATACATGGCTAAATTCTTTATTATTAAGAGAAATTATTTGTTTGTCGGAGGACTGGTCATATTGGTTGCTCTTATTGGCCTTATGGGCGGCCTGATTGGCAACACGGAGATAGTTTCCACTCCGGAACAAACAGAACCTGAGATTAAAATTGTAAGTATTGATTTTGATCCTCAAATTGTCATCCGGGACATCACTTATGGGGAGGAAATGTTTAAGGGAGTTCAGATCCTGCCGGCAAGTCATTTTAAAGTCTCTGCGATCATTCAAAACATGACCGAAAATACGATGACCAATGTGCCGGTTGTCCTAACCATTCAGGCTCTGGATGATAAAAACAAACAAATCAGTAAGGAAGGAATTATACCAACACTGGAACCCGGAGCAACAGCTAAAATTGCCTTTGAAAATATTGATGCATTAGGTAATGCAGCCGGTAAGAGTGCGACGGCAGGCCAGCATGAGATGGTACTGGCGATTAAAGCCAATCTCGAAGGCGGAGCGTCTCAAAATACGGAAGCCAGGGTGGTTTTCAATGTCGATTCGTCGATAAAGTCCTGACTTTATCAAATCATGTAACAGTAAGTAGTAAAACATATTGCAAGTAAAAATCAAGTGTAAGTAAAAATCATTGCTTAAAACCTGATAAATATAGTATCATTAAGTGTCTGGTACCTTTTAATAAAAAATTCTTGGTACGAAAGCACTTATTTTTTTTGTCTTGCCAAATAGTATAATAGAACTGCTGATCGATTTCTTGATGGAGTAAAAGGACTAAATGAAAAGAGCTATACTGATTAGCCAGGAAAAACAAATCAATGAATTGAATGCCGTCCTGCCTTTGGCCAATTATCAGGCGATCGCGAGGACTGACAGTGGTATAGAGGCTCTGCGCATGGCGCAGCGGGTTGAGCCTGACCTGATCATCTGCGGAGGGGATATTCATGGGATTTCGCCGCTTGATCTAGTTCAGAATCTCGTTCATGCCAATATTTGTCCGGTTATATTCGTGCTTGATCAAAAGGATTATGTGAACCTGGATTTTGCGCTGAAAACCAACGTCCACCATATCATGACGGCTCCGCTCAGAGCGATAGATGTTGTCTCCGGGATTGCCCAAGCGGAACATCGGTTTAATAGGGAAATAGAACAGCGTAAAGAAATGAATAAATTGAATGATGAGCTTAAAACAAGAAAACTGGTGTATCAGGCGATTTTAATCCTGATTACAGCCGGGATGGATGAAGAAACGGCCTATACATCGATTCGAACAGAAGCGATGACCTCAAGAAAAACAATTCGGGCAATAGCTGCCGAAGTCGTAAAAGGAACGTGGAGACCTTGATGACGAAAAAACAATTTCTGATACGATTCATCGTTGGGAATGTTCTGTTGTTCATCCTCTTAGGGCCTTTCATTGTCTTTTACGGTCCTTTTCATTCATTGACGTATGTTACGGTCGGAACGATTCTGACGTCCCGCCATCCCCAGGTAGCGGATTTTTTTTTATCGGAACAAAAAATTGCTGAAATCACTCAGAAATACGGAAATACATCAGTTACCGTAGAGCCTGTCATTCAGCATATTGACCATAAGATTACTGATGAGGAAAACGGCATCAGGATAGAAAATATTGAAGGTAAATACTTTAAAGGAATTGTCATGCTTGTGCGTGACCCTCTTCAGATCGAAATTGCTGTTACGAAAGAGCTTGGCGTAGCCGGTCAGCGCTTATCGGAACTGGTCATTGCAGAAGGTGCAATAGCCGGTATTAATGCCGGTGGTTTTTATGATCCGAATTCGCAGGGAAATGGCGCTTATCCGGATGGGATCACTGTCAGGGACGGGCAGCTCATTCATGAAAACCTGGACGCGGCTAAAAGTACGAATCTGATCGGTTTTAACAAGGAAGGAAAACTGATGCTCAGGACAGTCTCTGCAAGGGAACTCTCCGCCGGGCTTATTAGGGACCTTGGGATCCAGCATGCGGTCAGCTTTGAGCCAAACCTTATCCTGAATGGAGAACCACAGATTAAAGGCGACGGAGGTTGGGGATTCGCTCCCAGGACGGGAATTGGGCAAAAAGCTGATGGTACGGTTATTTTCGTTGTGATCGACGGCAGACAGCCTGACTGGAGTATGGGGGCAACGCTGCGGGATCTAATGAATATATTTATTGAATATGGAGCCGAAAATGCAGCAAATCTTGACGGCGGTTCTTCAACAGAATTGTTCTATCAAGGTCGGATTATCAATAAACTGTGGAACATCTACGGAGAACGCTATATGCCTACGGCTTTTGTTGTGATGCCAGGAAAGAACCTTAGTGGGGTGGGGCAAAATTGAAAAGACGATGGATGATCTGGTTGTTATTGCTTTCCCTGGTATTACAACTTGCAGTTTATGCCCTGCTGAATTGGCAAGCAGAACAGCTGTTAAACCCTTCTTTGCATATCAATCAGGCTTATGTTCTGAAAACGGATCTCAGTCAGGCTGATGGTTTTGTGTTGTCTTACAATAAAAAGTTATTGGCCTATCGATCGGGACGTTATCTTGAAGTTATTGATTTGACGACGAATAAGAAGATCTTCTCAAAGTGCCCGGAAAAGGACGCAGCAAAGATTGTCGGCTTCGCTTGGCTTCCGGACCGGAACAGTATGGTTTATCTGATCAGGGAGCAGAACAAGAACGCCATAACAAGCTTGTATTCAGTGGATTTCAGCACTGGCTCTTCTGAATTGAACAGCTTTGAACCGATGATGGACAGAGAATTAAGCCTTGCGGTCAATCAGGTGCTGCAAATTGAAATGTCGACCTATACGAATAATCTATTGATCTTGTTTCAGGATGACAATCAAACCCGTCAGCTGATTACAATGGATATCATGAAGACCTTGAACAGAGTGAATCAGCAGGGAGAGGAAATCCTATACATCGCGGTTTCCAATAAATTCGGCAGCATCTATGTAGAGAGCAGAATGGAGACGAACAAAGCGATTGATATTTATCAGGCCGGCAGTAAGAATCGTATTTCTGTTGATCCTGAAGATATACTACTTGGCTGCCGTGACGACAAAATCTATATTGGCAAAATCAGCGGGAACATCCTTCGCGAGGTGACCGTTTATCAAGAACAGACATCCGGCCCGGCGATGACGGGAACTGTGATCTGGCAAGGGGAGATTCCGTATACAGAGATAGAAACAAAGATCAGTAGTACGAATCAGATCATGATCAAAAGCAAGGGACGCCTGGACGTCATTTCAGCGAACGGCAAACATCAATCGCTAAAATTACCGGATGGTTCTGCTACAAGATCCAATGCAGTTATCGTCTTGGCCCCAATGGGTGATTTGTACCTGGAACTTTTGCCGGGAAACGAAAAGTCTGTTTATTACTGGAGGAAGGTATGAGAACCATGTTAATTTTAAATAGCCAGGCACAATCCGTGAATTAATAAGATAGAATAAACCAACAATTAATGTTGGGGAGGTATCTTATATGGTTCCGGGTACAAGCTCATTAACTCAGGACTTAGTTAGGGCAATCAACGGAGAGTATAGTGCGATCGCCTGTTATGCAAAGCTGGCTGAAAAAGCGCCGAATCACGAAGAAAAAAAGCGGATCATGGAGATCCGCCAGGATGAAGTGCGCCATTATCACATATTCTCGCAGATATTTACTGAAATCACAGGGGTAAACCCAAACCCTCAGATTACGGAGAAATGTCCTGCCACTTACAGGGAAGGTTTGAAGTCCTCTTTTAAGGATGAGCAGGAGACGGTTGATTTTTATTTGGATGTGGCTGAAAAGACTCGAGACTTATTTATTAAGGAACAATTCAAAAGAGCAGCCTCCGACGAGCAAAACCATGCCGTATGGTTCTTATGGTTATTGAACAAATAAATTGCAGAAAGATCACAGCCCCATATGCCGCAGATCGTATCCGGTGGGGCTTTGATAAACCCGCAGCTCAAATTCCGGGACAATAGCCAGGATATGGTCAAAAATATCGGCCTGGACAGCTTCATAGCTTTCCCAGGAAGTATCCTTGGTATACGCATAAATTTCAATCGGAATACCATGTTCGGTCAATGGCAGCTGGCGCGCTATCCTGGCCATTTCAGGGTGTATTTCAGGATGGTTTTTAAGGTAGGCCTGCAGATAAGCACGGAATGTTCCAATATTCGTCAGCCTTCTGGCATTTACGGATTGAGCAGAATCCATAATAGGATCCAGGTCATAGTCCAGGTTATGTTTGGCAAGTTCTTCTCTTTTTTTATCAATATAATCGGAAATATTGCGGAACTTGCTGAACTTTTCCAACATTTCTTCGCTGCAGAAACGGATACTCGAACTGTCAATAAAAATGGACCTCTTAATTCTTCTGCCGCCGGATTCCTGCATACCTCGCCAGTTCTTAAAGGAATCGGAGATCAGGACATACGTCGGAACCGTCGTAATCGTATTATCAAAGTTTCTGACTTTAACGGTGTGCAGGGAAATGTCCGTAACGTCGCCGTCAGCACCGTACTTGGGCATTTCTATCCAGTCGCCGATCCTGAGCATATCATTGGAAGACAGCTGGATCCCGGCCACCAGACCCAGAAGAGAATCCTTGAAGATCAACAGGATGATTGCCGTTACTGCTCCAATTCCGCTTAATAGAAGGAGAGGGGAACGGTCAATCATCGTAGCAATCATCCAGATACCGCCGATGATCCAGATGACTATTTTCAGGGCCTGGATGATGCTACGGATTGGTTTAAACCTGGAAGCTTCAAAAGTATGATAAATATCGTCAATCGCGTCAAGCAAAGCAAGCATGACCAATGTGCCGACCACAATAATGTAAATAATGGCTATTTTTTGGATGGCAACGGAATATTCCGGGAACAGTCCGGCTGCGGCGTAGATCACAATTGCCGGGATCATATGCGCCAGGCGTCTGAAGACTTTTCGATCAAGAAGCTTGTCATCCCAGCTTATTTTGTTTCGATGGATGTAGAAAGCAAGGATTCGCAAGAGCACTTGCTTTGTGACGATAAAAGCCAAAATACTGATCAGCAGAATTATAACCACCGTTACGGCATTCGCGATCAGGATTGCAGCTGTTTTTTCAATTCCTTTGAAAATTAGCCATTGGTTCAGATTGAATATCATGCACACTACCTTTCAAAGTGGATGTACCGAATGATTGGTCGGTGTTCACGGTGCCTTAACTGTATCTTTAGTAGAGCTGGCGGAGGCATTGTCATCCGTCGAAAGCTCCTGACTGGTATCCAACCCGCTGTCCACAGTAAGGCCATTGGTATTAATGGTTGTGAGCTGATTTTCCAGGGCATCGAGCATTTCCCTAATCTGCTTAATCTGATCCAGTACACTTTGCATCTCTGTTTCCGTGGCACCTGTTGCATTTGTCTGATCAGGATTTTCTGCATTATCAACAGGTGTATCCTGCAGTGTATCCAAAGACGGGATATAACGGCCAAAGATTTCTTTCAGTCCTTCTTCGAGCGTTTCGGTCATCGCGATCTTATCTTCATAGACGATAACTACACGTTTCAACTCAGGAATACTGCCGCTGGTTGTGGATTGCAGATAAATCGGTTTTACAAACAGGAAATTACCGCCAATCGGCAATACCAGGAGATTTCCTTTGAGAACGCTCGATCCTTTTTGGTTCCATAACGCAAACTCTTGGGAAATTTCGGGATCCTGATCGATTCTGGATTCAACCTGGAACGGACCGTCGATTTCCATATTTTTGGGCATTTTATATAAGACGAGTTTGCCGTAATTCTCGCCGTCCATCCTGGCGGCGAGCCAAGCGACAAGATTATTCCGGCTGTTCGTAGAACTTGAGGCCGGGGTAAAGGGCTGCATCAGCACAAATTCTTCATTTGTTTCCCCATATAGTTTCATGATTACGTAATAGGGCTCCACATTTTGTTCTGATGAACCGTAAATTTCCTTGGCAACGTTCCAGGCATCTTCTTTATTATAAAATACAGTGGTGTTGGTCATATGAAACGTGTTCAGCATGTCACACTGGATTTTGAACATTGTTTCCGGATAGCGCAGGTGCGATTTTATGGAATAGGGCATTTCCGAAATGCTTTTAAATACACCCGGGAAAATCCTTTGATAAGTCTGAAGAATAGGATCTTCTTTGTCGACCGCGTAGAAATCAACGGTCCCGTCGTAAGCATCGACAACGACTTTAACGGAATTGCGGATATAATTAAAATCCTGGGTGGAGTATTTGCTGGAGTAAGGAATGCTGTTCGTTGTCGTATAGGCGTCAATGATCCATTTGATCTTGCCGTTGTCAATCACAGCATAAGGATCATCGTCATAGGTCAGAAACGGCGCCAATTTCTTGGCCCGCTCCAGAACATTCCGGTACAGAAGAAGCTTGCTTTCCGAAGTTACTTCTCCGGCTAGATAAAAACGCGGGGTCATCTGATGAAGAGACAGCATCAGTTTATTAAAGGCAGTAAACGGGATACCTGTCTTGCCGGCATAGCTGTTCTTCGCAAAGTCATTGCCTAGGGGATAATCAAATTCTTTGGAATTGGTGTTGACGACGACCCAGTCATTCGTCAGTTCGCCAAAGTAGATTCGCGGTTCGGTAATCTTCAATTCTGCATAGTCTGTTTGCGGCGGCACATTGCTTACGGCAAAAGCAGGAAGCCCTTTGGTGGTGACAGTATTAGCGAACGAAGCAGTTAAGCCGAAACCATGCGTGTATTTAAACCGGGTGTTAACAAAGGTTAAGGCTTTCGGATCAAGGTCCTGAAGCGAAATTTCCCTCGCCGAGAGCATAACCTGGCGATACGTATCACCAATCTTATAGCGGTCAACATCAATATCATTAAATTTGTAGTATTGGCGTATCCCTTGTTTTTGCGTGTAGATCTGCTGCATGGGGCGGGGATCATTCAGGCGGATATTATTCAGCGTTCCGACTTCGTTTTTTAAGTCTTGTGCAGTAACCGTCTCAACCCCGGTGTAATCCTGTTCCTTGATTTTATCCAGACCGTAGGCGTAGCGGGTCATTTGGATTTCGCTGGCAATATACGGTGCTTCTTTTTGCAGCTCGTTCGGAACGACAACCAGGGACTGGAGCATGGTAGGAAAGATACCGGAAGTGAAAAACGAAAAGACAATCAAAAACGAGACCGGCACGGTCAACAAACGGGAATCTTTTCGGAAAAAAGCGATAAAGGAGAACACGAAACAGACCAGGCTCACAACGACTAGGATTTTAAAGACCGGAAGCGAAGCGTAAATGTCGCTGTATCCGGCGCCGACGACGTGGCCTCTATGCGAGTAAACGATTTCATAGGCGCTGATATAGTAGCCAAAGCCTTTCAGCGCAAAAAGAATGGTTAAAAGAACTCCGAGGTGTCTTCTGGCCGTAGGACTGATCACAACAGCATCTTTCTTCCAAAACCGGATGGAATGGAAGCGGACGACCCCGGTCATAATATAAAAAAGCGCAGTAAACAGGGTTAAAATAAGGATTGGGGAGAAAAATGCGTTATAAATGGTCTCAAAGAAAGGAAGTTTAAACACAAAGAAACCAAGATCTTGATTAAACAGCGGATCGGAATAATGAAAGGAAGAGGCATTCACAAAGGACAGAAAATCAAGCCAGCCGGTAAAACCGACGATGAAACTCACAACAATACTGACCACGGCAGATAAGACAAGCAGGGAAATGGTAACCCTGCGCGGACTGACAGCAGGCGGAAGATTGACTTCTTCGACCAGTCTGATCCTTTTGCGGAATCTTTCGTTGTAAAACGTAGTAAACGCATGTCTACCCGACATCAGTGTTGCGAAAATCACTAAAAACAACATCGTTCCGTTGATGGCCTGAATAAGTACTTTGCTGAAGAACGGCGTCCAGAAAAGACTTGCGTACCCTAAGTCGGTAAACCACAGCCAGTCTTCGTAGAATCCGCTCAAGGCTGAAAGAACAGCAAGAATAATGATGAGTAAAACAAGAATCTTGAGAACAGGTTTAAAAATAGATTTCCCGCGCATATTTCCCTCCATGAATTAAATTGTTCAAATCACTGAAATATATGTAAACTTCTGGGTATTTATTTTTTATTGTTGGCAATATATTCATAGTTTATCATAAAATTCATCTTATTGGCTTCCTGAAAATAAATTTCTGAGCTATACTTTTTATAAAGTAGAAATGAGCCTGAGAATAAAACAAAGGATTGGTGTAGTAATGTATGATCTGATTATTGTCGGAGGAGGCCCTGCAGGGCTTACGGCGGCCATTTATGCGGCAAGGGGCGGATTAAAAACAGTCGTTGTCGAATCTATGATGCCGGGCGGGCAGGCAGCGGCGACAGAAAAAATTGAAAATTATCCGGGATTTCCAGAAGGGATTACCGGCTTCGATTTGATGAATGCATTTTATAAACAGGCCTTGAATCAGGGCGCTGAATTCATTTTCGAACCGGTTTTGCATTTGGATCTTCAGAAAGAAGTGAAAACGGTTGTGACCGGACAGCGGACCCTGGAAGCAAAAGCGGTGATCATTGCTGCCGGATCCAAGCCGCGTTCTTTAGGTGTAGCAGGAGAAGACAGTTTTCACGGACGCGGCGTATCGTATTGCGCCACTTGCGACGGGGCGTTCTATAAGGGAAAGAAAGTCGCCGTCATCGGTGGTGGAAATGCCGCGCTTGAGGAAGGCGCCTACCTGACAAAGTTTGCTTCGGAAGTCTATATCGTTCATCGCCGGAAAGA
This sequence comes from Dehalobacter sp. MCB1, assembly GCF_003590275.1. NCBI lineage: Bacteria > Bacillati > Bacillota > Clostridia > Eubacteriales > Desulfitobacteriaceae > Dehalobacter > Dehalobacter sp. MCB1. The sequence goes on along the minus strand of NZ_LXPC01000010.1, from coordinate 108,427 downwards.
ATTCAGAGCTTCGCAGATCGCAGTCCAGAGGGCGGAAGAAAACCCGAAAGTTAAGTTTGTCCTGGACAGTGTTGTTCAGGAGATCGCTGGGAATGATAAAGTACAGAAAATCATTCTTAAAGATGTCGGTTCAGACGCTGTGGAAGAAATTGAGGTTGACGGTGTATTCATTTACATCGGCACTGAACCAAATACCAAGTTTACATCAGAATACTTCGAAGTCGATCAATATGGGTATATTATCACAGATGCTTTGCTGAAAACAAATAAGCAAGGGGTCTATGCGGCTGGAGATATCCGCAATACCCCTTTGAGGCAAGTTGCAACCGCAGTCGGGGACGGAGCGCTTGCGGCCGTTCAGGTTGAAAAGTATCTGGCGGAAATGGATTAGTACCACGGAAAAATAATCAGACAATTATTACCATGTACAGACACTTTAGCAGTGTTTCTCCATATCCTATAACAAAAAGGAGGTATGGAGATGTACTTCGGAAGAAAATCCGGCTATATGAATCAGCCGCCGGCTGTAAATATGATGAATCAGCCTGATATGACCGGTATGATGAACCAGCCAGATATGATGGGCATGATGAATCAGCCGGAAATGATGTCTCAGTATGAACAGATGGGTCCTGAAGGCATGTATGCGGAGCAGACGCAGGCAGGGTATACCTGCGATCCATGCGGTTGTACACCTTATTATGAGCACATGGAGGTTCATAAGCCGCTGCCGGAAGTTTATGTCGTTCAAAAAGGGGACACCGTTTACAAAATTGCGCAGAGGTATGGACTGGATTGGCGTGAACTTGCTGGGTATAACCATCTAGGCAATCCCGATCTTATCTATCCCGGTGAAAGACTATTTATTCCTCCCAGATAGTAAGTGAATCAATACTTCCAACGTCAGGTGCGGAGGACAAAACCGGCAGCCGGATACACAGTCATGGTTCTTGAGGTGCACACATTCCGGCTGCTGTCTCTCTCAGTTTATCAGAAAGACGCTAAGTACATTCTGATTTATTTTTTATGAATTGGTGGATGAAATGAATACTACATATAAGGAAGAATTGAAAGTTTTTTATGTAACCTATTTGCTTGTCTTGATCAATGCAGTTGTTTTTCTTGTCATGGAGCTAGCCGGGGGGACGCAAAACCCATACGTCCTGATTTTTTTTGGGGCCAAAATGAATACATTGATTGATGCAGGGCAATACTGGCGTCTCTTGACCAGTATGTTCATACATATCGGTTTTACCCACCTATTGTTTAACGTGTACGCACTGATTGCTCTGGGAAAATTAGCCGAGAGATTGTTTGGCCATGGCCGCTTTTTGCTGATTTACCTGTTCAGCGGTCTGGCCGGGTCACTCATCAGTTATCTCTGGGGGCCCGAATTGTCGGCAGGTGCCTCTGGAGCGATATTCGGTCTGCTAGGGGCAATCATTATTTATGGCTGCAGAAAGCCAGCGTTTTGGAGGACGGGTCTGATTACCAATCTTGCAATCGTTCTCGGCATTAACTTAGTCTTTGGTGTTGTTTTTTCAGGCATTGATAATTTTGCTCATTTAGGTGGACTTTTCGGCGGCGCTGTCAGTAGTGCGCTTCTGCTTTTTTTGCAGCGCCAAAGACAAAATTTACATTGAATGCTTTCGTTTAATTGGGAGAGAATAAAATCAAGCTCACAGATCTTAGCAAGGTGGTTTTTATTCAATTGCCATCGATAGTTAAGATTATGTGGGCTTTTGATGTTTTGGATCTTATCATCTTGAAAACATATGGTAAAATAGAAGCAGAGTATCATGACAGGAAAGGAACAGCAGCGTGAAAAAAACGAAGCAGTATTTTTACCGAGAGTGGCTTGTCTATGGCCTGCTCATCGGGTTGAGCGTCTTAATATTAGGCAGACTGTTTTACCTTCAGGTTATCAATTCCGCAGCGTTAAAGGCCAGAGGTGCAGCTTTCCAGGCGACAAGCCAGACCATGCTTTATGAGCGGGGAACCATTACGGATGCACAGGGCAATGTGCTGGCGAAAAGTGTGCCGGTGAAGGATGTCTATGCCGATCCGCGAATGCTGGATGAATCCATCGCTAAGGATAAAACGCTGACAAGCGAGCAAATATTACAAAAAAAAGAGAAAATCGCTCAAAATATTGCGGCCATTTTGGGGGAAGATAAAAATGATATTCTTACCCTGCTGCGAAAAGACTTGGCATGGGTCAGCCTGAAACGGCAGGTAGATATCAGTACTGTGGAAAAACTTAAAAAACTTAACATAAAAGGGATCGGCTTTACGGATAATTATAAAAGAACCTATCCGGCCGGGGAGATGGGAGCAGCGATACTTGGTATCGTCAATATGGCCGGAGAGGGGGTTGAGGGCCTGGAGTATTCCTACAACGCCGAACTTAAAGGGGAAGCAAATTTAGAGAATCCGGAAGAAACAGATCAAAATAATGAGATTCAGAATAATGTACACTCAGGTGACAATTTAACCCTGACCCTCGATTCCACTATTCAGCATCTCATTGAACACGAACTGGATGATATTGTCGCAGAAACCAAGCCACAAAGAGCGGTCATCCTGGCCATGGACCCCAAGACCGGCAAAATACTTGGTATGGGCTCCAGACCGTCTTACGATCCGAATAACTATGCCTCCACCAAACCGGACCAAAGAAAGAATCTAGCCATCAGCATGATCTATGAACCTGGATCTACATTTAAAATTATTACCGGAGCGGCGGCGCTTGAGGAAAACACTATTAATACAACCCAGCTCTTTAGTGATCCAGGTTATCTGGTTGTCGGCGGCCGCCGGATCACAAACTGGGATTCGGATAGAAAGGCGCATGGCAATATTACCTTTGTGGATGGTATGAAACTGTCTTCCAACGTCGTCCTGGCCCAAGTCGGTCAAAAGCTCGGCAAAGACCTATTCTATACATACTTGAAGTCTTTTGGCTTCGGCAGTTTGACAGATGTTGACATTTCCGGTGAAGAAAGGGGCCTTTTAATTGACAAGAGCAAGATCAAAAGCATTGAACTGGCGACGATGTCGTTCGGTCAGGCTAACCTTGTCACCCCAGTTCAGCTTTTAACGGCGATTTGTGCGGTGGCCAACGGGGGCCACCTGATGCAGCCGTATATTGTGGAAAATATCAAGAATAAAGACGGAGAGATCATCAGTAAAACCCAGCCGAAGGTTGTCCGGCAGGTTATTTCCGAGACAACCAGCAAGACCGTGAGCGATATTCTCGTAAGTGTCGTCGACAGCGGTACCGGAAGCCGGGCCAAAATCCCCGGTATTAAAGTTGCAGGCAAAACCGGAACGGCCCAGAAAATTGACCCTAAAACCGGAATGTATTCAGATACGGATTATATCGTCTCTTTTGTAGGCTATGCGCCGGCTAACGATCCAAAGATTGCTGTACTGGTCGTTATTGATACGCCGCATGCTCCGGTCATCCAGGGGGGAACACTCGGTGGACCGCGCGTTAAAAATATAATTGAAGGCACTTTGCAATATTATGGTGTGCCGGTTTCTGCTGAGACCCCGAGTGATCTTACCAAGGTTGACCCTGACGCTCTGGCGGAGCAAGCAGCCGCTAAAAACGGTAATACGGCAGTAGAAAAGAACAATACCCCTGCCAGACAGGCCGGGGAAGGCGAAGTCCTTGTACCTGATCTAAAAGGACTCACCATCAGACAAGCTGGCGAATTACTCGGAAAAATGGATTTGCGCTATGAATTCAGCGGTAGCGGCCTCGCCTATAAGCAGTCACCGGAAGCCGGCAAAATTGTCAATCGGGGAGATACGATCGAAGTTCTGTTTGGGACAGATGAGTAGCTTAGATTGAGGGATAACTGGGTACTAAGGAAAGGAAGATGTACGTGTTAAGGAATTCCTTCGAGCTCGCACGGGAACTAACCTGTTCGTTGACAGAAATGACAGGTGTTTCTGGATATGAACAGGGCTTAAAGACCACACTTCAGGATATTTTTGCGCCATGGTATATGGACACTTTCTCAGATTTTATCGGCAATTTTTATGCGGTTAAAAAAGGCGAACACGGCGGAAAGCATTCCGTAATGCTCGCTGCGCATATCGACGAGATTGGGTTGATGATCACCCATATTGATGTAAGAGGATTTTTACATTTTGCCACGCTCGGCGGAATTGACCAGAGGACCTTGCTTTACCAAGAAGTCCTCGTACACGGAAAGGAAGACCTCTGCGGTGTGGTTTGCCTTGGATCTTCCCACAAGGACAGTAAAAAGCAACAGACCCTCGATATAGAAGACCTGGTAATCGATATCGGTTTTAATTATGCAACGGCGGTATCAATGGTTAAACCGGGAGATATCGCTAGCATCAAAAGGTACCCACTGCATCTGCTCAACGACAGAATATCAGGTAAAGCGCTTGACGACAGAGCTGGAGTCGCGGTACTGGCGGTATGTCTGAACGAACTGATGGGTATGAAACATCAGCATGATGTGATAGCTGTTGCTACGGTTCAGGAAGAAGTGGGTTTAAGAGGCGGGCTTACCAGCTCGGAGAGACTTCTTCCGTCACTGGCAGTTGCTGTTGATGTGACGCATGCCCAAACACTGGATACCAAAAGTCAGGTTACTGTCGAACTGGCGAAAGGACCGGTGATTAGTCTCGGCCCGAATATTCATCCCTGGGTCTACGCCAGGCTATCTGACAGTGCACAGCAGAACAGGATTGCCTGTCAGCAGCAGGCGGTTCCCGGGGCGACGGGCACCGATGCCAGAGTAATTCAGCTAGCCGGTTACGGCATACCGACCGGATTGGTGTCCATACCCCTCCGGTATATGCATACATCCGTCGAGACGGCCTCGCTGAAGGATATTGTTGAATGTGGCAAGCTGCTGGCGTATTTTATTGCGTCGTTGCCGGAAGAATTGGAGGACCTTTAACATGCTGTTAAAAGAATTATCTGAACTTAACGGCGTATCCGGTGATGAAAAGATCGTAAGAGATTTTATCCTGGAGCATCTTAAATACAGACTTCAGGGAAAGTTAAATTCCTGCAGAATAGATCAAATCGGAAATCTACTGATCGAGAAAAAAGGGATTGAAAAAGGTTCCGATGTAAAAATGCCAAAAATCCTGGTCTGCGCCCACATGGATGAAATCGGCCTGATGGTGACGGAAATCACTGCCGAGGGCTATCTGAAGTTTCAGACCGTCGGAGGCATTGAACCGGGGATTTTGATTGCAAAGACCGTCATCTTCAACAGCGGTCTGAAGGGCGTCATTGGTTTAAAAGCTGTTCATTTACAGAAAACAGAGGAACGAAAAAAAATTCCGGATATTGACGATCTCTACATCGATATCGGGGCATCCTCGAAGGCAGAAGCAGAAAACGTTGTGAAGCTGGGCGATTACGTCACATTCCCTACGATATTCGAAGAGATTGGTTCAGGACTGTACAAAGGCAAGGCCCTTGATGACAGGGTGGGCTGTGCCATAATCATGGAGCTCTTAGAACAGGACTATCCCTGTGATCTGACAGCCGTATTTACAGTACAGGAGGAGGTTGGCCTGCGCGGATCGAAAGTGGTAAGCAATTATCTTCAGGCTGATCTGGCCCTGGTTGTTGAGGCGACACGCGCTGCAGATTTTACTGAATCCGAACGGGAAAACTGGATCGTCACGCTAGGAAACGGTCCGGCCTGTTCGTTGATAGATTCTGCGACAATCTATCAACCTGGACTCGTCAAAAAAGTGATCACTGCAGCTGAAAAAAATAGTATTCCGCTCCAGTTCAGACAAGGGGCTGCCGCGGCCAATGATGCAGGAAACATCCATCAGGCAGGCATTGGCATACCCACGATTACACTTAGTGTACCGTGCCGGAATATCCATACGATGAGCTCCATTATTTCAAAGAATGACTATCAGCACTGCGTGCAGCTTCTTCAATGCATTTTAAATGACATTCACTATTTCTTGAATCTTAATATTTCTTAACATAGTCTGAGGTCCACAGTTCCGCGAAAAGCGAAGCCGGATGCGGAGCGCGGCTCTTTGTGCCAAGGATGGCACAAGAGCCGAAAAGCGGTATTGTGGACCTCAGACTTACCCGAGAAAATACGTCTAAAATACGTCTAACGGAATCCCTGATAAGAAGTAGGAGGCTCTTTATGACAGATACGAATTTAGATTCTTACGATTTCACCTTGCTTCAGCAGCTTACCCAAACTTTTGGTCCCTCAGGCCAAGAACACAACGTTGCTGCGCTGATCTTAGATCAAACAAAAAATGATGCCGATACCGGCTATACGGATGCGCTGGGTAATCTGATTGTCAGAAAAAAAGGACACGGGAAGAAGATTATGATTGCCTGCCATATGGATGAAGTCGGCATCATGGTGACCCATATCAATAAGCAGGGCTATCTGTACTTTGCACCGATTGGCGGCTTAAGGGACCATGTTCTGCTCGCTCAACGCTTTGTTTTTGCAAACGGCGCAGTAGGTGTCGTCAGTCGTGAAGAGAAAAAGAAGTCATATGAAAATTCACCGGAACGGCTGTTTCTTGATATTGGAGTAACCAGCGAGCAAGAGGCCAGAACGATGGTTCAGGAAGGCGATATGGCCGTATTTTCCGGAACTTATCAGGAGACCAAAGACTGTGTGATCTCCAAAGCGCTAGATAACCGAGCAGGCTGTTTTATTGCCTTGGAAGTACTGAAAAGAGTCAGCAGCCGGGATGACTTGTACTTTGTGTTTACTGCCCAGGAAGAAGTCGGTGCACGCGGAGCAAAAACAGCTGCCTACGCACTGGAACCCGATCTCGCTTTGAATATCGATACTACGTTTAGTTTTGATATGCCCAGGGAATACGAGGTTCCACGGACTTCTCTGAATAAAGGTATTGCAATTAAAGTGATGGACAGATCGATCGTCGTATCTCCCCAAATTAAAAACTGGATGGCTGAAATCGCCGAACAGCATGAGATACCCTATCAATGGGAAATCATTACGAACGGAGGTACCGATTCCGGTCCGGTCCACCTGACTAAAGGCGGAATTCCTACCGGCGGACTGGCTATTCCAGTCCGGCATCTACATACGCCAGGGGAAATTGCGTCCAAAAACGATATTAGATCCGCCATATCGCTGTTGCTTGCCTTACTTGAATAAGAGAGAGTAGGAATAAAATGAAAGATAAAATCAAACAAATCCTGAATCAGGTTCAGGACAGTCAGATTTCAATTGATGAAGGTTTGCAGCAGCTAGAGCAGATGTACAGTTGTGACATGGGCTATGCGCGTTTGGATACGTATCGAGCGTATCGTAAAGGTTTTCCGGAAGCAATCTTTTGTCCGGGTAAAACGACGGATCAGATTGTTCAGATTGCCAAGAAACTGCATGAGGTTTCCGATCAGAATGTACTCGCGACAAGAGCCAGCAGGGAAGTTTATAAGGCCGTCTGCCTGGAAATCCCATCGGCTGAGTTCAATGAAACCTCCCGTACGATTGTGATTAGAAAAGGGGTTCAAAGGTCTGTTGGTAATATCTTAGTTGTAAGTGCAGGTACTTCAGATCTGCCGGTTGCCGAAGAGGCAGCTGTAACAGCGGAAGCCATGGGCAATAAGGTCGAACGAATGTATGATACAGGTGTAGCGGGTCTTCACCGACTATTGTCCCAGTCGGAGCGGCTACAGCAGGCAAAGGTGCTGATTGTTGCCGCCGGAATGGACGGTGTGCTGCCAAGTGTTGTAGGTGGACTGGCAGCCAGTCCGGTCATCGCGCTCCCAACAAGTGTTGGTTATGGCGCAAATTTCGGCGGACTTGCCGCTTTGCTTACCATGCTGAACAGCTGCTCAGAAGGAATTGGCGTTGTCAATATTGACAATGGCTTTGGGGCTGGTTATCTGGCCTCGCTTATTAATCACACGGGAATATAACAAGGCCTTATATTAGAAAATTTGTTAAAATAATTGTGATTAATCTTAGCCCTTAAAGGAGGAAAGGAGGGGGATCGTGGGAAGCAGTGAAATAAATATGCTCTTGTTCTTTACAATCTATTCTTTTTGGGCTGGATGCTGGAATCGGGATTTGCCTGGATCGTCCATAGAAAATTTATCAATAGAGGCTTTTTAGCCGGATTCTTTTGCCCGCTTTATGGTTTCAGCGCTGTTTTAGTTCTTCTTTCTTCTGAATGGGCGAATTTTGTCTTTGAAAACTCACCATCCGCAGTACTGATCAGTATTTTGATGGCTGTCCTGCTCGTTACCGAATTGGAATATCTGACAGGGTTTCTTCTGGAAAAAATATTTCACTGCAAATGGTGGGACTACAGCAACAAAACTGCCAATTTAAAGGGGTATATTTGTCTCGAATATTCTGTACTCTGGGGTTTGCTGGCTTTTGTGCTGCTCCGGTATGTTCATCCGGTCATTTCTGCATGGGTACTCTTGATACCGGCAGAAGTCAAGGCGTGTCTGGTCATTGCACTTGTTATCTACTTCTTTACGGATACGGCAAAATCTATCGTTGATGCGCTGAACCTCAGGGAAGTCATTTTGAATTATGCCAACATCCCGGTAATCAAGTATCGAGAAAATGTATTGAAATACAAACGGTTTTTCCTGGCTTTTCCACGCTTGATGGTTTTGAATGCGGGTATTATTAACCGCGATGTAAGGAGCATTCTGAATGAAAGGCTTAACAAAATTAAGATCGAACTTAAAAACAAGTTCCAGTGGTTTTGAAGAATACCGGGACTGTATTCAGGAATTGATTATTAATGAAAAACTGTATGTCATGGAGAAGTATATTCATCATAATCAAAGTACCTGTCTAGAACACAGCTTTTCCGTGTCCTACACTAGTTTTATTCTTTGTCGTACACTCGGGCTCGACTTTCGGTCTGCGGCGCGGGGTGGACTCCTGCACGACTTTTTTCTGTATGACTGGCATACGACGAAACCGGAAAAGGGGTTGCATGGATTTACCCATCCTTCAGCTGCCCTGGAGAATGCCGGAAGGTATTTTATTTTGAATGATGTGGAAAAGGACATTATTATCAAACATATGTGGCCCTTAACTGTGAAAACGCCGCGCTACATAGAATCGTTTATCGTCGCCTTCGCAGATAAATACTGTACACTGTATGAAATTGTTGTTCCAAAATCAGCGATAACAAGTAAGGGTCGTTTAAAAACGCTGATGATTAACAACCATAATTAGAGAGAAAAATGAAAGATTTATTTTTTTCTGGGGATGCTATATTCATATGCAAATACCCAAACAAAAATGTGCGAATTAACATTTTAAAGCAGGAATATGTTCATTCACACGGAATATATATGTTTAAATAAACATTTGGAGGATGAGAACTATGGCGGTAAAAGTAGCAATCAATGGTTTTGGTAGAATCGGAAGGCTTTGTATGAGAGCTTTTCTTGAATCTTCAGGGGATTTGGAAGTCGTTGCAGTGAATGATCTTGGCAAAGCAGATATGCTGGCGCATTTGCTGAAATACGATTCTACCCACGGTACACTGCCTTACGATGTTATCGTCGAAGATGGTGTGATGAAGGTCAAAGGAAGCACCATCAAACTTTTGGCTGAAAAGAACCCGGAAGAGCTGCCCTGGAAAGAACTTGGCGTCGATGTCGTGATTGAATCAACCGGAAGATTTGTGGACAGGGAAGGCGCTGGTAAACACCTGAAAGCAGGGGCTAAAAAGGTTGTAATTTCTGCACCCGGTAAAGATGAAGATATCACGATTGTGATGGGTGTCAATGATGATCAATATGATCCTGCCAAACATCATATTATTTCCAATGCTTCCTGTACCACCAATTGTCTGGCTCCTGTTGCAAAAGTGATTATGAAAGAATTTGGCATCGAGCAGGGAATGATGACAACAACGCACTCCGTGACCAATGACCAGAGAATTTTAGACTTTGAGCATTCCGACTGGCGCAGAGCCAGAGCTGCATTCCAGTCAATGATCCCGACAACTACAGGAGCGGCCAAAGCCGTGGCCCTTGTTTTGCCAGAACTCAAAGGAAAGCTGAACGGTCTAGCAGTAAGAGTCCCGACACCGAATGTGTCTTTGGTCGATTTTGTTGTGAATGTCAGCAAAACAACGACGAAGGAAGAAGTTAATGCCAAACTTAAACAAGCTGCAGAAGGTGAACTTAAAGGAATTCTTTCCTATAACGAATTGCCCCTTGTTTCGAGCGATTATAACGGTAATAACGCCAGTTCAATTGTTGACGGACTGTCTACAATGGTTATCGGGGATAAGATGGTCAAAGTCCTGGCCTGGTATGACAATGAATCCGGCTATTCCAACAGGGTTATCGATGTGATCAAGATGATGGCTGCTCGCGGCTTCTAATATTTATATTCTTGATTGATTCGCTAGATAAGTAGCCATATCTTGAGCTAGTCTCCATAATGGATAGCCGCTTTCGGCTATTGTGCCTTCCATGGCACAAATAGCCGCGCTTCGCATCCATGCTCCGCTTGGCACCGGCCATCCATTACGGAGACCTAGTCTGGAGTTTTTGAATGTTTTCTTTGAAGTTTAAGTAAAGGAGTTCAAGTAGTTAGTTTGGAAACATCGTGCTAGCCAAATTCAGCGAGAGAGGGCAAAAATATGCGAAGAACCAAGATCATTTGTACGATCGGTCCCGCCAGTGAGCATCCGGATAAGATCAGGCAGCTGATTCAGTCCGGCATGAATGTTGCCAGACTGAATTTTTCTCACGGCAGCCATGAGGAACATGGGAAAACCATTGCGAACCTCAGGGCTGCTGCAGAGCAAGCCGGTGTTAATCTTGGAATCTTGCTGGATACCAAAGGTCCGGAAATTCGTACGGGTTTGGTTTCTGAGCAGGGGATTCAGCTGGAAAAAGGGAACGTATTTATTCTTGATCAGGATGAAAGCCTTGGTTCTACAGCAAGGGTCTTTGTGAGCTATCCGGATCTCTGGACCCAGGTTGTGCCCGGAAATCATATTCTGCTGAGTGACGGGCTGCTTGACCTGGAAGTCACCTCAGCTGCAAATGGACAAATCACGACGGTCGTCAGGAACGGGGGCCTGCTGAAATCCCAAAAAGGAGTCAATGTTCCTGGTGTCAGTATTTGTCTGCCTGCGCTCACGTCAAAAGATATCAACGATATTCAGTTCGGTTTGCGTAACGGGATTGATTTTATCGCAGCTTCCTTTGCCCGCAAGGCTTCGGATATCCTGGAAGTGCGGAAAATCGTCGAGGAAGCGAATGCTGCAGTAAAGATTATCGCTAAGATCGAAAGTCACGAAGGTATCAGTAACATCGATAGTATTTTGGAAGTTGCCGATGGCATTATGGTAGCCCGGGGAGACCTTGGTGTGGAAATCCCGGTGGAAGAAGTTCCAATTTATCAAAAAGAGATTATTTGCAAATGCAATGCCTTGGGCAAAACAGTCATCGTAGCGACGCAGATGCTGGAATCGATGACGCATCAGCCGCGTCCGACCAGAGCAGAAGCAAGTGATGTTGCGAATGCAATTTTAGACGGTACAGATGCGATCATGCTCTCTGGTGAGACTGCAGCCGGCGAATTTCCGGTCGAAGCAGTGCAGACGATGGATAAAATAGCGCGCAAGGCCGAAGGGATATTCTTTAAGACCAGTTCCCCGTTGGAAAAAGGTCGCAATATTGTGGAAGCGATCGGTCATGCCAGCTATACGATAGCAACGGATCTGAATGCGGCCGCGATCATTACCCCGACCCAGTCCGGGAAAACAGCCAGGATGATTTCCCGTTACCGGCCCAAGTCACTGATCATCGCGACAACGCCTTATTCCGAAGTAGCGAGAAGCTTGGCCCTCAGCTGGGGTGTTCATACCATCATTGTCCCGGAAAGTACAGGAACGGATCAACTGCTATCGGTTGCCGTCACAAGATCATTGGATCAGAAATTAATTCAAACCGGCGATGTTGTTGTGCTGACTGCGGGTGTCCCGGTCGGCAAAGTTGGCACGACCAATCTAATCAAGGTCCAGGTCGTCGGAAATGTGCTGACAAGAGGAACCGGGATTGGACGAAGAGCGTATTCGGGGAAAGCAAGCAAAGTTAGCGATCCGGAAAAATTCAGCCAAGGAGATATTTTTATAGCACCTTTTACAGATGTAGAGCAGCTTCCGGTTATAGTGAAAGCCGGTGCACTTGTGGTTGAACACGGAGGACTGACCTCACATACTGCCATCGTCGCTTTGGAGTATGGGATTCCGGCAATCGTCGGAGCGGATGATGCTGTACAGAAGATCCAGGAAGGTGTTTTAATTACAGTAGACGCCTTGTCTGGTGTTATCTATGAGGGTTCTGTTGCAATACTGTAAAGAAAAGAATTGACCTGACAGATCTAGTATCTGTTAAACTTAAATTAACGTTAACGTGGCAATAGCATAAAATCCATATGTAAAGCTGGAGGTGGGTAGTTGACAGCAGGCAGACAGGAAAAAATCAGATATTTGCTCCAAAAACACGGACATTTAACGGTAGCGGAACTGGCTGTTGAGTTTAACGTTTCCGAAATGACCATACGCCGTGATCTTAAACAACTCGCTTTGATGGGCTTGATTCAGCGGGAACACGGCAAAGCCATTTATCCTCAAAACCCTCAAATTAAGAATACCGTTTTTGCTACTCGGCTCGGCGAAGCCCAAAGTGAAAAGCTTAACATTGGCCGTGCAGCCGCTGATCTGATTAATGAAGGAGAATCCGTGATTCTGGATTCCGGAACAACGACGCTTGCGATTGCGCTTGCCCTTGATATAAAATGCACGGTTGTAACGAATTCCCTTGCCGTTGCCGAAATTCTCGGTATGCGTGAAGATATCACGACCGTCTTAACAGGCGGGGAAGTGCAAAGCACGACCTACTCGCTGCTGGGTCCGATGACCAGGGAGAACCTGGATGGTTTCTACGCGGACAAACTTTTTCTATCGGCAACCGGCATCAGCACGGAAAAAGGCCTTTCAACATCAAGCATGATTGAATCCGAAGTTAAACAGGCCATGATCACTTCGGCCAGAGAAATTATTCTTGTTGCTCACAGCGCGAAACTTGGTCATATTCTCTACCATACGTTTGCCAAATGGGAAAAAGTAAATAAATTTATCACCGATGCCGGAGCTTCCCCGGAGCAAATTAAAAAAATTGAACAATATGGTGTAAAAGTCATGATTACTTCCCCTTGAGTATTGTTCTCATATTATGCCATATGTACTCATGGATGATCCTCCCGTATGATCTGGTTAATCTTACTCATTACATATCCTATCAGAAAAATTTTAAAAACAGTAATATAAAAATGATTGCCCATCACAGTCATTTTTTTATAAGCGCAGAAGGGAACTTGTCCTTCGTTGTAGAAAAATATATAGCAAGTTCAGAATTCGGGAGGAAATTAATGAATCAGCCACAATTCTTTGCAGGTCAAAAACTTAATTTTACGACAAACTCCGAATTGTATCACGATATCTATACCGCAGAAATAAAAAATGTATTCCCTGACCGCTTGGAATTGGCAATCACATTGCATAAAGGTTATCTGCTGCTAATCCCGATTGGTACCGTGATACGCTGGCTGGTTCCCGATCCGAGAATCGTCCTTGCATCCGAAGTGATTTCCCGGCAGCCAGCTCAGCAGAGCTGGTGCGTTACGATTCCAACTATCCAGAGACAGCAAAAAAAGTCCAGAGTTATTGCAATCGGCAGTGGTAAGGGCGGAGTTGGCAAAACTTCACTCACCATCAATTTGAGTATGGCTTTAAGCCAACTTGGTAAAAAAGTCATTATCCTTGATGCCGATATTGGGATGGCCAATGTCGAATTACTGCTGAAATTGAACAATCCGCTGAACCTTACTCATGTCCTGAAAGGTGAGTGTACCTTAAAGGACACTCTGACTCCCGGCCCAGGAGGAATTAAGCTTCTGCCGGGTTCAAGCGGCATTTCGTCCTTAACAAATCTAAGCCCTATTCAGTTTAACCGCATCATATCTGGATTTGCAGATTTGGAAGGTGAATGTGATATCTTTCTGATCGACACCGGAGCAGGTATTTCGGAAGTCGTACTTAAATTTTTGGAGGCGGCGGATGACCTAGTGCTGATTACAACCACAGAACCGCACGCGATGATGGATACATATGGACTGACCAAAGCGCTGGCGTACCGCAATTCGAATATCCGTCCTTATCTGGTGATTAATCGCTGTGAAGATGAAGCCGAAGCGATAAAATGCTGTGAAACATTTAAGAAAGCTTCGTCCAAGTATCTCAAGCTGCAGCCGGAACTGATTGGCTGGATTTACGATGATAAAAAAGTCACAAAATCCTTAAAGAGTCAAAACCCCTTATTTTTATCTCAGCCTAATTCTGAATATGCAGGTCAGGTCCTCAGCATTGCCAAAACCCTTCTTGGGAAAAGAGTAACCCATGAACGGTCCACCGGAATCCTATCCTTTATCAATAAAATTAAAAGAAATTTTGCCTAGAAAATAAGGAAATTTTCAAGGAATGAATGCGTAGGTCAACGAATTGGAAAATTTCTGTATTTTCTTAAGGCTTAATTAATGGTATCATATAGCAGAGTACGAATGACAAGCCAAGGGGGGCGAGAATGATTAGTAGAAAGATAAATAAAAATTATCTGGACAAAGTCAGACAAAAATTAAAAAAAGCGAATACTGCAGAGGCTTTGGCTAAGCAAGCGAAAAGAATAAAATTTGGCGTCGTAAACTTAGCAAATAAAATCGAATATAAAGAAATTTTTTCGAAGACAGCAGCAAAGATTAAAAATATTTCCTGGAAATCTCCAAAAACGATCGGGATCACCGTGCTGGCTTTGGCAGTGATTTTCAGTAGTTGTTTTTATTTTAGCTCGACAACTCCGGCAGTAGGTATTGTTGTAAACGGCAAAAACATTGGTTATGCAGCAAGTAAATCTGAGGCTAAACAACTGGTTCAAGAGGTTCTTACCCAGCAGGGGAGTACAGCTGGAACCGTTGCTCAGACCAGCGATACCATAGAATATAAAAGTCTAAGATTAAAGAATGAAGATTATACCGGGCCGGTGTCTAAAGATGTTTTGGCAAGTGCCATTAAGCCGTATGTCAATGGCTATGGGTTACAGGTGAATGGCAAAGTCGTGGTTGTTTTAGCCAGTGAACAAGACATCAATACTTTGTTGAAAAAGTATGAGGATTATCAGACGAAGCCTTCGAAAAATAATACTGTTTCTTCAGTCAAAATTGTTGAACCGGTCTCCAAAATTGCATCAAAGGTTCACCCGGGTGAAGTCAAGACAATTGATGCTGCTTTGGAAATCTTGGTTAAAGGCGATGTAGCAGAAACCATTTATACCATTCAAGAAGATGATTCTTTATGGCTGATTGCCCGTAAGAACAATATGCTGACGGATGAAGTAATTGCTGCTAACCCGGGATTTACTGAAGACTCAATCATTCAGCCAGGACAGAAAATCAAGCTTGTTCAAACAAAGCCTTACCTTACAGTACGAAGTGAAGGTACGAAAGTAGTCAGTGAGGTTGTTCCGTTTGATGTGGTTTCCAAGACGGACAGAAGTCTCAGCTATGGCAAGAGTATCATTAAGCAGGCGGGTAAAGATGGTGAAAAGGCCGTTACATATTCGTATGTTGAGGAAAATGGTAAAATGATCGAAAAACAGGTTATTAAGGAAGAAGTCCTCAGTAAACCTGTAAATCAGATTGTTGCCAAAGGACCTGGCCGCTCAATTGTCTATGTGGGGACATCCCGCGGATCCGGCAGTATTTCCGGTTTAAGCTGGCCCATCAGTGGAGGCATTACCTCCTATTATGGTTCTCGTCATGGAAGCTTCCATACTGGAATCGACATTGATGGAGTTACCGGCCAGCCCTATTATGCAGCTGCTTCCGGTACAGTGGTTGAAGCCCGCTGGGATGGCGGGTATGGATACTGTATCGTTATCGACCATGGTAATGGTGTTTCCACACGGTATGGTCATTCTTCCAAACTACTTGTGGGTGTCGGAGAAACTGTTTCCAAGGGCCAACATATTGGCAATGTAGGCTCAACCGGTAATTCGACAGGATCACACCTGCATTTTGAAGTAATCATTAACGGCAGTACTGTAAATCCTTTGAACTATCTCTAAAAACAGGAATGGAATAGCGCTTGGACAAGCGCTATTTTTTTTTAAACTGTCTAAGTCTATCGGAAAGATGTACAGTACATCTTTCCGATAGATCTAAGTGTAACCTAAGTTTCCCAAAAAACTTGACAAACAGGATGTAATTGGTAGGATTATTTATAGTATCATTTTTTGGATGGAGTGATAGCATGCCATTTCAGATCGTAGTAGACAGCGCTTCAGATATCCCAAGAGATTTAGCTGAAAAAATTGGGATTGTTGTTGTCCCAATGCCGGTAAATATTGATGGGGTTACCTATGCAGAAGGAATCGATATTTTTCCGGACAAATTCTATGCTGACTTCAAAAACTATAAAGAACTCCCGAAGACTTCGCAGCCTAATTTGAATCTCTTAAAAGATGCCTACGAAAAAGTATTAGCTGAAGGTAAAGAAGTCATTGCCATACACCTGTCTTCCGGCTTAAGTTCAACTTGTCAAACGGCAGTGATGGTGCGGGAAATGTGCAGCGCTCCGGAAAAAATACATATCATCGACAGTCTTGGTGCATCTTTGGGATTCGGGCTGCAGGCCATACTTACGTCAGAAATACTGTTGCATACCGATATCTGGCAGGAGATTGAACCCCAAATCATGGAGATTAGAAATAAAATGCGGTACATTTTTACCATTGATACGCTGGAATACCTTGTCAAAGGCGGAAGATTAAGCAAAACAGCCGGATTTGTTGCCGGACTTCTGGATGTTAAACCAATTTTGCACATGAATGTGGAAGGGAAAATTGATGTATTCAACAAAGTCAGATCCAGAAAAGCTGCGATCCGCAAGCTCATCGAAATCATGAAAAATGAAATCGTCGAAGCAGAAAAGCAAGTAATCGGGATTTCTCATTCGGCGTGTATGGAAGAAGCCGAAGCCCTGGCTGAAGAAATTAAAAATGCACTGCCTGTCAAAGACGTGATTATTAGTGATATTGGTTGTGTTGTAGGCAGTCATGTCGGACCGGGAACGCTGGCACTTTACTACCAGTCCGTTTCGAAAATGTAATAAACCGGGTAGGTCTGAAGGCCACAATACACAGCGGAACTGTGGCCTTCAGACTGATCATAAGTTTTTAAGTAAGTCTTCATAGCAACAGTTTTTATCTGCATAAATATTATAGCTTTCAAGCAGAGGATTGATTGAATACATGTCGAACAAAATGAATAAGAAAGTGTGTACGATTTCGTATGGCTGTCAAATGTCCGAGCGGGATGCCGAGACCTTGACGGCCATTTCGGAAAAAAACGGGTACGAGCGTACAAAGAACCCTGAACAGGCCGATTTGGTTATCATTAATACCTGCTGTGTCAGAGAAAGCGCCGAAAATAAAATTATTGGCAAAATCGGTCAATTGAAAAAACTGAAAGAAAAAAAACCGCAGCTCAAGATTGCGGTTGCCGGATGCATGATTCAACAGCCCGGCCTGCTGGAAAAACTCCAAAAAAGAGCCCCTCATGTCGATATCTGGACAGGGACCTTTGATCATCATCAATTTGAAGGTTTGCTGAAAACAGCGGATCGGGGCGGAAGAGCCTCGCTTGTTTCCGAGGCGGCCTGTGAAACTACTGAGGTTGTTCCTTTGGCTGAAAAAGGAAAGCTTCGGACCAATGTCAACATTATGTATGGCTGTGACAATTATTGTGCCTATTGCATTGTTCCTTATGTCAGGGGAAGAGAACGCAGCCGGCCGATGGACGTCATTCTGGACGAAATCAGGGCACTTGTCGAGAATGGCTGCCGTGATGTGACCTTGCTCGGTCAGAATGTCAATTCCTACGGGAAAAAAGACGGTTTTGCGTATGATTTTTCCGATTTACTGACTGAAATTGATCAAATTGAAGGGCTTTACCGAATCCGGTTTATGACCTCTCATCCGAAAGATTTCAGTGATAAGTTGATTGAGACGGTAGCCCGCGGTGAGCATATCTGTGAGCACTTCCATCTGCCGTTCCAAGCCGGAAGCAATCAAGTGCTGACGGCAATGAACAGAGGGTATACCAGGGAATATTACCTGGAAAGAATTGCGCGTATTCTGGAAATTGTACCCGAGGCCCGATTGACAACCGATATTATTGTTGGGTTTCCCGGAGAAACGGAAGAAGATTTCGAACTGACGCTTGATCTTGTCAATACAATGCCTTTCAACCAGGCTTTTACCTTTATGTTTTCCAAACGATCCGGGACGGCGGGGGCGTTGCTTCCGGATCAGGTTCCGCTCGATATCAAGAAAAACCGTCTGCAGAGACTGATGTCGCTTCAAAATTCTCAGAGTCTGAACTGGCGCCAGAAAATGATTGGCAACCGCTATGGAATTCTAGTGGAAGGACCCAGTAAGTCGGATCCTAAATATTTAACAGGCCGTACCAGAGGAAATGAGATCGTTGTATTTGAAGGCAGGGAGGACTTGGTTGGTTCGCTCGTTTCGGTTATAATCAGATCTGCAAATTCCTGGACGCTTTTTGGGGAGCTAAGTGAGCCATGAATACACCCATGCTGCAGCAATATCAAGAGATAAAGAACAGGGTACCGGATACAATCCTGTTTTTCAGGCTTGGCGATTTTTATGAAATGTTTGGCCAGGATGCCGAGACCGCTGCTCCGGTTCTGGAAATCGTGCTAACGGCGCGAGACGCAGGCAAGGGCCAGAAAATACCCATGTGCGGAGTTCCGCATCATGCCGTGGATGGTTATCTTCTGAAATTGGTCACTGCCGGATTTAAAGTTGCCATTTGTGAACAAATGGAAGATCCTCAAGCCAGTAAAGGAATTGTCAAAAGAGACATTGTCCGGATTGTGACGCCGGGTACGCTGGACAGTATCAGCTCGGAAACAAAGAATAACTTTCTGGCGTGTGTATATAAGGAGAAAACGTGGGCGCTCGCTTATCTCGACATCACAACCGGTGATTTTCGGATCATGGAGACGCCTTCCATTCAGATACTGCAGGCGGAATTAAACCGTATTGCACCTTCCGAACTTATCCTGTCCAAGGACATTGCGATGCTGCCCAAACTATTTACGGATTATTATCTGACAGCGATCGAAAAAAATTTGTTCCAGAGGACGGCTGAACTTAGTGAAAGATTTAAGAAGCAGGCAGAGCTTTTGCAGCAAATGCCGGTTGCCTGCAAAGCTGCCGCCGGACTCTGGCAGTATATCAGTCAAAATATTCCTAACTCGGGACAGGAACATATTCTGCGCATTTCGGTGAGCCAAAGCAGCACGACAATGGTTCTCGATAAATGGACCAGAAGGAATCTTGAACTTGTCGAATCACTGCGAACCAGCGATGAGAAAGGGACTTTATTTTCTACCTTGAATTTAACCAAAACGGCCTTTGGAGCCAGACTGCTCAGAAACTGGGTGCAGCAACCCTTACGCGATCCTGAAAGCATTAATGAACGACTGGCTTCCGTCGAAGAGTTAACGCTGAATACTTTTTTACGCCAAGATATACAAAAAGCTTTGACAACAGTGTATGACCTGGAAAGACTGCTTGGAAAACTGTCCCTAGGCAAAGCAAGTCCCCGGGATCTGCTGGCGTTGGGCAGCACGTTATCCTGCCTGCCTAAGGTCAGGGATTGCATCACTGACAACGGTTCTCAAAAATTGGCTAAATACCTGCCGTCCTTGGCAGGACTTGATGACCTTGCACAGGAACTGCTTGCGGCCATAAATCCTGAAGCACCATACTCTCCGAAGGACGGGAATATTATTCAGAACGGCTATTCAGCAGAAATTGACAGTTTAAGGGCGATATCTTCCGGCGGCAAAGAATGGATTGCCCGCCTCGAAAACCAGGAAAGAGAACGTACCAAAATCCGTTCGTTGAAGATCGGCTTCAATAAGAACTTTGGGTACTTTATCGAAATTACCAATGCGAATGCTCATTTGATTCCGGATGATTATCAGCGAAAACAGACGCTGGTTAATGCCGAGCGATTCATCACCCCGGAATTAAAGGAATACGAGCAGCGCGTTCTGACTGCGCAGGACAAACTCAGTGATCTCGAATATCAGCTGTTTTCTATACTTCGGGACAAGGTTCTGGCTTGTTCGCTGCTGATCATTAACGCTGCCCAGTCGCTGGCTGAAATCGATGTTTTTGTCTCGTTGGCCGGAACAGCCATTCAGAACAACTATGTCAAACCGGAAATACGCTCCGATGGGATCATTCATATTGTTGAGGGACGGCATCCGGTTGTGGAAAGAATCTGTGATACGTTTGTTCCGAATGATACTTATCTTACCCGTAATAAGCACCTTGCTCTGATTACCGGCCCCAATATGGCCGGGAAATCGACCTATATGCGCCAGGTAGCCCTGATCGTTTTAATGGCCCAGATCGGTAGCTTCGTGCCTGCCCAGAAGGCCGCCATTTCGATTGCCGACTGTATTTTTACCCGGGTAGGAGCCGCCGATAATCTGGCGGCAGGGCAAAGCACATTTATGGTCGAAATGAACGAAGTTGCCCATATCCTCAAAAATGCCACGGCGGACAGTCTGATCATTCTGGACGAAGTCGGCAGGGGAACAGCCACGTTTGACGGTCTCAGTCTAGCCTGGGCCATTGCCGAGTACCTGGTTGAAAACCCTGACATTAAAGCCAAAACGTTATTTGCGACGCATTACCACGAGCTAACCGAATTGGAAGAACGTTATCCTGAAGTTTTTAATCTGCATGTAGCTGTTAGGGAACAAGGGGACGACGTTATTTTCCTGCATAAAATACTTCCCGGCAAAGCTGACCGGAGTTATGGCCTTCATGTGGCGAAGATTGCCGGCCTTCCGCCTCATCTCTTAAAAAGGGCGGCCATCATTCTCGGTGAACTCGAAAATTCCCCGACCCAGCGCAAGATAGTAAAAGCTGTTGATGCCAATATGCTGCAGCCGTCACTGTTCGATAACCAGATCACGCATCCGATATTCAAGGAGCTTGAAGAACTCGATCTGGACAATCTTGCGCCGCGTCAGGCGATGGACTACTTGTATGATCTTATTAGCCGTGTTAAGGCGACGAAGATTATTTAATGGCATTTCTTGTGTGTTATTGTGTGATATCTTAATGAGGCCTTTCTGCATTCTTATGTTGTGGTCTTTTCGAAAACGAAAAACCTTTGTATGTGGCCAGTCTGGGTGCCACAATACCGCTTTCGGCTATTGCGCCCTCCGTGGCGCAAAAAGCCGCGCTGCGCACTCCATGCTCCGCTTGTCGCGGAACTGTGGCACCCAGACTGATCATAAGGCTGTTCGGGTAGTTTTACTTGCCAAAATGTGTCTCGATTAGTCGGAGCTTTGAAGGCTAGAGGTTTTAGAATATGGTATGCTCCTATAAACCTTTATTGGATTACCTGAACTGGTATCAAAGTTAACCAAGGTTCTTGCTAATTTTGCTCCAACCTTAGGAGTGATTCCTGGTTACGAATCACCAAAATTTAGATTTTTGCAAGGTAGAGGAGAGATAACTATTGGGCATAATGGCCCTGCAACAACATTATGGGAGTTTTTAATTCATGCTGAAGACTCTCGATATCCAATCTATTTAGATGGAAGCCTGTACTCTAAAGAAGATTTATTACTTACCGCAGCTCAGTTGCTTTCTCATATTCCACATGAAGTGAGGCGTTGGGTTGGAGAAGAAGGAAGACAGAAAATATGGTATATGTGCTTACAAGCAGGACTTGATCCTGGCATATAAAGCTTAAAATGATACGTAACTTGATAATAATATTGTCTGCGTAATCAGTAATAGTGTTAGCGGAGCACGATGCGGAGCGCGGCTTTTTGCGCCACGGAGGGCGCAATAGCCGAAAACGTTACTGATTGCGCAGACCAACCCCATACAAAAATGATTTGAGCAATAACAAAACTGCTTACACAAACATGACCCAAACAATGATTTAATTTGATATGAACAAACTACATTTAAAAAAAGGAGGAGATAACATGGCCAGCCTTATTGGCATCGATGTGGGCGGAACGTTTACCGATGCTGTCATGATCACGAATGGCGTGATCGAGCGTAAGGGTAAAATTCCGACCAATCAGGATGACATTCTGAATACACTTATCAGCGCCCTGGATTATCTCCAAATTTCCAAGGCTAAGAACATCGAAACCATTACCGTCAGTACGACGCTTGTAACAAATGCGATTATGCAAAAACACCTTCCTGAGGTTGAACTGATCCTTTTCCCGGGGACCGGGATGAAGCTCTCCTCATTGCCTTGGCCGGTGGACTACAGTGTCTTAACCGGTGTTTTGGATTATCGGGGAAGGGTCGTTGTGCCAGCGGATCAATCAGAGTGGCAGACGCTTGCTGAAAAATTGAATCAACAATCCGTTAAGCCGCTTACGGCCATTGTCAGCAAATTCTCCCATCGCAACAATGTCTTTGAGGAGCAGCTGGCAGCCTATTTGCATAGAGAGGTACCCGGAATTACGACAGCTCTGGGAAACCAGTCCGGAAAATCCAATTTCTACCGTAGAACGCTGACGACCTATCTCAACCTGGCCGCAACAGAATTGTTTCAGAACTTTGCTTATCAGTTGAAAATGGCGGTTGAGGCAAGGGGATGCCGGGCGCCGATTCGGGTACTAAAGGCGGATGGTGGGGTCTTGCCGCTGGCAAAGATCAGACCGGTTGAGTCGATTTACTCCGGACCAGCGGCAAGTGTACTTGGAACGCTCGCCCAGAGCAATCCGGAGGAATCCTATGTCGTTGTTGATATCGGCGGAACCACGACCGATATAGGGCTCGTACTATCCGGATCTCCGTTAATCAGCACCCACGGTGCGCAGATCGGACCCTTCCTGACAAATGTCCGTTCCCTGGCTGTACGTTCAGCCTCTATTGGAGGGGATTCAGCTGTCTGTCTGGATCAGGGAGAGATTATGCTGGCCGACTACCGCTTAGGTCCTGCCTACTGCATAGGAGGAATCAGCCCGACACCTACGGATGCGCTGCGCTACCTGAATCTGACGGATTACGGTGATCTGCAGCGGGCTGAAGAAGCACTTGGCATGCTCCTGCCCGAGAACCAAAGAACAGCATCTGATCTGCGCCGGACAGCAGAAATCATCGTTGAGAAAATGGTTGAAAAAATTGCCCGGGCCATTCAGCAGCTGCTAGAAGAATGGAAAACCGAGCCGGCCTATAAGGTCTGGGAAGTCCTCCATCATCATGATGATTTTAAATTCTATATCCAACTCAGCGGAGGAGGAGCACCGGGGCTTGAGGCAGCACTCGAGAACAGGATGAAGATGAGAACGGTTTTGACTAAATTCTCGGAAGTCTCCAATGCGATCGGAGCAGCGATGGCTAAACCAACCTTTTCCTGGACGCTCCACCTGGATACGAAGTTCTCCATTTACAGGATAGAGGAAACCGGGGAGCAAGGTATTTGGACCGGACCAAAAAAACCCCATCGGGAAGTAGAAAATTTTTTAAAAGAATTAGCGCAAAAACAGGCAGCCGGTCTTGGAATAGAAACAGACGACTTGGAGAAAGAGATCTTTGATTATTTCCCGCTGGTTGAGAATTATCATACGGTTGGTCAGATTGTCAAAGGTGCGATGCATGTTCCGCCGGGAGTCATTGGGAGGATACAGTCATGAACAAGACAGGAATTATCTTTTTTCCGGCTTTTGACTGGTCTCTTGGGGAATTCCATCCTGAACGGGAAGAACGCTTGCTTTACACCCAGGAACAGATCTTTGAAGAAGGGATCATGGATCTTCCCCAGGTCAGACAATACTCTCCCGGGGTGGCGGATCTCTTTGATGTTTTACGAACCCAGGCGATTTTTCCGGATTTCCAACAGCATAATCTCGATGCCCATCTGATAGCTGTTGGCAGTTCGCTGGTTCTGGGCAACGCGCTGATGAAAAAAGAAATCACGAACGGCTTTGCGCTGGTACGCCCGCCAGGCCATCATTCTGGAGCGACAGTTTGGGGAAACAGAGGATTTTGCACCCTAAATAATGAGGCTATTCTAATTAATGTCCTCCGAGCCAAATACGGCATCAAAAAAATTGCCGTCATTGACACGGATGTTCATCACGGTGACGGGACGCAGGATATTTTTTATCATGATCCGAATGTTTTATATATATCGATCCATCAGGACGGCAGAACCATATTTCCCGGAACCGGATTTACGGAAGAAAAAGGCGGGCCGAATGCCTGGGGATCCGTGCTGAATATCCCGCTTCTGCCGGGAGTCGGCGATGAAGGTTTTCTCTATGCGCTGGAAAACTGGATTATGCCTGCAGTGGAAGTCTTTAAACCGGATCTGATCATCAATTCCGCCGGACAGGACAACCATTTCACGGATCCGTTGGCTTCGATGAATGTGACGGCCAGAGGTTATGGCAAAATCACTGAAATGATCAAGCCTGATCTTGCAGTACTGGAAGGCGGATACGCGATTGAAGGCGCACTGCCTTATATCAACATGGCTATTTTCCTGGCGCTGGCCGGAGAAGATTATTCCGGGGTGGTGGAGTCGCAGAAGCCTCAGAATACTGAAATTGGCGGTGATACGATCCGCTCTTTTCTGACCGATCTGAAAAGAACGAATGAGGCTGTCCGGCCTTCCTGGGCTTTCCGTAAAGAACCGTTTTTGCCGGCAGGTGACTGGGTATATTCCGAGAAAAGTATTTATTATGATACGGACGGATTTAAAGAGAACCGCAGGGAATACATCCGCAAATGCAGTCATTGCGGGGGGACGGTGCTGATGATATCCCAAAAACCGTCGGTTTTTCAGAAAGCGGTACTTGTCAGAATTCCGTTTGAAGCATGTCCCGATTGCGAACAAGCTGGATACGACCTGGCAGAAACTTTTCAGAAATCAGAAAAAACTGTTTTACTGCAAAATCAACTAAGAAATCAAGTCCATTTATGGACAGACGGCAGGGAAGTGAATCCATTTGGCGGCTAGAATTAAGCTCCTTGATGAGCATTGCATTAACCAGATTGCAGCCGGCGAGGTTGTGGAAAGGCCTCTTTCCGTAGTCAAAGAACTGGTCGAAAATGCCCTGGATGCCGGTGCCCGAAAAATAGATATCAGTGTAGAGGGCGGAGGTACGGCGCTAATCAGAGTGAAAGACGACGGCGCTGGAATTCTAGCTGAAGATTTGCGTCTAGCAGTTCTTCCGCATGCTACCAGTAAAATATCGGCAATTACAGACCTCGATGACCTCAGAACATTAGGCTTTCGCGGAGAAGCACTGCCGAGCATCGCTTCGGTATCCAAATTGAGTATTATGACGCGGACACCGGATGATGTTGCAGGACAGGAATTAAAAGTTGAGGGCGGCACGTTTCTTTCCATGACGGAAATCGGATGCCCGTCGGGTACAGTCGTAACTGTCAAAGACTTGTTTTATAATACACCGGCCAGACACAAGTTCCTGCGTTCAGCCGTTACGGAGTTTGGCTGGATTTCCGACATGGTTGGCAGGCTTTCCTTAGCTAGACCTGATGTTGCTTTTTCCCTGCGTCACCCGAATAGTATCTTACTGCATACGCCTGGAAACGGCAGTCTTCTCGAGGCCATAGCAGCCGTCAGTGGCAATGATGCTGCCCGTAAAATGCTGCCGATATCCTACCAGGATGAAAGCCTTGAGATTTTCGGTTATGTCAGCATGCCGGAGCATGTCAGGTCGTCACGCAGCGGTCTTACCTTTTTTGTTAACGGCAGGGTGATCCGTTCCCAGTTAATGAATCAGGCCATTAAAGACGGTTATCATACGCTGATTCCCGCCAATACCTATCCGGTATGCGTTATTTCGCTGAACCTGCCTCCTTCGGATTATGACGTGAATGTCCATCCCGCCAAACTGGAAATCAAATTTAAAGAAGAAAAAAACTTAAGCAGAAAGATTGCGGAGGTTATCCGGAAAAACCTTCTGGACAGTTTTCCAATGCGGAAATATTCCTTTACGGGAAAAACAAGGACATCGGAATCCACTCCGGCTGAATCCAGTCCATCTCACTGGGAACAACTCAAGATATTATACCGACCGCTGGAACCGAATAGGTCAGATCAAAGCTCTCCGGTGTGCGATCCTGATATACCAGTCATCCCAAAAGCTCAGTCTTTCAGAGATGTAGAGAAGATAAAAGAACATCATTACCCATACCTTAAAGAACAACTGTCTGAACCACAGTCAGACCAGACAGACTACATTTCTGACAGATTATCCGGGGGTATACTAGAAAGTGCACCTAATCAGGTTCCAGAGCGTATTTCTGATACAATTTCTGATCGTAATCCGGGGATTGCTACGAACCGCGATCTTGAGCGCATCACCGACAGTATTTCAAAGATCTTCCCGGACGAAATGACTGAAGTATCTCACACTTCGCATCAGGATAAGGAAACCGTCCCGAAATTCCTGGAACTGAAGGCTGTCGGTCAAGTCTTTCATCTGTATATTCTTGCTGCAGACGACAAGAATCTGTATATTATAGACCAGCACGCAGCCCATGAACGTATCAGATACGAAAGCCTGCTCCGGCTTGCCAAACGAAGCGAAGCGGCAAGCCAGCTCCTTTTGATTCCGGAAACGGTAGAGCTTACAGTTCAGGAGGAGCAGATCCTGCTTGCGCATTTTGACGAACTGCACGGAATGGGCTTCATTTTTGAACACTTCGGAGACAGGACGTACTTTCTGCGAGGGGTCCCGCTGTTGGAAAACCTGGAATCACCGGGGAAGATGTTCAAGGCCTTTATTGATGAAATCCTGAACACATCTTTTTCTCCATCCTTGGAGAAACTTCTGGAAGAGTGGATCATGATGCTGGCCTGCAGGTCGGCTGTCAAAGGCAAAGAGCGCCTAATGGTTCAGGAAATGGATGAAATCATACAGAAATTGGGCAGAGCAGATAATCCTTACTCCTGTCCCCACGGCCGCCCTACGATCATTCAGATATCTGAGAAAGAACTCAATCATAAGTTTGAGAGGGAATAAAAAGAATTTAATTTCCAAATAATGATCAATTAAAGTGATCAAATAAATAAGATCAATGAGGCAGACAGGAAAATAGATTGATAGGATAATAGAATGGATCAAACGGATAATGTGATCGCCTATAAACGGTCAGATGAAAAACTTAAACTGCGGCTTGAAAAACTCAGTATGCAATCCGGAATAAAAATTGTTTCGATAGATACCTTATCAGAAGCTGATGATCTTCCGATGCTTCGTTACGTTAAACAGAAGCTCTGTCTTGAAGATGATGGAGAAAGGCTCTTTTTCCATCCAAGTATGGCGTTGTTAAGGATGATCAATATCTTACGCGGCGTGCCGGATCGTTTTCTTCAGGCCGTAAATCTTGAGGCCGGGGATATTTTTCTTGATGCGACCATGGGCCTTGCATCGGATACACTAATTGCTGCGTATGCGGCAGGCGGCAAAGGCAGCGTGATTGCTGTGGAAAGCTCACCGCTGATCCATTTTTTGGTTCAGGATGGTCTAGATCAGGTCAACCACTTTAAACCTGCCAAGAAAATGTCTCAGGAAAAAACTCAGGCCTGGACAGAATTGAGCCGGGCCGCTTCCCGAATTGAAACGGTCTGGGCAGATCATACCAGGATATTGGAAGGGCTGCCGGATGCATCTGTGGATGTCGTCTATTTTGATCCAATGTTCCGTGTTACGGTTAAAGAATCTTCCTCGATCCGGCCGTTGAAGAAATGGTCCGACCCGAATCCTTTGGACAAAGGCACAATCTGGGAAGCATGCCGCGTGGCCAGAAAAAGGGTTGTGTTGAAAGAGCGAAAAGGCAGCAGTGAATTTGCCCGGCTAGGTTTTTATGTTGAAGAGAAGAATAAATACAGCCCTGTGGATTTTGGTATCATTGATTTAGCCAGGGTGGGGGAGGGTTTCCAATGAAGCCCCTGATCGTTATTATCGGACCGACAGCAGTTGGCAAGAGTGCTCTTGGCGTCGAACTGGCACTCAGGCTGAACGGAGAAATCATTTCCGGAGATTCCGTTCAGGTTTACCGGAAGCTTGATATCGGATCAGCAAAACCATCGAAGGTTGAACAGAAGGGTGTGCCGCATCATCTGATCGATCTGCTTGATCCGGCTGAACCGTTTACAGTGGCAGGATTCCAGTCTCAGGCCAGAAAGTGGATTGAGAATATTCAAGCCAAAGGGAAAATCCCGATTGTCGTTGGTGGAACGGGACTTTACATTCGTTCAATTTTAGATGAATTTGAATTTCCAGAAGAAGGATCGGACCCAATCAAGCAAAAATGGCTGGCTTATACCAATCAGCATGGCAATAAGGAGCTGCATCAAAGACTCGCGAAATGTGATCGGGCTTCTGCCGAAAAACTTCATGTGAACGATACGGCAAGAATCGTCAGGGCCCTAGAGATCTTTGAATTAACCGGTAAACCATTATCTGAACAAAGGTCATACATGGAAAAAATGTACGCTGAATTGGATGAATCAGTCATTTATTTAGGGCTGACGGCTCCAAGAGATGTGATTTATGAACGAATTAATGAACGTTGCCAGAAAATGGTAGATTGTGGTATAATCGGAGAAACTTTACGTTTACTCCAGGAGGGCTATTCACCAAGGCTAAAATCTCTTCAAACCATCGGCTACCGTCATGTCGTTTATTTTTTGAGAGGTTTGGTCACCCAAAAAGAAATGCTGCGTCTGCTTCAGAGAGATACCAGACACTTTGCCAAAAGACAATTAACCTGGTTTAGGAGGGATCCTCGAATCAAATGGTATGACGTCACAGAATGTTCGGCTCAGCAAATTCTTGACGAAATTTGCGATTCTCTTGACTTGCACAGTGATGGAAACTAAGGTAAAATTAGACAATAAGAAAAATGGTGATGGAGGTAAGAAATAAATGAATAAATCACCGATAAACTTGCAGGATGTTTTCTTGAACCAAATCCGCAAGGATAACATACCTGTTACGATCTATTTGGTCAATGGATTCCAGCTTAAAGGATTAGTCAAAGGTTTTGATAATTTTACGGTTGTTCTGGACTACGAAGGCAAACAACAAATGGTATATAAACATGCCATTTCTACCATAATGCCAATGAGACAAGTCAATTTAAATGCCTTAGTCGGGGAAGTGACTGAGTAAATTTCCTGCTGGGGCCATCATTGGACTGGGACATATAGCTGATAGATATAGCGGATAGATATCACTGAGACATAGAACTGAAAAAAATGAACAGAAATGAATGAAAAGAACGTCGTGTTATGTACCCTACATAGCACGATGTTTATTTTTCTTATTATTTATATTTTTTCCAGATTAATGATTCACCTTTTTTGCGCTGCGTTATATATATATAATGACGTTCTTATAGGGGGTGCTTCTTTTGTGTCCATTAAGATAACCTTCAGATCAAATCTTCCGCCGGTGCTCCAAACCCAGCCACTGACATCAGAGCCTGAGTTGCCGGACTATGCCGGCAGCAGTAACAAAAAGACTGAAGAAATCATCACGGAACTCGATAGTTTAATTGGCTTAGAGTCAGTAAAAAAACTGATTCATGAGCTGTATGCTTTTGTAGAAATCTGTAAACGAAGGGAAAAAGAGAAACTGAATACCGAGCCTTTAGTCTTACATACGGTTTTCAGCGGGAATCCGGGTACAGGAAAAACCACAGTGGCAAGGCTGATCGGAAGATTGTTTAAGGAAATGGGCGTCTTGCCGAAAGGACATATTATCGAATGTGAAAGAGCAGATCTTGTCGGGGAGTATGTCGGACATACAGCCAATAAGACCAGAGAATTGGTTAAAAAGGCGCTCGGCGGAATCCTGTTTATTGATGAAGCCTATTCCCTGGCAAGGGGTGGGGAAAAAGATTTTGGCAAGGAAGCAATTGATGCCTTAGTCAAAGCGATGGAAGACCATAAGGATAATCTTATCCTTATCCTTGCCGGATATAAGGTTGAAATGGATGCGTTTATAAAGACAAACCCCGGTTTGCGGTCGCGCTTTCCACTACATATCGATTTTCCGGACTACTCTCTGGATGAACTGATGTCTATTGGTGAGCAGATGTTGACAGACAGGCAATATACATTTTCTCCGCAGGCAAAAATTGTGTTCCGAAGAAACCTGCAGGATATGAATGACATGCAGCCTTATTCCGGTAATGCCCGGATGGTGCGCAATTTCGTCGAAAAAGCGATTCGCAGGCAGGCCGTCAGGCTCTACAGGCAGGCGAATCTGTCCAGGGAGGATTTAATGTGTATCAAAGAAGTGGATCTTTCTTGATCGGGGGACATTTGCCCTTTTACATATCAATGAGAACAAGATACAATATGCCTATAACCACATAAATCCGGAGGAATAAAATGGAAAATGAAAATCAATTAAGATTATTATTTTTAGACCGATTTTTGACGCTTTGGATCTTTATTGCAATGGCTATTGGTGTCTTCGGAGGTTATCTGTTCCCCAACCTTGCCGTATCGTTGGGTGAGTTCAGCACGGGTACGATTTCCTGGCCGATTGCCATCGGGCTGATCGTAATGATGTACCCTCCGCTGGCCAAGGTAAAATATGAAGAGATCGGCAAAGTCGTACAAAATAAAAAGGTCTTCAGCTTTTCACTGCTTCAGAACTGGATTATCGGACCTGTTTTGATGTTTGTGCTGGCTATCGTGTTTTTGAGAGATATGCCAGGTTATGCTATTGGTTTGATCATCATCGGTTTAGCCCGATGTATTGCCATGGTCATTGTCTGGAATACGCTCGCGAAGGGTGATAACGAGTATTGTGCCGCACTCGTGGCCCTGAACTCCATATTCCAAATACTCTTGTATTCGGTCTATATCTATCTTTTTGTTACTTTAATTCCGAAATGGCTTGGCCTTTCCTGGGGCGGGCAAATCGTAGATGTTTCGATATGGGATGTTGCTAAAAGTGTTCTGATTTATTTGGGGATTCCTTTTGCAGCGGGTTTTATTACTCGTTTTACACTGATTCGAGTTAAGACAAGAGAATGGTACGAGAATGTATTTATCCCTAAAATTTCACCGTTAGCTCTGATTGCCCTGCTCTATACAATCATTATTATGTTTATGACCAAAGGGCAGGAGATTGTCACCAATCCAATGGGAGTCGTAAGAATAGCCATTCCCTTATTGATCTATTTTGCGGTTATGTTTTTTGTCAGCTTCTTTATGTCTTACAAAAGCGGCTTTCAATATGACCAGACGGTAACACTGGCTTTTACAGCAGCAAGCAATAACTTTGAACTGGCGATTGCGGTAGCTGTAGCGGTGTTCGGCATCGCCTCCGACGTAGCTTTTACAGCCGTTATTGGACCATTGGTGGAGGTGCCGGTCATGATTGGCCTGGTGAATTCAGCACTCGCCTTAAAGCGCAAATATTATGACTAGAAGGGTTGGCCACGTAGGTATAAAGGAGAGATTTAACCAAATGAAGTCTAATGTGTCTATGCCTTAATCGTCAAGTTATTTTTTTCGTATATTGAAAAGTAAGCCAATCCAATGTAGTATTTTAGAAGAACTTTACTTAATGGAGGATTGTTTTTTGTCCGATTTGAATTTATCCGCAAAAATTACAGACGCGCTGTGCTATGCTGAACAGGCTTTGACAAAACAAACCTGTATCATAAATCCAATCATTGAGAAGAACCATCGACGTGTGCTCAAAGCTTTCCAGGATGCCAGAGTCTCAGCTTATAATCTGAACGGAACAACCGGCTACGGACTAGGCGATTCCGGGAGAGAAAAACTTGACATGGTCACTGCATCCATTATGGGCACCGAAAAAGCTATCATCAGGCACCAGTTTGTATCAGGTACCCATGCGATTGCCTCAGCGCTCTTTGGTGTTCTCCGGCCCGGAGATCATTTTATTTCTGTTACCGGGATGCCGTATGATACGCTTCAGCAGGTGATCGGAATTAAAAACAACATTTCCGGCAGCCTGGCTGATTGGGGTGTGTCCTTTGATATCCTGCCTTTGGATGCTGATAGTCAGATTCAAATGAAAAAACTGGCTGCGATGGTAACTCCGCAAACGAAGCTGTTTATCATCCAGCGTTCCAAGGGTTATGAATGGAGAAACTCTGTTTCCATTGCCCAGATCAGTGAATTTGTTGGCTATGCCAAAACGCATTTTCCGGAAATCGATATCTTCGTCGATAATTGCTACGGCGAGCTTGTTGAGGATCAGGAACCCGGACATGTGGGGGTAGACCTGCTGGCAGGATCACTAATCAAGAATCTCGGAGGCACGCTGGCCCCGACAGGCGGCTACATTGCCGGCAGAGAAGATTTGGTCACGAAAGCCGCGGCCAGGTTTACCGCACCTGGCATCAATGCCGATGTGGGAGCAACCCTCGATAATCTTCGACTCATGTACCAGGGATTGTACTTCAGCCCGCTGACGGTCAGTGAAGCGATCAAAGCCGCCGTTTTTTCTTCGGCCTTTTGGTCGAGACTGGGATTTGAAGTCCATCCGGGTCCGGAAGATCTGCGGACGGATATTATTCAGGCGATAAAACTGAATTCCAAAGAAAAACTGCTGGCCTTTTGCCAGGGTCTCCAGAAAGGTTCGCCGATCGATTCGCATGTTCTGCCGCTGCCTTCGGAGATGCCAGGCTATACGGACGAAGTAATCATGGCAGGAGGAACTTTCATTCAGGGAGCCACGAGCGAATTTTCTGCCGATGGTCCGATCAGAGCCCCTTATGCCGTCTATATGCAGGGCGCGATTTCTCATATCTATGTGAAGAACGCTAATATTTCAGCTGCACAAATGCTTGAACAAAATCAGCTGTTATAACGGTCTAAGCCAATAACGCGCCGGAAGCAGGGATCGTCAATATGGTAAGAATAAGACGCAATATGATAAAAAATCCATATAGCCAATTTCTTCAGGAAATCATTGAGATTATCCTGATCGTTTTTGCCTTGTCCTGGCTGCTAAAAACTTATCTGATCGGGTTTGCCCATCTTAAAGGAGCGGAAATGATGCCAACGCTTTCGCTGGACAGCCAGGTGCTGGTTGAAAAATATTTTCACCGCAGCATTGACACCTTGGACAGGGGAGATGTCATTCTCTATTCAGATAACGGTGTAGAAAGCATCAAACGAGTAATCGGCTTACCAGGCGAGAAAGTAGAAATTAAAAACGGTTATACGTATATTAATAACAAACCAATTTACGAGCCTTATGCCAATACACCAAAAACCTATACATTTTCAACGGTTGTTGTGCCGGAAGACCATGTTTTTACGTTGAATGACAATCGGGCGAGCAAGAATGATTCCCGTTCCTTCGGCAGTGTCCCGATTCAGAGCATAGAAGGCAAAGCCCTGTTCTGCTACTGGCCACTGAGCAGTGTTCAAATCCTGTAGGGCCATGTCGATCCATCATTTTAGATTGACAAGGTACTATTTTTACTTAACAAGATGTGAGGAACGAAACATATGAATAAGAATGATTAAAGGTAATTTTACCTGGAATCTATCGTAAAAAATAACCGGGGATTTAGACACGGTATGACTTGAAGGGAGTACAATCAAAATGAACAACAAAACGAAAGTGCTTGTTATCTTTGGCGGTCAATCGGGAGAACATGAAGTTTCAGTCATTTCTGCAGCTTCAGTCATCAAAGCGCTGCATGTTGACCGGTATGAGATTCAGACCATCGGGATCACCAAGGAGGGAAGCTGGTATTGGGGGGCAAGACCGGAAGCGTGGAAGGAAGCTAAAGCCGATATCACGGACGGCGCCAAACAGGTCGCAGTCGTTTTAAACCCGCAAAAACCTTACTTTCAGGCTATAGACGGAAGCAAACTGCCGGATCAGGGCAGATGTGATATTATTTTTCCGGTCATGCATGGCCCTAAAGGGGAAGACGGTGCGATTCAGGGACTTTTCGAAATGGCGGGGTTCCCCTATGTAGGTTCGGGTGTGCTGGGTTCTTCTCTCGGAATGGATAAAGACCGAATGAAGGCTGTTTTCAAAGAAGCCGGGCTGCCGATTGTGCCGCACCTTACTTTGCTTCGAAGTGAAATCAATGCTGCACCCGAAGTAGCGGTAAAGCGCATCTCAGACAGCATTGGTTTCCCATGTTTTATCAAACCAGCCAATCTTGGTTCCAGTGTTGGTATTTCCAAAGCTGAAGACGATAAGCAACTGTTGGAGGCGTTAATCTACGCAGCAAAATTTGACCGAAAGATTGTGATTGAAAAAGGTGTGAAGGCGAGGGAAGTTGAACTGAGCGTCCTTGGCAATGAAAGTGCCAAAGCCTCCATTCCCGGTGAAATCAAACCGGCCAAAGATTTTTATGATTATGAGGCTAAATACCTAGATAATAGCTCAGAACTGATCATTCCAGCCATATTGAGCCAGAAATTGATCGAACAGCTTCAGTCCTATGCAGTGACTGCCTTTGAGGCCGTCGGCGCTTCGGGGCTAAGCAGAGTTGATTTCTTCGTTACTGAAGACGAGCAAATCTTTATTAATGAAATCAATACGATGCCCGGCTTTACACAAATTTCAATGTACCCAAAACTGTGGGAAGCCAGCGGCTTAAGTTACAGCCTGCTTCTTGATGAACTGATCAGACTTGGATTCGAAAAATTCAGGGATGATGCCGACAGAAGACTTTCCTGAGCACATCTCTTAAAGGGAGTCTATCCTTAATCAATCAGGTGATCCTCAAACAGAATTCTTCTTATCTGAAATGAAGATGATCATATAAAATGATATACAGGTAATACTTCAAGTCTTACCCGCCAACAAGGGCGCAGCAGATAAATATTTCCGCTGCGCCCTTGCTTTTTCCCGCTATTATATCAGTGGATATCTCGGAACAGACCGATCACTTTGCCGAGAATGGTTACGTGATCGGAATAAATCGGCTCCATATATTGGTTTTCCGGCTGGAGCCGGATCTGGTTCTTTTCTTTGTAAAAACGCTTGACTGTGGCGCCATCTTCCGGGCCGTCTGCGACTAAAGCAACAACAATATCTCCATTGTTGGCATTCTGCTGTTGTCTGACCAGAATTAAATCATCGTCAAAAATACCTGCATCAATCATGCTTTCACCCTGAACCTTCAGCATAAAGACCGTATCTGATTTTACCATATCATACGGAACAGGGAAGGAATCCTCAATGTTCTCAATGGCCAGGATCGGCTCACCAGCGGCAACATGTCCGACTACCGGAACGTGAACGGTCTTTCTGGTACTGTATTCATTAAAGGAATCGAGGACTTCGATGGCCCTGGGCTTCGTAGGGTCCCGTCTGATATATCCTTTTTCTTCAAGGATGTTCAGATGATTATGCACAGTCGAACTTGACGTGAGCCCAACAGCTTCGCCTATTTCACGGACCGAAGGGGGATAGCCTTTTAAGGCAATCTCCTTCTTGATATTATCCAAAATCTGCATCTGACGTGAGGATAGATCCGAAGTCATGACATCCCTCCTGATTATTTATTTTAGGTCATTATTTGGTCTAACTAGATCGTAACATAAAAATTGGAAAAAAGCAAACAAATGTTCGTAATTTTTCTTGACACGAACATCCGTTCGTACTATAATCAAAACATAAGAGAACATATGTTTGATCTAACGGAGGTTGATGATCATGATTGCAGTATCTAGATCCTATATGCGTTATAGAAGAAATTCAATTAAAATTGTATTTGTATTGGGGCTGTGCCTGATAATTATTGCTGCGCTTTTAATGTCTCTGGTGGTAAATTACCTAATTGCTGAAAATTCCAAACCTACATCATATAAAGCGATCACAATACAACAGGGGGATACGTTGTGGGAACTTGCTGCAGAATCCAACTACAGTAGTGATATCAGTGCACTGGTGGATAAAACTATGCGCTATAATAACCTACGCAGTACGTATATTGAACCAGGACAGGTGATCTATATTCCGGTTCGGTCATAATCAAGTAATTCTTACGAACTTTAATTATGTCTCTATATTTCTATATTTTAGTCTATATTTTAATATAACCTCCATATATACAACTATGGAGGTTATTGCTCTATGAAACATATTCAACAATTCCGAAAGAAAATATGGCGTGGTGCTGTCGTATTGATCATTATTGTGATGATTACCATCCCTACCATCATCATCACGCGAGCAATCGTCTATAATGAATCTAAATCAGACGCTTATAACGATCTGTCACTCCTAGCTCCTGAAGTTGTTATCCATTATCAAGAAGTAAGACTGGATTCATGGAAGGACTATGTGGCTGTTATTCAAGTTTGGAATATGACGGACAATGACCAGTCATATAAGGAGAGTATTGATCCAACAACAAATCACCTCGTTCAGCAGTTAGATAATGGAATTAACTTCAATAATCTTGACTGGTCCGGATTGAACATTGAAGCAATCAAACAAGCAAAATACTGTCGCCATTTACTTGATCAATATCTATTCTTTACGCCAGGAGAATATCAGTTCCCACTTCAAGAACCTTCGCATTATACAGATACCTTTGGTGCCGACAGGGAGGGGGGGCAGCGAAAGCATGAAGGTACTGACATTTTTAATCAAAAAGGTACACCGATATTCAGTGTATGTAATGGTACATTGGAAAGGATTGGATGGAACAGGCTTGGTGGAGAAAGGGTCGGCATAAGAGGCCAGGACGGAAACTATTATTACTATGCCCATCTAGAAAAAGTCAATGAGGCATTGCTTGTCGGGAACAGCATTTCCAAAGGAGAACTAATCGGAACAATGGGGAATACAGGTGATGCAATCACAACACCTGACCATTTACATTTCGGAATTGAACTGCCGAATGGTAAATGGATCAATCCATACTCTTGGTTAAAAGTTTGGGAATTTAACAGTCGTTTAAACAGATAGGAGATAGATCGGTATACAGCCAATCTAAGATTATTGCTACCTGTATTTTAAGATTTTTATAATTCACCAAAAAAGGTTTATTAATGGTGTAAGTGTTATTAAAAACTATTTGGGTCCGATAATAAATATTATGTTAAGTAAAATTAATTTAGGAATAGGGGTCATTCATTGGAGTTTGTGTTCAGCAATAAATCTATTGTGATTGCACTGTTCCAGTGTTTTTGATTTATGGCTTGCTTAATTATATAACTTCTATATTGTCGCTCGCATATTTTCTTCATAGCTCTTGTATTTTTTATATTTGTCTCTGCTTGTCTGCTGGCCTGTTTTACTCTTTATAATTATTGTTCTGTTTTCTTATTGTATTTGTCCAAAGATGCTTCTGAAAAACAGCCTCATATTTGCCCTGTAAGACGTTAAAATATATTGGGTAAGGTATTCGTACCTTGAAATATTTGTACGCTTATTTGAGTTAGTCAATTCCGAGGCAATTTTAGTTTTGTTACGATTTGTAACAAGATTCTGATTTAATTGCAAAGCTTAGACTTTAGTATATAGTTTGACAACGAATTTATGTTAGATTAACCTAAAGTAATTTTAATCCTCATATTTATTGAGATGCAGTCAATTATATAAATGAAAAATGAGTTATAGGATTTTTAATTAGACACTCAGTCAATAAGATTAATTATTTCATCGTTTAAAGGTCAATCAAAATATAATATTTTATAATTATAAAAGAACATATACATTTTTATTAAGAATTCCCTTTTTACTCATGTGATATATTTCACAATTTTTATTTTATAATATCTCCTTTTCATGATTTGTATATTGAAACTCAAAATTGGCAGATCTGTCCTAGATCGATGCTTTCCTCTTTATGAAACTGTGTTTGCTCATCTTCGTGGCAAGTAAGAACAAGATATCTAAACGTGGTTCTAGTTATTTACGTAAGGCTTTATACCAAGCAACAGTAGCCGGAATCAATAACCTGCCAGGCGGTCCTCACAATAAGATCCTTTATGAGTTCTACTCGAAAAATATGAATTCACGTCAAAAATTATATTTACTGGCTTGGTGGTCCTATTATATTGCCAATCAATAACATTAAAACACCAAAAAGAAGTACAATGCCAAGAGGTATTGATAGATAGACCAATAAAGAGTGTTCATTATGTTTTTTGACAGCTATTAGTCCAATGGCAGAAGCAATGATTATTGCTGAAAACATAAGATAAATGACCGTTCCAAGAAATGGACTATTAATAGGATTCGGATATTCGATCGTGTCCCCTTGTATTGAAGAAATTATACCCCCTGCTACTGCTAAAGCAATAAAAGCAATAAATAATCCTACTGACCATTTCCCAGCACGAGTTTCGGGCAAAAGTACCATTTTCATGAGATACACCTTCTTTCAAAAAGAAATATGTCCAGACAATCTCTCCATTGAATACTTACTATGTGTTAGAATTCTTAATATTCTATAATTTCCATGCATTTTCTGTATTTCCTCTAAAATACCCCCCGAAAAAAACAAAAAGTCAAGGCATTTAAATTGCCCCTCGTGTTTATATGTTATTTATTGTTAAACTGCTCCCTTGAGGCTGATGATAGTCTATTTTGTTGATCGCCTTGCCTTTATAATCACCAGCCAAAACATCCATTGCTTAAAAATAAAATTACAAGGGGTTACCACCTATGGTTGCAATCCCTTGTAAATTACTTTTAATTGTTTTTAACAATTTAACAATAATGAATCTTGAGATAATAAAGCCTTGACTGAAATAAATTTACCCTTCGGAACAATGCCCTGGACAATCCGGAGCAAACCCTTCGTTGAATAACGTCAGCTCGTTTACTAGATTGCTGGCTACCACTTGGTCCGGAGAGGAGGTTGCTAGGAAGGTATTTGCGGCTGCGATTATCGTAGTTGCAAAGTCGCAAGTTGCCCCATTTTGCACGTTAAGGTCAGCTGTAAGGAGCTGAGCATAGAGATTTTCATAAATAGGTGGAAGGCCGGGTTGTAACGGCGTGTTTCCTGACAGAACTGTGCTTGCATTTTGTGGTGTAACAGTAAAGCTAAAGCCCTGTTGATCAATTCCTAGAATGATTGAGCCACCTGCGTCCCCGATCAATTCGTTAGTGAAGTCTGGATGATTGAGGAAGAAGCCACGTGTAAAAGTGCAACCAGCTGTCCCTACACATGGCCCTGTTATTGGTGTACCGCAAATAATTGATCTTTCTACTGCACTAGCTGTCGCACTAAACGTTAAAGGAATTTGGACACAAATCCTCTGACCAACTGTGAAAGTACAAGTTCTTGTTGGTGATGGAGTCCCGGTACATGATCCAATAAATGGGTTACCAACACAGAAAGAACGAACATCTCCAACTTGAACACTTGGCGTAATCGTTACATCGGCGTCAATACACACTGTCTCATGAACAGTTACTGGACATTGAGCGACTTGATCAACTTGATCTGAACTTATATCTGCTAAGGATGCTTGTTTAGTGTTTGAGTCTTCACAACCACAAGGATTTGCCATATAATTCTTCCTTTCTTATTTTAAAGAACTTTAAACCTGACTTGAATTTCCCGTTGCAGACTTTTGATAATTGGAACGTAACTTTTACAAGTTTTAAACCATCCCTCCTTTACGTTTACTATAGAATATGTAAAAATTCCATGTTTGGGACAAAGATAACTCGTGTAATATTTAATGACTTTTACAATTGAAAAACAAAGTATAAAAGCCCCATATCCCTTGGTAAAATATCAAGCTAAGGGGATATGGGGCTTTCAGTAATAATGAACCAACTCGATATATTCTCCGTAACATACCTTTCATTTTCTTAATGCTTTTTGCGTGCAATAAACAATGCCAATGCTACCCGGACCAACATGCATGCCGATAACCGGTCCGATAGCCATGATATCTACGTTAGCTTTCAACTTATCTTTAACCAGTTGTGCAAGATCCTTTGCTTCATCCAGACAATCGATATGATGAATAATGATTTCTCCTAAACCATATTTGCTTATATTGTCCAGCAATATATTAATCATAGTTAAAACTGCCTTTTTCTTCGTTCTTACTTTTGTCACAACTGTTGTTATGCCGTTTTCCACAGTCAGAATCGGAATAATTCCAAATAAATCACCAATTAAAGCACTGGCCCCACCAATCCTGCCGCCTTTCTTGAGGTATTTGAGATTATCTGGAATGAATAAAAACCTACTCCTTTGGATATTTTCTAACGCTGCTTCTTTAACCTCCGCTAACGTCTTATTCGCTTTTGCTTCTCTTGCAGCCATAATGACCGCTAACCCTAGCTGCATGCAATTTGACCTAGAATCAATGATTTCTATCCTAGCATTTTTATGCTTCTCTAATACCATCTCTTTCGCTAATTGACCTGTTGAACATGTACCACTCATTTCTGAAGATAAAAAAATACAGCAGAGGCTATCTCCCTCCTCTATTACCGTAAGCATTTCATTATATATCTCTCCCAAAGAGGGCTGCGAAGATGTCGGAATTCCATAAGAAGCCATTTTTTGATAAAACAGATCCTTATCAATATCTACTTCTCGTAGACTGTCACTCCCAAATGAAAGGTTTAAAGATACCGTTCTAATATTGAGTTCTTCTTTAATTTCCTCACTTATATAACTTGTGCTATCAGTTAAAACCTGTACAGCCATTTGTTAATCTCACTTTCTTTATTGGCCTATTTTCTATTTCGACAATTATTTTCATTTTATCATATCGTGTTAAATACTTCTTGTCTATTATTCTTGCCCTAAAACTTTCATTATGTAACATAGCCGTTCTCAAATTGTGAATACTACATCCAGATAATTTTTCTTATCAAGGGGGTATCCAATGTTAAACCATCCTGAATTATTTGGCACGGAAAAATTGGGCCGTTTACGGAAAGTCATTCTCCATAAACCCCAGCAGTCTCTGAATTTAGTCAATCTGACAAACTATCAGGAATGTTTATTCAATTTTGTCCCGGATATTCCTCGGTATCAGTCGGAACATCAACGGTATGCGGACCTTCTGCGCGCTCAAGGAATTGAGGTGCTGGAACTCCAGGATGTTGTACAGAAGAATAAAGCTCTCCTACATTCCTTACCCAATCTACCCTATCTGAACGATACTTGCCTGATAACGAGCCAAGGAGCTATTCTTTCCAAGATGTGTCCTGGCAGCCGGGCAGGAGAAGAAACAGTTGTCGGAGAAGCTCTTGATAATCTCGGCATTCCCCTCTTTCATGCCTTTCAGGGTCAGGATCAGTTTGAAGGGTGTCTAGCAATTTCGCCTGAAATTCTTTTTCTTGCCGATACACAGCGGCATACCAGAAGAACGCTCGAAGAATTTTTCAGCAAGGTACTTCATCTCTTTCCGCAAATCATTTATGCGGAGATTCCCCAGGAAAGACGGTATATGCATCCGGATATGATTTTTGGCAGAATCAGTGAAAGCCTAGCTTTGGCCTATTTGCCGGCTTTTCTGAAGACTTATCTGATTACGGCAAAGCAACGCACAGAAATCAACGTCCAAGAATATCTTGCGTGCAGGGAAATGGAGATTATCGAACTATCCGACCAAGAACAGCAGTCCTGGGGCTGCAGTTTTGTTTCGGTCGATGCCAATATTCTCATTCATTATGATATTGCCTTAAGTCTTCAGACCCAAAATGAACTTAGCCGCAGAGGCGTAGAAATCATTCCGTTCCATCCTGAGGCCTTATTGGCTGGGGGCGGAAGTCTCCGCTGCCTGACTTTACGGGTTTGGCGGGACTCTAATCTTCAGTTAAAGACTT
This sequence comes from Dehalobacter sp. MCB1, assembly GCF_003590275.1. Lineage (NCBI taxonomy): Bacteria > Bacillati > Bacillota > Clostridia > Eubacteriales > Desulfitobacteriaceae > Dehalobacter > Dehalobacter sp. MCB1. Next base: position 66,442 of record NZ_LXPC01000010.1, on the reverse strand, counting down.
CTCAGCGCGTCAATCAAATTTAAGATGATGGCGACGACAACGCAAAACCCTACCGGGTAATAATGAAACAAAAACAATTTGGAGATGTGTTCCATGTATGGCACTGTTAAGTGGTTTAACTCCGAAAAGGAATATTCAATTAATTCTTTCATCACTGCATGCGTCACGAAATATCGGCACATTACATGATTCACATCGTTAAATAAAGGTTCGGAATCGAACCTCTTCGTATTGATATCTAGAAGTGACAAATAATAAAAGGTATTTTTTTAAAATTTAGGATAAGAATAATACTGTTCATCAAAAATCATAAAAAGTCATTCGAATTCTTTGAACTAAGCATTACATGTGAGGTGACATTATATGAATAAAGATTCGCGAGATTTTAGTTTTTCTTTTAAGACTCTCGGCTCCATTGCAGCCATTTTAACAGCTGGTTACGCCATAGGACATCACAAAGAACAAAAGTCCCTAATAATCCGTCGCGCAAGAAATCGAAGAATAATGCTGGCATCTTTGCCGTTAGCTTTATTAACTACCGGGCCATTAGCGCGTAAAATCGTTCAAAAAAATGTAACAAAAGCAATTACCATTTTAACAACAGATGAATACGGTAAAAATGTCATAGAGCTATGGACTGCCATTCATCGGGCCGGTGTTCAAAATATTGTTGAAAACAATTTAAGGGCAACACAAGGGACAACGATTAATAGGCCGATTGGCAGTTCAAAAAGGTTTGACGGGTTCGATAACCTTATGTTTGTTCCACCCCAAATGACGATGGTCTCTAAATCGGGCGAGACCGCAGTTGACATGAAAGTGACACTTGGCCCCAAGGCAGCCAAACCTCTTACAGTCAATATACCTCTCCTTATTTCTGGAATGGCTTATGGAATTGCTCTAAGTGAGCCCGCAAAAATAGCTTTAGCTAGGGGAGCAAAACTAGCGGGGACAGCTACAAACTCCGGTGAAGGCCCCTATCTGAAAGAAGAACGCGACGAAGCGGATAAATATATTCTGCAAATTGCCAATTGGCCGTGGGGGCTACGCACGGACCAAGAAATTGCTTCTGCGGACATGCTGGAAGTACATATTTCGCAAGGAGGGCAGAAAGGCGTCTTCTATATAGCTCCGGATGAAATTAAAGGCAAAGCACGTAAACTTATGGGTTTATCCCGCAATCAAGGTATATCGGGTCTACCTGCTCCTCCCGGTGTACAAAGTGCCGCAGATTGGCCCATATTGGTCAATAACCTGCGTAATAAGGCGAATGGAATACCCATTGCTCTGAAATTGATGGCCACGGACAAAATTGAAGAAGATTTAGGTTTAGCTGTGGATGCAGGGTTTGATGTCATTGCAGTCGACGGAACGCAAGGTGGATCTCTTGTTTCCAACCCCACCATGCAGGATGACTTTGGAATTCCCAGTCTCCATGCGTTAGTTCGCGCGGTCCGTTACTTACAAAAACGCGGAATTCGAGAACAGATAAGTCTGATTGTATCTGGCGGCTATTTTAATCCTGGAAGCTGTTTAAAAGCACTTGCGCTTGGCGCTGATGCTATTTATCTGGGTACCGTCCCCTTATATGCCTTAGCCAACAAGCAGCACAAAAAAGTAATCCCCTGGGAGCCTCCTACAGTCCTTGTTAGCTATGCATCAAAATATAACAAAAAGCTGAACATAAACTTAAGCGCTGAAAGGGTATCGAATGTCTTACGTTCTATGACGGTTGAAATGGAACAAGCCATTCGTGGTTTGGGGAAAACTTCTATCAAAGAACTAAGCCCTAGCGACTTAGTGGCGCTTGATACGTTTTCTGCTGAATTAACTGGGGTAAAAAGAGCCTATTAGTTTAATTATAAACCTAGAATTTGCTTGAATTCTTCTTTTAACTGTTTCTTAAACTGTAGATTCGGCTTTACGGTTACCTTATTTTCGCGCAATTGAGGCAGAATCTTGAGGAACCCGTAGTCTTCTTTTTCAACTGTTTCGATCATTTCCTTTACCTTATAAGATTTTCGCATATTCATCAATCCCCTCTCCCTCTTAAAGATTTAGTTCACGATTAATGATCAATTCCTTGAGAGCTTCGTTGTTATGACAAATGTTGTTCCAAATACTATCGATGATCATAGCATCAATCTGCTGAAACAGATATTTTTCGCTTTGAACATAGATGATGGCGCATACTTCACTTTTAAAGAATAAAGGAACAACCATAATTGATGCATCGTCGCTGATCCTAAAGTCTTTATTAATAATTGATTCCTGAGCCAGCTCCTTTAATGTGGCTCTATTCACAATCGGTACTTTTTTATATGAGGCAATCTCTTCAGAGACAATCAGATAATCGGAATGCGTCTTTCTAATATTATATAGTTTAAATTGGATATTGATTACCTTTGTGATACTTTTAATAAAATAGGGATCATTAATTTCTTTGCCAATGTTTTTGATATCTTTAATCATTTCAATGACCGATGCGTTGTTTAAGATTCTTAATATCCCCATCAAGGCGACACTGATTTCATTCAACATGGCATTTTTTATAACGGAAGACTCAGACAATATAGCCTCCATACTAAGCTCACCGTAAGGTGTTTTAACGCCAATTGTTTTAAAACTTAGAAACGGCAGCTTAATCATTAACAACCATAATAAAATATATAGGACGATTCTCATCCCTTGAAATACGGGTGCTTGAAGAATTTGAGCAAAGACACCTAAATGATCTGTATTTATCCCTACAAGATTGCCTAGAAATAACTCCTCACAGAAATAAAAGCCAATAAATATTGCGATAAGTGCGATAAATATTCCCCATATTTGTCTGGCATTTAACTGTTTTACCTGATAAAGTGTTTTAGACAAAAACGTTTCAAATGTGCCGAAGCATATTATGATCACTGCTCCTAAAATGGTTCCTAAAGCAGTACCACAAGCTATCCCTATTAAGATTCCGTATTTTGCAATCATATTATTGCCCTCACTTTTATCCGATTACAACACCAGTACCAATATATGGAAATGTATAGTCAAAAATTACTCCTTGTGGAATATTGGAAATAATTTCTAATATACAAATATATAAACAGCTCCTTCCAGGCAGTATCCTTAACAGGATCACTTCAGAAAGGAGCTGTTGTCCTATACATTCACTTACAAAATGTACAATAACTGTGTTTTATTTGGTTTTATCAAATTCTGTCAGTTTCTGAGCAAAATCACCATAAAATCTATACAGCGGATGTGTTGGACTAGCCGGCAGCTCCCCGCTTTCATCATATGCTAAGGTAGAAACCATCAGCGAAGCTGCAGCTACAGCAGGCAGTACGCTTGGCGCCCCTTTGATCGGCCCATAAAATAGGAAATCGCTCCACAGGACGGCCGATACTGCATGCACTGCAGCATTTATGGCGGAAAAGCCTTCCCCACCCCACATTTCCCGGCTTTCTTTCCACATATACGTCCCATTAGCAGGGGCTGATCCAACCGGCCAGCCGGTTTCCGCTTTGATTTGTTTACCTGCCAGGGCTGAAAAAGAAATAGACGGAAGATTCATTACGGTCGTATCGATTAAGACTGAGGAAAAATCTTTTGCTCCAATGGCTGTCAGCATTTCACGGCATGCCTGTACCCTGCCGGAAGGAGTCTGGTTCGTTTCATCGAAGACCTGCAGGACCACGTGTTTGATTCCCAATTCTTTTAATACCGCTGCCTGGCCGATCATGTCTTTATCCCAAGGTGTAATGCTGTTATATAAAATTTTGTCCTGAATACCAAGGCTGGCAGCATATTCTGCCGTATCAAGACGCGCTTTTTCGCCCCAAATGTCAATAGCAAAAGGGCGGTTGCTGATTGTAAGGTAAAAATCAATATATTCCTTCATCTCATCTGCGGAAACCGCTGTCATAGCGACTATGGCAGGTATCCCTGTCTGATCGGACAGCTCTTCCTGCCTGAGAATGTATAAACGGGCTTTTTCACGATCAAATTTCCTGTCACGGCGGCTTTCTAGAATACGGTCTCCGTTATGAAATATTGAGGATATAAGCAGAGGCGGATTATCTCCAGGTTGGCCACCGATAATCATGTCACAGATACGGCAAACTTTTGGTGTTAAGTCATATTTAAACATTTTTTCTCCAATATCTCTTTGGATGATTTAGCAATCGTATTATACCATATATTATTGTAAATAACCATTATTTAACAGCAATTGCCAGATTGAGCGATTATTAAAAATTAATTTGACTTGACTTTATTTATGATTTTCGTTATCTTAATAGAAGTTGAATATATGTATACAATCTTAGGTGCCCCACTAAGGGGAGAATAGGAAAATCGGTCTAATCCGATACGGACCCACCACTGTATAGACGAGTCCCCGCTGATCCACTGGCGTATGCTGGGAAGGTGCGTTCAGGACGTTTGAGTCTGAGTCAGGAGGCCTGCCTAAGAGGTAAAAGTCTTTCCTGGGTAATGGAAAGCGGCGGTGATGACGGCAAAATCCCGACCACAAGAAAATTTGTGGTGGGGTTTTATTTTTTATCGGCTACGGATGGCCTAACAAATAATTTTATTTAATTGGAGGTTTTTTAAATGAGCAGCCTTACAAAATTTCATGGTTTGGAAAATCTGAAAAATGCGACTGGGCAGGAACTTGAAACTGCGTTACAAGAACTGATGGGCGGAATCAAAGCGCTCGATCAGGAAGCTTTGGCAGGTATGAAAAGCCGTGTAGATGCGAAAATTAAGCCCCTCGGAAGCTTAGGTGTCTTAGAGGATATTGCACAACAGCTCGCAGGCATATTTGGCACTACACACCCCCAAATCAATAAAAAAGCAGTCCTGCTTATGGCCGGAGATCATGGTGTTGTCGTCGAAGGCGTCAGTGCTGCACCTCAGGAAATCACGAAACAAATGTTCTATAGTTACCTAAATGGCGGTGCAGGCATCAATGTCCTCGCCCGGAACGCCGGAGCAGATGTTATTTGTACGGATATCGGCATTGCCACCCCATTCGACGCTCCTGAACTTATGGCCTACCGGGTTAAAAACGGAACAGACAATATGGCGAAAGGACCGGCAATGACCCGTCAAGAGGCCATACTTGCAATACTGACTGGTGCAAGGATTGCCGCCAATGCGATTGACTCTGGTGTTAATCTGTTAGCAACAGGTGAAGTCGGTATTGGCAATACAACACCGAGCGCTGCCTTAATCTCTGTGTTTACCGGTCACTCTGTTGAGGATGTTACTGGCCGCGGAACGGGCTTAAAAGATGATGCCCTGATTAATAAGCAAAACGTGATTAAATGCGCAATCGAAATTAATCAGTGTGACCCTGCCTCGCCGATTGATACCCTGGCTAAAATTGGTGGACTCGAAATTGCTGCGCTCGTTGGAGCAATCCTCGAAGCTTCCTATCAACATGTACCGATTATCCTCGATGGCATCATTTCATCTGCTGCAGCAATAACCGCAGCAAAACTGGCACCCCTATCCACTTCCTATATGATTGCTTCTCATAGTTCAGAAGAGCTTGGACAGCATCTAGCTCTTCATCAGCTTGGGCTCAAACCTAGACTTGACTTCCATATGAGACTTGGAGAAGGCACAGGTGCCGCCTTGATGTTCCCGATGGTCGAGGCAGCCCTTAAAGTCGCTGATGAAATGGCCACATTTGAACAAGCTGCAGTTACCACTGGAGACTTCTAAAATCTGCAAAGAAAGATAAAAAAGACATGTAGGGCATAATCCGTTCATGTCTTTTTTGCATATTCATCGATATTCAATAAGCCTTTCATTTTTCTTTTGTTCAAGATTATATTTTAAATCTGCGACACGCTGGACATAACCATCAGGATCATATAAGCCGCCGTCTTCTACCATCTTAAGAATGTCTTCAAGGCCGTAGTGATTAGATAACAGCATCAGATCAAAGACAAACTCATCGGCATAGCCTTGATCAACCCAGTAATTTCTGTAATATGCCAACTTCTCTATGTCTGACTTTGCAGTAGTGATTTGGATATTATTAATTCCTTCGGCTCGATAAACTGCCAAAACCAATTCATACGACAAATCATTTTCTTTACAAAGATTAAAGATAATGCCCTGGGGGTCATTCGGCAAAATGACATAAATCACGGAAATCTCCTGCGCAGTAGCAGACATTCCTTCTGCTTGTTGAACGGAGTGAGAGCAAACATATACAAGGATAACAATAGGAATGATAACGAATAAGCTACGACTAAAACCTTTTCTAACAAACATGATGCCCACCCCTTGCTTATTAAATTTTCTAGTTATTCAGAATACTAAAGCCCCTTTCAAGAATCAAGACCTTAAAATATAAATTAGTGTGTATTAGACAATATTCTTAATATTCTGATATTATTATATCATAAATATTTTGTCCGATATATATCATTATCTTAGGATCAATATTTATTTTATAGCTATATGTTTCTTTTTGATAATATATGCTGTCTGTTAAAAACTAATAAATATTTTCTAAAAATGACAGTATTCTCTAATATTTTCTATTAATGAGCTGGTTAAAAAATCTGCATAATGATACAATATTTTTATAATTCGCAGACTATCTGTAGATAAAAATTTAATAAAGGGTGTAAGAATGGACATTTTTTTAATTATTGGAATCGTTGTAGGCGCTCTTGCCGTAGTCGTAGGCATGATTGTCAAAGGAGCCAATGTAGCTGTGCTGTTGAATCCAGCTGCGGCCATTATTATTCTGATCGGGACAACTGCAGCCGTGATGAACTCATTCCCAAGAAAAGAATTCTTGAACATTCCGAAAGTATTAGCTGCCCTTTTTCGAGAAAAACAACCGTATGATGCGGTGTCGTTGATTGAACTTATCACCGATATGGCGATGACAGCCCGTAAAGACGGCTTATTGTCCCTTGAACAGACGATTATGGAAATTGAAGACCGTTATTTGCAAAAAGGGCTAAGCCTGGTAGTTGACGGATTGGAGCATGACTATATTCAAGAAATTATGGAAATGGAAATTGATAATATGGAGGACCGTCACCGTGCCAATGCCTCGATATTTTCCGCGGCAGGCAGCTATGCTCCGACGCTGGGAGTATTAGGTGCGGTCGTAGGACTAATCGGAGCGCTCGGTAATTTAAATGATACGGAAAAACTTGGCCATATGATTGCCGCTGCATTCGTCGCGACATTGTTTGGTATTTTTCTCGGCTATGTTGTCTGTCACCCAATCGCTTCCCGCTTAAAAAGAAAATCTGCTGCCGAAACTAAGAATATGCGCATTATTGTCGAAGGAGTTCTGGCCCTTCAGGCCGGAGAGAACCCTAGCAGCATTAAAGTAAGATTGACTGGCATGCTCGATCCAAAAGAAAGAAAAATCCTAGAGGAAAAGGAAAAAAATAAACAAGGCAGCGGTGAATAAGGATGTCGAAGAAAAAGCAACACCATGAAGAACATGTTGATGAATCCTGGCTGCTGCCGTATTCCGACCTGCTGACGCTTCTGCTTGCACTTTTTATCGTTATGTTTGCCATAAGTCAAGTCGATAAAGTAAAACTGCAGCAGTTGAGCGAGTCTTTTAAGGAAATTTTTGCAGGTGGTGCCAGCTTTTTAGAAAAGGAAAGCGACCAAGTGGTAGAACTTGAGCCATCCAGTTCTGAGGATGTTTTTGCTTCTGAGCTTGAACAAGATAAGATGGCAGATATAAAAAAACAACTTGAAAAGGAAATCTATGAAAGCGGTTATTATAATAACGTCAAAGTAAATCTGGATAAGGAAGGTTTGCAGATCGTTATTCAGGATGTGATGCTTTTTGCGTCGGGTGATGCGGAAATCCTCGATGCGTTCTCCCCTCTCCTTCTGCAGATCGGGAAAATGCTAAATGATATGGATAACGATATAAAAGTCGTAGGCCACACGGACGACCGTCCCATCCATACTGAGAAGTTTCGTTCCAACTGGGAATTAAGCGTGATTCGTGCAATTAACGTCATGAATTTTCTGGTTAATCAGGGCGGACTGAATCCTGAAAGATTTTCAGTTCAGGGCTACGGGCAGTACTCCCCTATTTCCGATAATACGGTTGAGGAAGGCCGGGCAGAAAACAGGCGCGTTGAGATCTTCCTGCTTCGTAAGTATCCCGTTGCAGAATAATAAGAAAATTGAATTGATCTTGGAAAACATGATCATTGAAAAAATACGATTGCATTCAGACAATCGTATTTTTTAATATATTCAGAAAAATGAAATCTACTTGACAGCAGTATAATGTTGAAATATCCTGGAATTAGTCGAATTATTGCATTCAGGTGAGAACGCAGGTGATATTTATGCTGGCCATGTCTTATATATCGATGATTGTGGCGTATACCTTTGTCTTATTTGGTTTCTATATTTTAAAATTGAATCATAAGGAAACCTTAAACAGATTATCAGCCTCTCTGAATTTCTGTTTTGCATACTGGTCGTTCATTTATTCATTCCTTTATCTCGCTCCAAGTCCCGAGAATGCTTTATTCTGGCATCGGATCGCGGCGATTGGATGGGTGATGTTCTGTCCGCTGGCCACTCACTTTTTTCTGGCTCTATCGGAAAAAACAAAAAATATTCAGGGTATCCATTGGTATATCCCCTTGTATGGCCTGCCGGCAATTTTACTGTTTAAAACACTGTTGACAAATGAATCATTGGTCGCCAAAGTCTTTGTCCAGAGTACAAGCGGCCTGGGTTGGACGTATGAACCCAATATTGGTTCAGTCTGGTTTTGGCTGTATTGGTTTATGCTTTTTGCTTACTTAAGTGTTGCGCTGTTCTTTACCATAAGGTGGGGCAAAAACAGCCAAAGACGGAGGTTCATTAAACAAGCCAAAAGCATTTCGATTCTGGCGGGCGTCATGATGCTGATCGGGATCGGTACTGATTTGATCCTCCCTTTGATCACTCCATTTATTCCGCCTTTATTTCATTTTTTCTCGATCTTCTGGGGATTAGGCGGCATCTATATGATCCGAAGGTATAAACTGATGGATGTGAATATAGCGGTGACACCGGACATTATTTTGGAGACAGTGATGGATCCAATCGTTCTGCTTGATAATAAAGGAATTATCCGTAAATGCAACCAGGCGACATTTGACCTGCTGAAATATGATGCCAGTGAAATGCTCGGCCGGAGATTCTCAGATTTTTTTAAAGCTCAAAAGTATAACCTGCAAAGAACAGATTTGTTGTTTAAAAACAAGTCTTTGCGTAATATTGAGTTTGATATGGTTGATTCGTCAGGCAAAGTTATCAGTATTATGGCATCATTCTCGGTGACCGAAACCGAGCTTGACGGCATTGTCGGCGTTGTTGGCAATCTTCATAATATTACGGAATATAAAGCTATGTCTAAAACACTTGAAAAGATGGCGAATTACGATAAACTAACCAATCTTCCAAACCGCAGAATGTTTTACAACAAATTGGAGAAGGCCATTGAGAAATATCATAAGCATGATCAGCAATTTGCGCTGGTATTTATTGATTTAGATGGGTTTAAGGTCATTAACGATACCTTTGGCCACGACATCGGTGACCAAATGCTGATGAAGGTTTCGTCGCTCCTGGCCGGGGTGGTCAGACGGCAGGATGTAATAGCGCGTCTGGGCGGCGATGAATTTGTTCTATTATTTTCCAGATTGCAGAATAAGACAGAGCTTGACGGAATTATGCAGAGAATGCAGGAAAAGCTTGTCAAACCCATCATGATAAACAATAAGATTTGCCGGGTTGGAATGTCGTTTGGAATTAGTATATGTCCGGAGGATGGAATGACCCCTGACGAACTTTTGAAAACAGCTGATCTCCGCATGTATAGGGAGAAAAAATATTCAAATTAACGTTTGATGGACTTTGTTCGGGAGCGGACATTCGGTTTAACGCGATATTCTTCAGGAGACACGATTGCTTCGGGCGTTCGTGTTTTTTTATTGCCTATTTCAGCCTCCGCCTTGTTACGGATATATTTATGGCTGATATTGGGATTACTGGTTCTGCGGGATTGAATTTCAAATTGTTTTAAGGAAGCAATCAGCGGTGTCAGTTTAACGTGGCCGTAGTTTCTGGTATCAAAATCAGGATAGCGCTTATTCAGCTTGATGCCGACTTCACCTAAAAATGCCCAGCCATCTTCATCGGAACTTTCTGTGACAATGATTTTGATGGCTTCAATAAGTTCATCAATGCTGGCCATTCCTTCCTGAGGTGTCCCCTGCACCCGCGTTTTAGCCTGTTCGTTTGTCTCATAGGGGCTTGCAGGAATGACACCTAGAACCTCGAGGTATTTAAACTTTTCACAGGCAGCGATAAACGGCTGTGGTGTTTTCTTCTCGCCCATGCCGATTACATACATGCCGGCTTCTCTAAGCCTGGAAGCTAGCTTTGTAAAATCGCTGTCGCTGGAAACAATGCAAAAGCCATCAACGCTTTTGGAATATAAAATGTCCATCGCATCAATGATTAAGGCAGCGTCGGTAGCATTTTTCCCTGTTGTGTAGCTATATTGCTGTATCGGTGTGATCGAATAATTCAGCAGCACTGTTTTCCAGGAGGCGAGGTTCGGCTTTGTCCAGTCTCCATAGATCCGTTTATAGGTCGGGGTGCCGTGATTCGCAATTTCATCAAAGATGTATTTAATATATTTTTCTGAGACATTGTCTGCGTCAATCAGCACGGCAATTTTTTTGTCATTTTCCATATACATTCTCCTTATTATGATTAATTTTTTATACATTTACTTATAATGGCTTAGATTTGGCGCAATTGCCGAAAAGAGGTGTTGTGGCTCCAAACTTGCCATTTATTAATCTTTGTTCTGTTTATTCAGAGCCTCTTTAAGCAAATCGCCAAGATTGCTGCCAATATTTTGATGGTCACTGTATTGGGCAATCAGTTTTTGGTTTACCTGGCTTGCTCTCTTGGAACTGGTAAAGCCGGTATTTCGTTCTTTTTCCGGCTGACGGTGGCCGCAGGCCCGATCCTGACAGACAAGCATTTTACCGCGTTTGCCGTTGACCAGCTGCATGTATTTTTTGCAGACCGGACACCTAGTTTTCGTAATATTGTCGGCGTGATATGTCGCGCTGTCCGAGACGATACTGTGAACCAGTTCAACGGCTTGGATCCGAATTCCTTTAATGAATTCGGTCTTGCTTCCGTTCCCTCTAGCAATGTCTGTTAAAGCTTGTTCCCACTGAGCCGTAAGCTCAGGACTTCGAAGTTCAGGAGCCACAAGGCTGATCAGCTGACGGCCTTTGGATGTAGGCACTAATTCTTTCCCGCTGCGTTCAATATAACTGGTATGCAGCAGTTTTTCAATAATTTCCGCCCTGGTAGCCGGAGTACCGAGACCGCTCCCCTTCATCGTTTCCCGGAGCTCCTCATCTTCAATGAATTTCCTTGGGTTTTCCATTGCTGTGAGCAAAGTGGCTTCCGTATAGCGTGCCGGCGGTTTCGTCTTCCCTTTTTGGGGCTTCAGGGTTTTGATCGTCCGTTCCTCGCCCTGCTCCAGTTTTCCGAGCATTTGTTCAGGCAAAGCATCCTCCCTGCTTTCTTCCGATTCCGTCTGCTGGGAAGTGATAGAGCGCCAGCCCGGGTCTTTCATCACCTTTCCTCTTGCATAAAACATTTCGCCATTAATACCGGTGATCACCGTCAGTTGATCATAACGGTACGGCGGAGAAAGAACGGCCAGAAAGCGCCGTACAATCAGGTCATACAAGGATTTTTCATCATGGGTCAGATCCCCGAGCTTTAAAGGCTGCTCAGTCGGAATGATCGCATGATGATCCGTTACTTTGCTGTCGTCCACGAGTCGTTTTGTCGGCTTGTAAGGCTGTGCCAAAAGCTTTTTGGCCGTTTCGGCATATGGCCCTGCGGCCAGTCCCTTGAGCCTGGACGGCAGGGTCGGTACAATATCGGCGGAGAGATAGCGAGAGTCCGTACGCGGGTAGGTAACCAGTTTATGCCGTTCGTATAAATTCTGTAGCGTGCTGGAAGTTTTCTGGGCGGAAAAGCTAAGTCTGCGATTCGCATCACGCTGCAGTTCAGTAAGATCATAAGCCAGTGGGGCTGGTTCGCTTTTGCTCTCACGCTTGACCTGCATAATTCTTGCAGATTGCTTTTCCAGCTTGCCCAGCAGAAATTCAACCTGCCGGTAATCATGAATTCGGCTGCCGTCTTTGCCGTGCCAGTCAGCAAAAAAGTCACCGAAGTCCGCTCGGATTGACCAGTAATCGACCGGAACAAATTTCTTGATCTCGTCCTCTCGCTGAACAATTATGGCAAGCGTCGGCGTCTGCACTCTTCCGGAATTCAGCTGGGCATTATACTTACAGGTTAAAGCCCTGGTCACATTCAGGCCGATCAACCAATCCGCTTCGGCCCTGCAAACAGCGGCATCGTAAAGATCATTATAGTCAGGTCCGGGCTTTAATTTCGTGAAGCCTTCCAGGATGGCGGCATCGGTCTGGGAAGAAATCCAGAGACGTTTGAAAGGTTTCTTCCAATTACTCAGTTTCATGATCCAGCGTGCGACCAGTTCACCCTCTCGTCCGGCATCAGTGGCTATAATCAGTTCTTTGATATCGTTTCGTTTCATCAGTTTGCTTACCGTCTGATATTGCTGGGAAGTCTGGCGAATCACCTTGAGCTTTAACTGTTCCGGAAGCATTGGCAGATCTTCCATCCGCCATTCTTTATATTTTTGGTCATAATCCTCAGGTTCGGCTAAAGTGACCAGGTGTCCTAAAGCCCAAGTAACGACGTATTGTGGTCCTTCGATAAAACCCTTGTTTTTAATATTACATTTAAGAACCCGGGCAATTTCCCGGGCCACACTCGGCTTTTCAGCCAGGACCAACGATTTCATGCATATTCCTCCGATTTAGATATCCTATGTACCATTATAGCATAATTTGTAAGGAGTTTTTCATAAAGAAACGGCCTGTTGGCGGCCGTTCCTTGAAAGAATTTATGATATTAATTTAATGATCAAACTCAAATTTAAGTTTTCCATTGGCGGCATCTTCCCAAACCAGACAGGCGTTGAAAGATTTTCCGCTTTTGGATTTGAATCCTTTGATCAAGGGTGTTTTACCTTTTTTCAATAGGCTTTTCATCTGGGCCTGACTAAGTACTTTACCGCAAATCGGTGTTTTCCAGACTACAAATCCACAGCCGCTTTTCCAGTTGGAGCAGCCGTAACCTTTTTTGCCTTCAATGACACCTTCTCCACACCGCGGACAGGAACCCAGTTTTTCAGGTCCGTTTTCCCGGGCTCTCGGAGGATCATTTTCTGTCCTAGTGGCCTTTGATGTTTTAGCTAATCGGACCGGAGCCTGGGCCAGGGGCGTTTTGCCATATTTTTGTTCATAGGCCCGAAGTTCATTGATGATTCGGATCACCGCTTCCTCGACCTCGGACATGTACTTTTCCAGCGAAAGTTCACCTCGTTCAACCTGCGCCAAGTCATATTCCAGCTGACCGGTCATTTCCGCGCTGATCAGCTGGGCTGCATGCGGAAGCCTGTCTTGAATTAAAGAAATCAGCTGGATTCCTTTTTCGGTCGGATGCAGCGTTTTTTGCTCCTGTCTGATATAGCCGCGCTGAAGCAGATTTTCAATAATCGCCGGCCGGGTAGCTACTGTCCCGAGGCCCTTCCCTTTCAATTGCTGGCGCAGAACATCGTCTTCAATTTGTTTACCCGCACCCTCCATCGCTTTAAGCAGATCACCCTGGGTGAAACGTTTCGGGGGTTTGGTGCTCTTTTCGTCAATCCAGACTTCAGTCGTCTGAACAGAGTCACCCTGACTGACCGCCGGGAGTTCTGTGTTTTCGTCTTGCCGGTTTTCGCGGTTCTTGTTTTTTCTCCTGGTTTTTCCTGTTGTTCCGTTGCTTTCAGCCTCGGAATCCTGAGTGTCTTCGAAATCGTAGACTTTTTTCCAGCCGGAGTTGAGCAGAATCCTGCCTTTGGAGCGAAAATGTTCCTGGGCCGCTTCTGTAACAATTTCCGTCTGCTGATACCAGGCAGGAGGAAACCAGACAGCCAGGAAACGCCTCGCAATCAGGTCAAAAAGCTGACGTTCGGCTTCCGGTAGCTTACGCCAATGAACGGTTTCCGTTGTAGGGATGATCGCATGGTGAGCCGTAATCGTGTTGATGACCCGTTTGTTTTGAGGCACACCATAGGTCATTGCTTCATCAACATTTTCCTGATAAGGCTCCTGACGCAGGGCTTTCAGGTGAGCAGGCAGCTTCGGAATCATATCCGCGGGCAAATAAGCACAATCCGTACGCGGGTAGGTGATAGCCTTTTTATCATAAAGAGACTGGGCCAGTTCCAGGACCTTTTCGGCACTAAATCCGAATCGTCTGGAAGCTGTGACTGTCAGGCTTGTCAAATCGAAAAGCAAGGGTGGAGCTTCGGAAACCTTTCTTTGTTCGGCCCGGATGATTTTCCCTCGCTGACCCTGTGTTTTTGCAGTAATTTTTTCGGCAGTTTCCCTGTCGTTCAGGCGTTTGTTTTCCTGAGCAGGATCAAACCAGCGTCCGGTGTACTGTCCCTGCTCCGCTGAGAAGGATGCACTGATTTCAAAATAGGTTTCAGCAACAAATTGTTCAATTTCCCACTCTCTGCGGACGATCAGCGCCAGTGTCGGGGTCTGTACCCTGCCGATGGAAATCACATTCGGTTTTTTGCGAATGGTGTCGAAGCTGCCAAACAAAGAGGTGAAGCCTTCGGTCAGATTCATTCCAAAGTCCCAGTCCGCAAAGGCCCTGCCATTGCCTGCCGCTGACAGACCTTCGACGGCTTGACCCGACCTTAACTGATTCATGCCTTCTAGGATAGCCTCTCGCGTCAGGGAAGAAATCCAAAGCCGCGAGAGCGGTTTTGTACATCCCACCAAATCCCAGACTTCCTGAAAGAGAAGCTGCCCTTCCCTGTCGGCGTCCGTTCCGCAAATAACCTGTTTGATTTCAGAAGATTTCAGCCATTTTTGTAAAACTTGAAATTGTTGGCGCGTTTGGGATTTGATTGTACGCCGAAACGAATCGACAGCCGGTAGAACAGGCAGACGGTTCAGACTCCAGCGTTTCCCGACACGTTCTAGATCCATATAGCCTTCCGGCCTTTCCAGCTCCAGAAGATGACCGATACACCAAGTTATCACATACTGGTCATTTTCGAGCCAGCCTTGTCCTTTGCCTTTTACCCCCAGGGCTGTAGCATATTCCCGGGCCTGAGCCGGTTTTTCAGCAATAATCAGTATTCTTTCCATAAGATCTTCTTTCCGTATAATTTTGTTTCCATGTGAATCTTACAGATACCTAGTACCATCTAAAATGCATGTAACACTGAAATAAATTTTAGTTTAATTTTCCACAATACTCAGTATAGCATAAAACTAACTGGTACTTTGGGCTAAAAAATGAAGGAGTCCGTTTCCTGGCTCTTTGGCGGAATCGGGATGGAATTTGTTCAATATCCTAAATGCAAGACTGAAACCGACGCTGATGATTCTGGGTCTGACTAAAAAATTCTAGGAACGGCCAGACTCTAAGAAAGAAGATCAAAAATCAAATTTTAAAGGAGGATCCCCCTATGTCGGGCCGTTTTAACATTGGCGAAAATATCACCAACGTCTTTGAAAAACTGGAAAGCTTTCTGAAAACCAAGACCGTCGTCGGCGAACCTATGCAGGTCGGAGAAATCATTCTTGTTCCATTTATTGAGTTTACATTCGGCTTGGGTACGAGCGGCGGAAGCGGCATTGAACAGAAAAACAACCAGGGTTCGGGTGGCGGTGCCTGTAGCGGCGGCCGTATTTCGCCAACAGCAGTTCTGGTTATCAAAGGTGATCAGGTTGAATTGCTGCCGATTGAAAAATCAGGAGGGCTCGAAAAATTAATTGATATGGTTCCCGAGATCGTGGATAAAGTTAAAGATCCAAAATGCAGTGAAAAATAAATCATATGTCTAATTTTTAGTGGTGCTTCCCGACGAATAAAAAAGTTCCGCAGGAAGCACCACTAAAAATTTAAATCATGCGTGTTCATTCTATAATGGAATATAATCATTCCGTAGACATGCATCTTTTGTTATTAAGAAAGCAACCTTTTATCAACAATTTCAATTAACTGTTCGATTTCTGGCTTTGTGATTTGGGCACAGGCACCGAGCGCCTGCCCTTTCCTTCTCAGCTCTTCACTGATCATCGAGGAGAAGATAACAACGGGCAGCTCTTTAAGCTTGTCATGCTCTTTAATTTTTTTGGTCAGGTGATGACCATCCATTTGGGGCATTTCAATGTCTGTAATGACCAGCTGCACTTTATCTTCGATCAAACTGCCGTCAGCAGTCATTTTGTTCAGGTTATCCCATGCTTCCAGACCATTATCGTTGGAAATCACGTGATAACCTGCAGCGCTAAGTGTTCTAATTAGTAGTTCCCTAAGAATGCGGGAATCTTCTGCGATTAATATCGTTTTTGTTTTTCTGAGGTCGTCCATTTCTTCAGTTACCGCGGGTATCGTTGATAACTTTTTGTTCATGGTCGGATCAATCTCAGAAATAATCTTTTCAAAATCGATTAGAACAATGATTTTTTCTTCCAGCTTAACGATACCGACAGCAAAGTCCGAACCGGCAATATCCGACAAAGGTTCCATCTGAGTCCAGGATACGCGGTAAATCCTCGTGACTTCATCGACTTTGAAGCTGATCATTTCACCATTGATTTCACATACAATGATCTGCTGGTTATCTGTAGCCTGCTTAACACCGGTAATGCATTTCGTCAAATCGACAACCGGAATAATCTTATCCCGTAAAGTAAATAGTCCCTCAATATATGGATGTGAACCAACCAGGTGTGTCACCTTCACATTGTTGATAATTTCCCTTACTTTGGCGACGTTAATCCCATAGAATTTCCCGTCTACGGTAAATTCAATAATTTCAAACTCATTGGTCCCGGATTCCAGCAAAATTCCTTTATCATCCTGCATCGTCTACCTCTCTCCTCTTTCCTGTTCCCTGAGTGTGTATATCTAGTATTTTTCGCTAAAGAAGTTTCAAAATCCTTCAGGATTCGTGTTGTCTAATTAAATATTCATTTTATTTCAATAAATGCAGTTTTATTGTGACATTTGAGCATTTAATGGTTCACTTTTCTTACTTTCCGAAGTTTACCTTTAAGCGGTGTTGTTTGCAAGGCTTCAAGGACAAGTGTCCCTTTAAGGTTCAGGATTTCCACATAACTCAATTCATCCTGGATATTGATAATCCCGATATCAGCCGCTGTCATACCCGGAATGTTCGTCAGTGTACCGACAATATCCGCCGGCCGCATCTTAGATTTCTTTCCGGCATTGATCTGAAGCTTCATGATTTCCAAGTTGATCCGGGTGCCTTTCATGGCTTTATTATCCGGCACAACGGTTATTTTCTTATGAAAGGCGGCTTCGGCATTCCGGACAGTATCCTGAGACGGTCTTTGTTTCAGCGGGATCTCTCGTCCGATATATTTCTGTATATCCTGCAGGTACTTGTCATCGTCTTCAGTTATAAAGGAGATAGCCTTGCCGTTTTTATTCAGACGCCCTGTTCTGCCAATCCGGTGGACATAGCTTTCCTTTTCCTGCGGCAGATCAAAGTTGATGACAAGGGAAATATCTTCGATGTCAATTCCCCGGGCTGCCACATCTGTTGCAATCAGGTATCGAAAATAACCCTGTTTAAAATCATCCATGACACTCAGGCGGTGTCCTTGTTCCATACCGCCATGAATTTTGGCGCAAGGATAATCGAGCAATTTCAATTCCGCATAGACTTCATCCACCTGATATTTGGTATTGCAGAAAATCAGGCAGCTATCGGGGTTCTCCGTAACTGAAAGATCTTTAAGCAGCTTTATTTTATCCTGTCGGGCAATGAGGTATCTTTCCTGGGATATTCTTTCCACGGCGGATGTTTCCTCTTGCGTTTCGACGTAGTCTGGATCGTGCAAATAGTGAATACAGAGTGTTCTGACATCAAGAGGCATCGTGGCAGACAGCAGGGCCGTTACGCGGTTGGCAGGTAAGCTGCGAAGGATGGTTTCTGTCTGTTCCAGAAAACCCATATTCATCAGCTCATCCGCTTCGTCAATAACCAGGTATTTGATACAAGAAGTATCCAGCGTTCCTTTCTGAAGATGATCGATCAGCCGGCCAGGCGTTCCCACCACAATATGTGTTTTCTGCTTTAGCTCTTTCTCCTGATAATAGAAAGGAGATTTGCCGTATACTGCAGCAATTTTCAGTCTTTTAAAACGGCCGATATGAAACATATCTTCTTTGACCTGGATGGCCAGTTCTCTCGTTGGCGTGATGATCAGGGCCTGAGGCTTGTTTTCTTCCCAATCCACCAGCTGGCAAAGCGGAATAGCAAAAGCAGCCGTCTTGCCGCTGCCGGTCTGAGATTTAACAATCACATCTTTTTGGGCCAGAAACAATGGGATGACCTGTTTCTGGACGTTCGTAGGCTTGTCATAGTTCAGCAGCTGAAGGGCTTTTAATATTTCCGGACTTAACGGATAGTGGTCAAAAGAAACCTGGTGCATACGGTCATCTCTTTCTTTATCAGGAGTATGTATAAATGGAATATTATAAATTTTTTAGATTTACTCGGGCTCGTCAACGCAATGGATGGCCGCTTTCGGTCGTTGTGTCATTCTGACACAAAATCCCGTGCTTCGCAATCCATGCTCCGCTTGACGCTGTCCATCCATTTCGTTGACTTAGTCTGGAGTTAGTAAGTTGTTTTTTTAGTTAGCATTACTTTGGAATCCAAGTATTAGTTGATATTCTTAAAATAGCCACATAAATAATGATTTGCATTCCGACATGCAGACTTGCTCAAATAACCATATAATCAGTCTGTGGGGCACAGTTCCGCTGTGAGCGGAGAACGATGCGAAGCGCGGCTTTTTGACGGCCACGGATGGCCTAATGTCGCGATGCCATGGAGGGCAAGGAGCGACTCGCCAAGGATGGCGCAACAGCCGGAAAGCGGTATTGTGCCCCATAGACTAACCCTAACAAAATGGTATTAAAAATAGTAATGCGATTGACGAATCGATCTACTATTATTATTCTATTTAGTATTATTTCTGCAGATCAGGAATCAATTCCTTTATCCTTTCTTCCAAGTGCCTTATTAACGTTAAATGCATAGTAGCAACCTAAACAAATACGACCCCCTTGCAGAAAGGAGGCCGTAGTCCACGCCATGGATTTAAATTACATATTTGCAGCAAGCGCATGAAAGGACAAATCATTTGATCTTTCAGCGATATGGTTCAAAACCTTGATAATGGTTGCAGGAGAAGATGTCTGTTTGACAACTTTATACTCTCTGGAGGTTTCACCATATATATTTTCGAGGACGACGAGTACATCTTTTTTGACGGCCACAAATTGATCCGCTTCAAAAGCATTCGCCAATTTTTTGAGTTCATGACAAAAACGCATAAAAAAAACACCTCCTTCTCACATGCTCCAATACTTCAGGGAGTGTTACTTCAATATTTCAGAATTCAATTAAACAATGATGTAAATGAAATCTTGATATCCGTAAAAATACTCCGAAATGTATTATATAGAAGGAATAATAATGTGTCAACCATCTTTTACGGCAGTATACACTTGATTAAGACATTTTCTGTATACATTAAGCAATTTACTTATCCGTAATTTTTAAATATAATGGTAGTGCTGGACAATTGTGGAAATGTATTTCGTTGTTATGGAGGATAAATCAATGGATGTTTTTATTGCCAGACAGCCTATTTTTGACCGCAATTTGCATATCTACGGCTATGAACTGCTGTACAGACAAGGCCAGGACAACAGCTTCAGCGGCATCGATGATGACCGGGCCACAGCAGAATTGATCTACAACTCCTTTCTGGTTTTTGGCATACAGGACTTAACGGATGATGCTAAAGCTTTTATCAATTTCTCTAAGGATCTTGTTGACAGTGATATCCCCTCGCTGCTTCCGAATCACAATGTCGTGCTGGAAATACTTGAACGGAAAAAGGTAGCGCAGTCAACCGTTGAAGCCTGTAAACGGGTCAGAGAGATGGGTTATCTGGTGGCACTTGACGATTTTGTGTTCGATCAAAGCTACTTGCCGTTAATCGAAACAGCAGACATCATTAAAATAGAGTACCCGGCTGTAAATGAAGAACTTCAGCGTAAGCTTATCAAGAAATTTCACACAAAGGTTAAGTTTGTCGCTGAAAAAATAGAAACGCGGGAAGAATTTCAGCGCGCTTATGAAATGGGATATGATTATTTTCAGGGTTATTTTTTCAGCAAACCTTCGATCATTAATTCCAAAGAGATTGTATCCTTGAACAGCAATATATTGAAAATCATTCAGGAACTCAAAATGCCTGAACCGAGCTATGCGGTAATTGGCAATATCGTTCAAAGTGATCTCGGCCTGACCTATAAAATTTTTAAACTTGCCAACTCCATATATCTTGGGACAAAAAATAAAATCAATTCTATCCCGCAGGCGCTTGCCCACCTTGGCTTAAAAGAACTGTACCGTTGGAGCTCAATCATCATGCTGAAAGATCTGCAAAATATCGAGAATGCAGAACTGATCAAATTGTCACTTATCCGAGGAAAACTAATGGAACTTTTAGCTTCAGAACTGGGAGATAAAATGAGCAGTTCTGAATTCTTTTTTACCGGGATGTTTTCTTCCATTGACATTCTGCTGAACAAAAGCATGGAGCAGGTGCTCCATGGCCTTTCCCTACCGGATCATGTAAAACTGGCCTTGCTCGGCCAGGATAATAAACAACGGCGCTTATTGAATTTCATCATTGACTTTGAAAATGCGCAATGGAGCGAAGTCGAAAATCAGAATCTGATCAATAAACTCGGCATTAAACGCTTTATGCTTTTATATGTGGAAGCTATTAAATGGACTAGATCCCTGGATTATTAACACTGAAATGTTCATCGGGTGAAGTCGTATCATTGGAGCGTATCATTCGAGCAAAGACAGGAATGAAAAGTTCAGACAATCAATCAGTCCACGGTTCGTCAGGCGCAGTTCCGGGATAACAGGCAGACTTAAGAGCGCCATGGTCATAAATGGCGAGACCAAATTACATCCAAGCTCTTTCCAGGCTTCATCAAGCTGAGCCACCATTCCGGCCACTTCCTCGACCGGTCTATCCGACATTAAGCCGGCAATCGGTAGAGGTAGTACGGCCAGCACTTTCCCGTCTCTCACTGCGGCCATCCCGCCGCCAAGGTCAGCCACCGTATTGCCGGCAAGCGCCATATCCTCGTCGTTTACACCGATAATAATCAGATTATGGCTGTCATGAGCTACTGTTGATGCGACTGCCCCGCTCTTCATCTGGAAACCTTTTACATATCCTAGGCCATAATTCCCTGGGCCGCCGTGCCTTTCCAGGACCATAACTTTGGCAATATCGGCTGTAATGTCAGGACATACCTGTCCTTGCGCTGTTCCCATCTCGATCACGCGATGAAGGGTTCCGGTCTGGGCTTCTTTGATCTCGATGACATGTGCCCTGACCGTCGTTCTTCCTTCCGGAGCTTTGATGATGAAGTCTCCGGATTTCAGTTTATTGGACAGATGAACGGAACTGCGGAACTTCTCTGGATAGCTGACGGATGAAATTTCAGCCAGCATCCGTCCTTGTTCTGCTATGATTTCCCCGTCTATCATCACCTTTTCCACGGTGACTTCCGCGAGGTCACGCAGAAAAACAATATCTGCACATCTGCCGGGCGAGATACTCCCGAGATGCCGGTCAAGCCCGAAACACTGAGCAGGATTAATGGTTGCCATTTGAATCGCCGTAACCGGATTGACACCCTGGCGAATCGCCTGGCGGATCACATGGTTGAGGTGTCCTTTGGCCAAAAGGGTATGCGGATGCACATCGTCCGTCACCAGCACGGCATACCGGGAATCTACTTTGTTTTCAGTAATGGCCCGGACGGTTTCCTTAACGTCCTGCCAGGCTGAGCCTTCCCGCAGTTTGGCATACATACCGAGACGCATCCGGGCCAGGGCATCCTCCCTGGTCGTACTTTCATGGCAGGACAGGATCCCGGCTGCTGCATAAGCCTGCAATCCTTGTTCGAGATCAGCAGAAGCGTAATGCCCGGTAACCGGCTTGCCGGCGTTCAGCGTTACCTTTAATTCGGCATGAACCTGCGCATCACCAGAGATGACTCTCGGATAATTCATCATTTCCCCGAGCCCGATGATCCTGCTGTCCTGCAAGGCTTCTTCGATTTCAGCCGGGCCGATGATCGCTCCGGCATCTTCAAAACCCGGAGCAGCAGGTACACAGGACGGCATTGTTGCAAATACTTTAAGCGGCATGGCCTGTCCTTCTTCGACCATCATCTTAACGCCTTCCAGACCGAAGACATTGGCAATCTCATGCGGGTCCATAACAATGCACGTCGTTCCCTGCGGCAGGACAGCTCTGGTGAATTCCCTCAGCGTGACCATGCTGCTCTCGACATGCAGATGTCCGTCCAGAAAACCGGGTGCCAGCGTATAGCCTGAGGCATCGATGATCTTCGTCTGTTCCCCGATAGCAGGCGCGGCATTACCGACCAGGACAATCCGGCCGTGTTTGATCGCAATGTCCTTGTTTTCTTCGATTTCACAAGTATTTACATTGATGATCCGGCCGCCCCGGATCACCGTGTCCGCTTTCAGGATACCCATGGCGGTTTGAGCCAGTTCGGCTGTTTTCTCTTGAAAATCTTTTACGAGAAAATTGAGCGCACAATCATTTAACATGTGGATCCCCTCGTTTTACTTCATGGATGATTCCTCTTAGCTATGATTACTTTTATCAATGATTATTTTTATCAATGGTTTTATTTCATCTCATTAATTATAGACCATTTTCTGTCTGGGCGGCAATTAGGGTGGCTGCCCCGTATTTTTCCCTTAAACGCGGTTTCTCAATCTTACCGGTTGGATTGCGCGGGACCTTGTCGAAGATAATCCGGCGCGGACGTTTATAGCGGGGCATTGGTGCACAGAAAACGCCGATATCTTCTTCTGTGCAGATACTTCCCGGTTTGAGTTCGATGATTGCTGCGGTAATCTCACCCAGGCGCGGATCAGGCAGACCAATCACTGCGACATCCTTAATCGACGTATGTGCACGCAGGAAGTCTTCGATCTGAACCGGATAAATATTTTCGCCGCCGCTGATGATCACATCTTTTTTCCTATCGACCAAATAAATAAAGCCGTCCTCATCCATCCTGGCCACATCACCGGTCAGCAGCCAGCCATCTTTCAGGGCCACAGCCGTGGCTTCAGGGTCGTTGTAGTAGCATTTCATGACACCCGGACCTTTGACCCTCAGTTCCCCTACCTGACCCTGTGGGACCGGACAGCCGTTTTCGTCCGTAATTTGAACTTCCCACTGATAACCGGGTATCCCAATCGCGCCCACTTTATGGATGTTCTCTATGCCAAGATGCACACAGCCCGGTCCGATGGACTCACTCAGACCGTAATTTGTATCGTACAGATGATTTGGAAAATAGTTTTTCCAGCGGCGGATCAGGCTGGGAGGTACCGGCTGGGCCCCTATATGCATCAGGCGCCATTGGGAAAGCTCATAATCCTCCAGCTTGACTTTGCCGCTCTCTATTGCATCCAGAATATCCTGGGCCCATGGAACGAGAAGCCAGGCGATGGTGATTTTTTCCTCGCTGATCGTCTTTAGAATCCACTCCGGTTTGACGCCGCGCAGCAGGACAGCTTTGCTGCCCGAGAGCAGGCTGCCAAACCAGTGCATTTTGGCGCCGGTATGATATAGCGGCGGTATGCACAGGAAATTGTCGTCACGGGTCTGTCTATGATGGTTTTGTTCCGTATAACAGGCCGACATTAAGCTCCGGTGTGTATGTAGGATGGCTTTCGGAAAACCGGTCGTCCCAGAAGAAAAGTAGACGGCCGCATCATCATCTTCAGACAATACAACTTGCGGAACCTCCGAGGAACTGTTTGCTGCTAGCCGGTCGTAATTCTCCGCAAAAGACGGACGGTTTTCACCCGCAAATAAAAGCGCTCTGACTTTAGGGATTTGATCATAAATGGTTTCAACTCGGCCAATAAATTCCGGTCCGAAGATCAACGCAATTGTATCGGACAATTCCAGGCAGTATTTGATTTCTTCAGCTGTGTAGCGAAAATTTAAAGGGACTGCAACAGCGCCGGATTTTAAGATACCGAAGTAAATTGGCAACCATTCAAGGCAATTCATTAATAAAATGGCGACTTTATCGCCTTTCTTAATGCCTCTTTTCAGAAGCAGATTCGCCATACGGTTCGCTTTCTCGTCAAAAACCCGCCAGGTCATTTCCAGCCGGTATTCCCCTGCCGGATTGTTTTCGATCAGTTCATACTCTCTCCAGGTGACATTATGGCTTTCCTGAAGATCCAGATTAATCTCGGTCAGACATTTCTCCTGTCCGTACAACGTTGCGTTGCGTACCAACAATTCAGTAATGGGCATTGTTTAATCTCCTCCCGTTCTACCGTGACAACATTTATTTATCAACAGTTGACTTATTAAGATGCTAAATTATAAAAATGTAAAATCAGTAGCGGTTATCAAAAATACGGGTTGATTTCTTTTCACTTCGGGGAAGTTCTCCGATAGCTACGGCCTTCGGGACGACGGAGATCCCAATTTTTGCTTTACAATGTTGTTTGACGTCTTGTTCGAGCTGCTTTTTATCTGCATTGTTTTCGGTCTCAAAGAACAGCGTCATAATATCTTTGCCGCTTAAATGGTCAATCATGACCTGGTATTCACTACTGGCGCCTTCTACTTCGCGCAGAAGCTCATCAATCTGACCCGGGAAAATATTGACGCCCTTAACTTTGACCATATCATCGGTACGGCCAATAATGGTATCGATTCTGGGATAAGCCAGGCCGCAGGCACATTCTCCTGGCAGGAAACGGGTTAAGTCATGGGTGCGGTAGCGAATCAGCGGCGCGCCTTCCTTCTTTAAGGTCGTAATCACGAGTTCCCCGATTTCGCCTTCCGGTACCTGCTGGCCGGTATGCGGATCGATAATCTCAAAGTATAGATACTCATCCCAATAATGCATGCCGCATTCGTAATCGCAGCTCATCGCGATACCCGGTCCGTAAATCTCAGTCAAGCCATAGATATCGTATAATTGAACACCTAGTTCACCGGCGATGCGTCGGCGCATTTTTTCACCCCAGCGTTCTGACCCAATAACGCCTTTACGCAGGTGGATTTTGTCCTTGACGCCCCTTTTGGCAATTTCTTCAGCCAGGAGAAGGGCATAAGATGAAGTCGCGCACAAAACGGTACTCTTTAAATCCATCATCATTTGAATTTGTTTGTCGGTATTACCGGGGCCCATCGGAATAACCATGGCCCCTAAAAGCTCAGCTCCGTTCTGAAAGCCGATGCCTGCTGTCCACAAGCCGTAACCTGGTGTAATATGAACCCGATCCAAGTTGGTCAGACCCGCTGTTTCATAGCAGCGTTTAAACATGATGGCCCAGTCCTCGACATCTCGCCTTGTATACGGAATAATGACCGGGGTGCCGGTGGTTCCGGAAGAGGAATGAATCCGGACAATCTCACTGTCGGGAACAGCCTGCAGGCCAAGCGGATAAGCTTCTCTCAGATCATCTTTATTGGTAAATGGTAATTTTTCAAAATCTTCCTGGCTTTGCATGCTCTGAAGTTCGTTGCCTGCAAATTTCTTGCTGTAAAAGCCGTCGAGACTACAGAGCTTGGTCAGAGTATTTTTAATTGCTGCAAACTGGGTTTCATTCATCCGTTTCATACACAAATATTCCCCTCTTCTATATTTTGGGCACCAGCCCGAAGGGCCTGAATGTTCATGTCCAGCAGTTTAGCCGGCAATACGCTTTCCAGAGCAGTTTCGATTTCCGTAAGTGTAAAACCAAGTACACCGCTGCCTGTTGCTGCACCGAGTAAGGCAGTGTTTAAGACTTTTGATGAGCCGCAGACAGAACAGACTGCATCGCTATCCACAATATAGAGCCGGCTGACACTGTTTTGCAGATAGTCCAGCATCGTCTTCCCCTCATAGCCTTCAGCCGAGAGTGAAGCTGTGACCGGTTTAATTGCTTTTTGACTGACAATGACGGTCCCTTGAGGCTTTAAAAAAGGAAGCGCCCGTACAGCTTCCGCGGGTTCAAAGCCTATCACCAGATCAGCTGTCTTCAGTGCTACCAGCGGAGCGTGAATATTTTCACCGATCCTTACATGGCTGACAACGCAGCCACCCCGCTGGGCCATGCCGATCGTCTCCGCTGTACGAACTTTTAAGCCTTTTTGCATCGCGGATTGGGCAATAACTTTGGAAGCCAGGACAATTCCCTGACCGCCTACCCCAGCTAAGATAATATTCATACCGGCTCACCTCCTATCGCAGCAAAAGAACAGATCTGTGTACAGAGGGAGCAACCGTAACATAAAGCCGAATCAATTTCAGCCTTATCCACTTTCCAAGTAATGGCCGGACAGCCCAATTCTTTGATACAGCGCTTGCAGCCACTGCATTTTCCGGGATCGACCGTAAATCGGGGCCCTGGTTTGGCTATTGCAATACACGGATATTCAAAGATCACCGCTGAAACGCCGCGCACCGCTGCAGCATCTTGGACGGTAGCGATCGCTTGTTTTAAGTTGAGCGGATTGCATGTCGTAATCTGTTTAACACCCAAGGCCCGAAGGACAACCGGAATACTAATTTTTTCAGCGATACTTCCCATCATGGTTTTCCCTGTGCCCGGGTGTGGCTGATGGCCGGTCATCGCCGTTGTCGAATTGTCGAGGATAATCAATACGATATCAGTTTCATTGTAAACAGCATTAATCACACCGGCAATGCCTGTATGAAAAAAGGTTGAATCACCGATAAATGCAAAGTTAACCGTATCCGGTTCAGCGCGGTGCAGTCCCTGGGCAATCGTAATGCCTGCACCCATGCAGAGGCAGGTGTCGACCATCTCCAGCGGACTTGCATTACCAAGCGTATAGCAGCCGATATCACCGGAAAAGACCGCTTTCTTACCTTTCATGGCTTTTTTCACCGCGTAAAAAGAAGCGCGGTGCGGACACCCGGCACAGAGTACCGGAGGCCGGACCGGCAGGTCCGGCTGCTGCTCAGGCTGTATAACTTCTACAATCTGTTGATCCTCTTCAGCTATGTTTTCTTCTTTATTGTTTATATCCTCATGTTTAGCATTCAATGTGGAGAGATTTAGACGGCAATCTTCATCCTGATTGGGCTTCTTTAAGAATTTCGTGATTGCCTTGAGTGCGATTTCAACGCTGTTTTCCCCGGCCTGAGGGCTATGGCCACTCAGTTTGCCGAAGACGTTGACAGGCAAATGGTATTGGCCGCACAGGAAAATCAATTCTTTTTCAATCACTGGGTCCAGTTCTTCGATCACCAGAACTTCATCGAGGCCACTTAAGAACTCTAGGGCCAGTTTTACCGGAAAAGGATGCGGCGTTGAAACTTTGAACAGTTTATAGTCAATATCCGAACTATTCTTCTGTATATCGTTTTCGCGTTGACGGCACTCCTTCAGGGCCTGGATTGCTTCACACGTATAAGCATAACTGATGCCTCCTGTGGCAATACCTCTTTTACCGCTGCCGGTTAATGTATTGCAGGGATAGGACGAAAAGTCCGCTTCCAGTATTGGACGCCTGGCTTCAATTTGCAGATGCTTTTCATAAGAAAGACGAGGAAAAATCGTCCACTTCGGATTTTTGACAAAAGCACCGACCGAAAAAGCCGCCTGAGCGGGTTCAAATATCATAGAGGCGCTACCATGACAAACACGCGTGGTTGGACGAAATAAGACCGGGGTCTTATATTTTTCCGAATAAGCAAACGCATCGCCAATCATCTGATAAGCTTCTTCCGGTGAAGATGGGTCAAAGACAGGCAGTTTGGCAAAAGAAGCGAAATGGCGGGTATCCTGCTCTGTCTGGGAAGAAATAGGTCCGGGATCATCAGCAACAACGATGACCATTCCCCCCTCTACCCCGATATAAGCGAGGCTCATTAATGGATCGGAAGCAACATTAAGACCAACCTGTTTCATGGTCACCATCGTTCGGAGACCAGTATAGGCTGCACCAGCCGCAACTTCCAGCGCAGATTTTTCATTAACCGACCATTCAACATAAATATTCCCGGGATTTTTCCGGGCGACAGTTTCCAATATTTCTGTGGAAGGCGTGCCAGGGTAGCCGGTTACAACCGCAACGCCGGCCCGGATAGCTCCCATAGCAATTGCCTCATTCCCCATTAAAAGTACTTGTTCCATGAATCGTCCTCCTAAAGCAGATCAAGACCAATAGACTAATATTGACCAACAAACCAATAAGCTTGCCCTTTGAAGAAAGACAAGCTTTGAAATTGCAAAATAACATATTTAAGTATAATTCTTTTTTGGCATGATCGTCAACGACATTACTGTTTTTAAGGCAATTTTTTATTTTATATAGCTGTTATCCTTCAGTAAGACGTCATGTGAACCGCCTTCCACGATGCTTGTTGCGGATACGAGCGTGAGTTTGGCGTTTTTGTGCAGTTCTGGAATCGTCAGAACCCCACAGTTGCTCATGGTTGAACGGACTTTGTTCAGGCTCAGGGTTACGTTGTCTTTTAAACTGCCGGCGTATGGCACATAGGAGTCAACGCCTTCTTCAAAAGAAAGCTTGCCGTCACCACCGAGATCGTAGCGCTGCCAGTTCCTGGCACGGTTAGAGCCTTCTCCCCAGTATTCCTTCATGTAGCTGCCATTGATATTGACTTTGTTCGTCGGACTCTCATCAAAACGTGAGAAATACCGGCCAAGCATGATAAAATCGGCACCCATCGCCAGAGCCAGCGTAATATGATAATCATGGACGATACCGCCATCCGAGCAGACGGGGATGTAGATTCCGGTTTCCTTAAAATATTCATCGCGCGCATTGGCAACTTCAATCAACGCGGTAGCCTGTCCGCGGCCTATCCCTTTTTGTTCGCGGGTAATACAGATCGACCCGCCGCCAATACCGACTTTGACAAAGTCAGCCCCAGCTTCGGCCAGGAATAAAAATCCATCGCGGTCCACGACGTTCCCGGCACCCACCTTTACGGATTCACCGTATTTTTTGCGAATAAAGTCAATCGTCCTTTTCTGCCATTCCGAAAAGCCTTCGGAAGAATCAATGCAAAGAACATCCGCTCCGGCATTGACCAGCGCAGGCACCCGTTCTTCATAGTCCCTGGTATTAATCCCAGCTCCGACAATATACCGTTTGGAGGTATCCAGAAGCTCCCTCTCGTATTCTTTATGGGAATCGTAGTCTTTGCGGAAGACCAGATACTTAAGGTTTTGGTCTTTATCAATCAAAGGTAAAGCATTCAGCTTATGGTCCCAAATAATATCATTGGCTTCACTCAGGGTGACTTGATCGTTTCCGCAGATCAGATCCTCAAACTTCGTCATGAATTCTTTGACTTTCGTATCTTTGGACATTCTGCTGACGCGGTAATCTCTGGTCGTAACAAGACCCAGCAGCTTACCCGAAGCTGTACCGTCTGAGGTCACAGCCACTGTGGAATGATCCGTTTTGGCTTTCAGGGCCAAAATGTTCGCCAGCGTGCTGTCCGGGGTGATATTGGAATCGCTGGTCACAAAACCTGCCTTATAGTTTTTGACACGCGCAATCATCTGAGCCTGTGTATCAATCGGTTGAGAGCAATAAATAAACGAAATACCGCCTTCTCTGGCCAGAGCGATTGCCATTTTATCGTCCGAAACAGACTGCATGATTGCCGATACCAGAGGAATATTCATGTTAATGGAAGATTCCTCACCTTTTTTGTATTTTACAACGGGAGTCTTCAGACTTACATTTGACGGGGTACAGTCTGCTGAAGAATACCCGGGTACTAATAAATATTCTCCAAAAGTATGAGAAGGTTCATCAAAATAAGTAGCCATATCAATCTCTCCTTTATCATTAATATTAATCGTTCAAAGCATTTTTATTGCATAAAGCTTGTACTTCTTCATTTATATCAGGCGCTAGCCAAGTCTTCTTGAAAATCAACTACGAAAATTTAACCAGAAATATTCTTATTCGCTAAATATTATCACATTCCTTTCAAAAATCAAGATGTTGACAGAAATTCAGACAATTTAAATTTTATTTCATAGCAAAAAAGAGAGTTTAACAGGATTTCCCTGCCAACAAAGATAGTGTATAGTATTCTTAGTATTGAATGATCAGAGAGGAAGATGCTTGTGTACAATAATATTCTCGAGACCATTGGACATACTCCGTTGGTCCGGATCAACAGATTAAATCCGAAGCCGCACGTTGCGCTGTACGCAAAGCTGGAGGGTTTTAATCCGACTGGAAGCATCAAAGACCGCATTGCCTTAAAAATGATTGAGCAAGCCGAAGCGTGTGGCTCGCTTGTCCCTGGCAAGACCATTATTGAACCGACTTCCGGTAACACAGGGATTGGCCTCGCCATGATCGGTGCTGTTAAAGGATATAAGGTTGAAATCGTGATGAGTGAAGCCGTATCCGTGGAGCGCCGCAAAATGATCGAAGCTTTTGGTGCCAGGACAATCCTGACCGACTCTTCCCAGGGAACTGACGGAGCAATCCGCAGAGCGCATGAGCTCTGCAGGATGTATCCAGAGAAATATTTCATGCCGAACCAATTCTCAAACGAATACAATAAGCTCGCCCATTATTATACGACTGCGCATGAAATATGGGAGGAGACCCACGGAAAAGTCACTCACTACGTTTCCGCGCTTGGTACCTCAGGGACGCTCATGGGCGTTGGCATGGGTCTAAAGGACAAGAATCCTGCGGTTCAAATTATTGAAGCCCACCCTGAGAAGGGCCATTATATTCAGGGTCTTAAAAACATGGAAGAGGCCATTGTGCCGGAAATCTATGATCCTAGCAAGATAGACCGGACAGTCATGATTGAATCTGAGGCCGCTTTTGTCATGGCCAGAGCCATCGTCCTCCAGGAAGGCATCTTTGTCGGCATGAGCAGCGGAGCCGCAATGATTGCAGCTTTGGAATGCATCAAAGATATCGAAGAAGGATTGATCGTGGTCCTGTTTGCTGATCGCGGGGAAAAATATCTGAGTACGAATCTATTTAATTTAGCTGAATAAGCAGCAGATAATAGCAGACGAAAGATCCAAACAGTAATTGGTTTGGATCTTTCGTCTGCCTTCGCTTAACTTAGATCATACTTATTAAGAATTATATTTTATATTGTCTGGTTCTTGAACTGTGTATCATACAGCTTTTTATAGATCCCGTCCCGTAACAATAAGTCCGCATGTTTTCCTACTTCCGCGATCCGTCCTTTTTCTACGACAAGGATCTGGTCGGCTGCCAGTACCGTGGAAAGCCTGTGGGCAATAATAAAACTTGTCTTCCCTTGCAGCAGAGGAACCATTGCTTTTTGAATGTACAGCTCGGACACTGAATCCAGGGAAGAAGTTGCTTCATCAAAGATAATGATCCGGGGATCCTTCAGGATGACGCGGGCAATCGAGATCCGCTGCTTCTCCCCTCCTGACAGCTTGATTCCCCTGTTTCCGACCACCGTCTGGTATTTGTCCGGCAGCGTCATGATAAAATCATGGATATAGGCTGCCCTGCAGGCTTCTATCATTTCAGCTACCGTGGCATCTTCCCGGGCGTATTTTAGGTTTTCTTCAATTGTGTCATTAAATAAATAAGGCTCCTGCATTACAATGCCAATTTGCCTGCGCAGGGACTGAAGTGTCAGATCCCTGATATCTTCTCCATCAATTTTAACACAGCCGTCCATAACATCGTACAGTCTTGGGATTAGATTCGTGATGGTTGTCTTCCCTGCCCCACTCGGACCGACCAGCGCGACCATGGTTCCGGGGGCAACGGAGAAGCTGATATTCTGGAGAACAGGTATTTTATGATCATATGAAAAGGAAACGTGTTCAAAATCAACTTGACCGACAACTGAGACAATGGTTTTCGCTTTGTCACGATCCACAATCTCAAACGGCTGGTCAAAATAGTCGAAGATCCGCTGAAATAAAGCGAACGAACGGACAACATTGATATGGATATTTGACAGCTGGGCTGCAGGGGTATAAAGCCTGGCCAGCAGTGCTACAAAAGCCACAATTTCCCCGACAGTGATTTCCCCATGCATATAGAGGTAACCGCCAAAAAAATAGATGAGCATCGGCCCAATGAAGGTAAAGATGCTGATAGTCATCGTAAACCATTGCCCGGCTAAAGACTCTTTTGTCCGCAGGCGGGATTCTTCCCGATTGACTTTCTCGAATTTCGTATAATCCGCTTTTTCTTTCGTAAAAATTTTCATCAAGATCGAACCGCTGATGCTGAATGTCTCCTGTAAAATCTGGTTCAGTTCATCGACCTTGGCCTGGGTCTGGGATACAATCTTCCATCTGACTTTGCCGACTTTGCGTGTTGGTATGACAAAAAGCGGAACGATTACCATGCCGACAATCGCCAGTTTCCAGTTCATCGAGATCAGCGCCGCAGCTGTGGTGACAAGCGTCAGGGTGCTACTGAGCGTATTGATGATCGTGCTGTTCAGCATTTCCTGGACGCCATTGATATCGCTGTTCATCCGCGTGATGATTTCACCCGGTTTGACCGAGGAGAAAAAACGCAGGGACATATGCTGAATATGGTCAAACATCTGGTTTTTCATCTTATAGATGATATTCCGGGCAATCAAGGTTTTGAGATAATTTTGTCCGACCATCAACAAACCGCTTAAGATAGCTGCCCCGATGGCAACCAGCATCAGAATCGCCAGGTACTTCATATCGTGCTGAGGCAGAGCCTCATCTAATATACTCCTGGTCGCTAAGGGAGGTACGAGTCCAAGCAGCGCTGAAACGACCAGGGACAGGATGATCACGGCGGTTTGTTTCCAGTACGGAATAAAATACCGGAAGATTCTGGCCAGCATTTTGCCCGTAATTTTTGGCAGCTCCACTGAATCATCGATGAAACGCACTCTGCCAAGACCCATCGTACCACCACCCTTCCGATTAATTCTCTATGGGTAGATTAGCACGACTTGGCAGGATTGAAAAGCCTTTAACGAATCTCCTAATACCAGTATTGAGTATACCCGTCCCAATTATCAAATAAGATATAGAATGAGTCTCCGTAGTACATTCCACCGTTAAACACATTCGGGCCATATCTTGTTTGAAGGTCATTCAGCATAGCCTCCAGCCACACAAGATAAGCTTCGGAATGATTATCCAGCACGTCCGATTCAGCAGCATCTGTCTCAGGGGTCACCGTAAATACAATAAATGCACTTCCATCATGGGAAGTATCGGTATTACCCTGATAGGCAGTCACGGTAACGGAATATTTGATTGTTTGGCCTGCAATCACATTTGTGCCATAGGCATTCTGAATATAAGAAGCCATATTGGCAAAGACACTGTAAATGGCCGGTAAAATTTCCGGCAGTGTTTTATTAATATTCTCCAAGAGCATAGGTTTTAACAGGTTAATCGGAACTGCGAAGTTCAGGTTCTGGCCGCCATAATATACGGCGGCTGTGATACCGATGACTTTTCCCTGCTCATCCACCAGCGCACCGCCGCTTGACCCGGAACTGATCGGGGCAGAAATCTGAATATATGTCGTTCCATTAATATCTCTGAATTTTGTGCTGATTAAACCGTTAGACAAAGTATTTTCCAATCCGAACGGGTTACCGATTGCATAGATATTATCTCCTGTTTCAATCAGGCTAGAATCACCGAGGGAGACAGCAGTCAATCCTGTCGCACTAATTTTAAGTATGGCCAAATCGGTTGTTTCGTTATAACTTAAGACCTTTTGGACATCATAGGATGTCCCTGCCGCGGTCTTTACTTTAGCACTGTACGAGCCTTCAATTACATGGTAGTTCGTCGCAACCTTGCCGCTGGAATCAACAATAAAACCGCTGCCGCTCCCCAGAGCATTCCCGCTGCTGTCATAAGTCTCAATGTAAACGATAGAAGGGCTGACCTTGGCAAAAATCTCTTTGGCGGTTAAGGTCCCTCCCGTTTCAATCCCAAGGTAACTGTTGACTAGGGATGATGAAATTGCAGCTTCCCCGCCAAGTATATTCAGCTGTGTAATACTGGAGCTAATGGCTGCTAAGTAATTATTAATGCGGCTGTCTGATGTTTTTCCGGTCAAGATAATCGGTGAGCTCAATTTCGCGGCATAGGATGAGCCTGCCAGAGCATCGGCAAAATTATTACCGGTTGCTAAAAATGTATTGTCAAAGGCATATTCGGGCTCAAAAGCTTTCAAAACCGCTAGATTTGTAGCATAGCGGTCACTTCCTTGAATGCGTGTCGGGCTTGGGAGGGCGTTGAAGACTGAATCATTGATCTCAGCAGTATTGCCGATCACATAAGTTTGCTGAATACTGTTGTTTGCAATATATTGTTCCAGGCTTTCGCTGACCGTACTCTTATCCACCAGGATCATTGGAATTTGTTTTTTGCCGGCGTAGGATGAAATCGAAAGCGCATTCGGATAATCACCCCCAGGAGCGACGACAAGCATTCCGGATGTATTACCGATACGTTTAGCTATCTCAACCGAGGTATAATATCTGTCGCTTCCGGACAGTCGGGTAACTGAGATTCCCATCGACTTCAGCTGGGTTTCAACAGCCGTAGAAACGACAGCTGGTCCACCGACAATATAGACATTCTTTGTGCCTAGCGCAGTCAGCGTGGACCTCGTAACTGCTGTTAAACTGTCTTTTTCCGTCAGTAAGATTGGAGCATTATACTTTGCTGCCAGAGGGGTTGACGCCAAAGCATCAGGAAAGTTACTTCCACAGGCGATAATCGCCCATTGTGAGCCTCCGGACCAACCTTCTTTGGCAATATTAGCGGCAGTGGTATACCGTGTATCCCCAGAAATACGGTGGGTAGGGATCGTCGATGCTAAAGCCTCGGGGACAAATGCACCCAGACATAAGATTAAAGTTAACATTACTGAAAGGCATTGTTTTGCGTATCTTTTCACTTTGTATCTCCTTTCAACCCACAGCAGATTAGGTTCTTACAAAATCCTTTATATGAAAATGATTTAACTATTATACTATATCATACCATTATTTACAAAAAATAACGATCCCATAGTTTCTTTTATTGAAGCAGCAAATATGCAAAGACATTTTTTAGAGCATGCCTGTGCAGCGGCTATAAGGTTATCAGTTTAAACCGGAAGCCCAATGGATGGGATGAATCAAGATATAAAACGGGCCGGCGTTACTTTCTTCGAGTTTTGGGTAAGGAAATGGTTCCCAGATACCGCCTGAATCGCTCATATACGTGAAGTGTTGGATTATGGGGCCATAGGCAGTGCCGATAATACTATAATCGTGCGGATCCTCTCCGGCCATAATTGCCTGATAATTCGTAACGCCAAGCCTGATATTCTCTTCTGCCCCGTGGGAAGCAATGGTATATACATTTCCAAATTGCTGTCGGAAATGAGCAATCTCTGACTTTAATCGTCTTCGCAATTCTTGTTTGACAGCCGGCGTTATATCCTGTGCAGATTTGAGATGATTTAGCCGAGAATAATCTGCCAAAGTCTCGTAATGCAGTCCAACTTCATGTCCCAGCGCCCTTACTTCTTTGAGAACTTCAGGATCGGCGGTGCACCAACGAAAATAATAGGTGCTTTTAACTCCTCTGCGGTGTTCGATTTTTGCCATAGCTAAGGCCTTCTCAGCGGATACATCCACATCATGCCTTAAAACGATAGTTTTCTTGGTAATTGGAGCATGGTTATAGTAATCCATAACCCTTATAGGTTTGTAGCCAAGCAAGATAATTTCATCCAGGAATCCTTCATAGTCTTTTTGGTCCACCGGTAGTATAATCTGTTTATTCGAAGCAGTTTCCGGTTTAAGTGTTAAATAGCGTATTGAGCTCACATGTCCGGAATTTTTCGCCATAACCACGTACTTTCCTGCTAAAAGCCTTTTTTTAAGCGGTGTTTTGCCGATATACACGTTGTTGACATAGATTGGAATTCCTTTCACCGAATCGGTCTTGATTTCAAGGTAATAGCTATCCAAGCCTGTTTGGATTGTAATTTCTTGGGCTTTTTCATCCAAGGTTACAATAGCCCCTATCTTTTCTAAATAATCACGGAAAGAGAAAATAGTGTCCTGACTGAATAAGTGATTCGGAGTATGAAATTTAATGATATTAACTGAGATTAATAATTTTCCAGCCATTAGAACAACTGCCAGCAAAAGTATGCCAACGGCGGCTACCTGGGACTGTCGTGTAACGTTTAATTTCATATTCTTTAACTTTCCTCTGTCGTTCTTAAAAATACGTACCTGTACATCTCTCTGAAAAACATACCGAACTTAGACAAAAATAAAGTTATTTGTGAATTATGTTACGATATGTATAATACGTATTATTTTTCATTATGTAAATATAAATTTTCTTGGCTTCTAAAATAGGGTTGAATGTATGATGTTGTAGAAAATTAACGAGCAGAACTTTATAATAAATACAGCCAATTATTTGATTTGAGGTAGTTATGAACAGAAAATCTTATGTTACCCGTATGCCTGATAAGACAGGAGCTTTCCTGCTCGCTTCCAAGATCATTGCCAAATACTGCGGCAATATTGTCCGCGTGAGCTACAATAAGGCTGTTGACCTGCATATGCTGTTTCTGGATGTCGAGGCCACTGCCGAAAACCATCAGAAAATCGCCAAAGAACTCGAAACGGTCGGTTATCTTAAAAATGAACTCTCTGAAACACGCGTCATCGAGGTCAATATCAAAATTCCGGACCGGCCTGGTGCCGTACTGCCTGTCCTTAAAATTCTGGACCTCTATAATATTAATATCTCGTATTTGAATTCGAGTGCCAACGGTACACCCTATCAGGATTTCAAAATGGGCCTGCTGATCGAAAATCCGGATATGATTAAAATGTTGCTCGATGATATCAGCGTAGTTTATCAGATTGATATCATCGAATATGACGATTTTGAAAAGAATTTGGACAATACGATTTTCTATATCCGGCTGGCGAATGAAATGCAGCATATCCTTTCTTTAAGTACAGAACAAACCATTGAATTCATCTCCGAATCGAACCGGATCCTCCAGATGCTGCAGGAGACCGGTGAGAGCCCCAAAAAAGTCTTTGGCTATATCCGTCGTTTTGCATATTTTATCAGCAAATACCGCGGCAGCCATTTCAGCGCCGACATCGATCAGGTCCGGATCAGCGAACAGGTCACACTGTACAGCATCCAGCCGCCCTGCGGCAGCAACACCTATGTGCTTGCTTTAGCTGAAGAACTCGTTTTAATTGATACCGGCTATGCAATCTATGCCGAAGAAATGTTCAAGATATTCAAGGAGCTTTTTCCGGCCTGGGATACCCTGAAAAAACGCGTTTTTATCACCCACGCCGACGTCGACCACTGCGGCCTGCTCTCTAAACTCGGCATACGTATCGGCTTAAACCAAAAGAGCGCCGACAGTCTAAGGTGTCAAGCCGCTGGAATCCCCGATTACCGTGAAAACAGCGATCTTGGCTGGGGCTACAGCAAACTCAGCCGGATCATCTCCGGCTATACCCCGCCAAATCCCGAGCAGTTCGAAGTACTTGACGCCGGCTTTCCGACCACGGCACTCGAAGAACATCAGGAACTGATCGCGATCGCAGAATTCACCGTTGCTGATCTGAAATTCCAGGTTTTCGAAGGCAGCGGCGGCCATCTTTACGGCGAGATGATCTTTGTCTGCGAAGAATACGGCCTGGTGTTCACCGGTGATAACCTCGTGAATATCAGCGGCTTCTCCGAGGAAAGAGCCGCGTTCAACTCCCTGGCACCTTACCTGATGCGGAGTGTAAACATCGACTCGCAAAAAGCAACCGAGATGCGCAAGCAGATCATGAGGCTGCTGGGAGAATTAGAAGACAAAAATAAAAAGCCCTGCCTCGTCTGCGGCGGGCATGGACCCATATCGGTACTGGAAAACGGAGAGCTTAAGGCTCTGCAAAAGGCCAGGTTAAAACAGCCTCTAACTTGGTATTCACGCCAAATTTCAGAAGGATGATATTAATCCGTTCACTGAGGATACGAACCGACACGCCTAAAATAGAAGCAATTTCCTTGTTGGACAACCTCTTGGCCAATAATCTCATGATTTCTTTTTCTTCAGGCGTTAGTATTTTTTCCAGAATTTCCACAGGTTTAACTGGGAAGTGCATATCATCGATGTCTATTTGTTTTTTTGGAAAAGCTAAAGGACTTTGATAAAAGTAAGAACCGCCGTCCATGATCCTTAGAATGGCTTGAACCATTTCCCGGATATACATATCCTTTAAGATTACCCCCTGGGCCCCTTTATTCCTTGCTGCAATGACATACCCTTCCTGATTACATTCAGTCATCAAAATGATTTTTACTATGGGCGCAATTCGTTGGATTTGTTCAATCAAAGAGATTCCGTTGCCATCATTCAGATGAATATCCAGCAATACGATATCAGGCGGAGATTGACGGACAAAATCAAGGCATTCTCCCTCGTTTCTCACAATTCCCACGATTTCGATTTGCGGCTCCATGGAAAAAAGAACTTTGGTATTTTCCGTAAACGGCCCGTGACTGTCGACGATTAAAACTTTAACGTTCATTTGCCCACCTAACTTCAATTCATCTTAATATATCGGTATTGTTGCTTGAAGTGTTGTGCCACGCTCCATACCGGAACTGATCAGTATTTGTCCACCCAGTCTCTCAATACGTTCTTTCATGATTGCTAAACCGGAATGCGCCCCGTCTAAGAACCCTTTGCCAAGTTGATCGGGATCAAATCCCTGGCCATTATCCCTTACCGTTAATTCCAATTTGTCTCCACTTAGTTTAACACGGACCGTCTGTTTCTTTGAACCGGAATAACGCAGGGAGTTGATTATTCCTTTTTGTATGAAGCGGTAAGCGGCTATTTCGATATCCTCTGGAAAACGATCGTCTAATCCAATTCCTTCTGTTTCCAGCAGAATGAAGCTTGGCTCCTTTAGCATAATATCCTGAAACAGCAATTGTATAGCAGGAATTAAACCCAAATCCGCTAAAATTGGCGGAAGTAAATTGTGAACCGTTTGATTTAGATCATAGTTCAAATCATTAATCAGATCCCTCATCCGCGAAATTGCCTGTTGGAACATATCATCATCTATATTTTCTTTTTCCAGTATTTTCAACCAACGGCTGATATCCAGAACGCTCTGTACCGGGCCATCCAATATTTCTTTGGCCAGACTTCCTTTGCCTCGTTCAATCATTCGGATTAAGGAATTGGTAATACGCTGAAGTTCCCGGTTTCTTCTATGAGAGTTCGAGAATGTTTTGTTCAGGTAATTAATTTCTTTAGTCAGATCAACAACAACGAGCTGCATCAGCACCTGATAAGCTAACTGACCGGCAAGTAACGTCAGAAAGGGTAATTCGGACTTATCAAATTTAACATGAGAATAGCGATGGCCAAAGAAGATTCCACAGCGAGAATTGTGAGAAACAAATGGTACAAAAACTTCGGCTGGAAACTCCTCTGGAATGAACTCTGCTTCAAGGTCCAGCTTTTGATTTTGACGAAAATACCCTTCTAACTTTGACTGTTCTTTACAATTATTTTTAAACCGGCCAACTGACTTTTCAAAACAGCCAGTCTGTTCGTTTTCTACAATAACAAAAGCCCCGTCAATCCCTAAATTCTGAATCAGATCTTCAAAGAGCTGATCTTTGGCTAACAGTAATGTGGTATTTTCTTCTAGTTGAATGATTCTTTGTTTAACACCGGATTTGCTTTGACTTATATTATTATTAAATATTTTACTTATTGTTGTTCGTATTAAATAAAAACAAATGATAAATAATATTGATAAAATAAATACAGCTAAATAAAGTTCGAAGTTCATGGATTGAATAAATTTAATTTTGTATAGGATAAAATACGTGAGGATACTAATGATTATCCCGGCTAAAGAATTTGTAATAATGATTTCATACAACCTTCGACTATCCGGTAAATATTTATTTGCAATAACGTAATAGAGTGAAATAGGAATAGCGGCGACAAATAGAAAACTTAATTCGGTATATACCCTTATATTTAAAGTGAAAAATAACGGAATAGCAACAAATAATATGTTAGGCAAAAACCCAATAATCATTCCTAACAAAGTAATACCAGCTTCATTCTTTTCTGGCCGTTCTTTTGGTAACTTTATTACCTGACTTAAGTTCCATATCGAAATAATAATGCCAATAAGCATATTCAATAATGACAGATTTCTTATTAGCCTTGCTAATTGGACAATGCCTGAAAATTGCATAATTGTCAAAATAATTATGAACGTAAGAATAATTAGTATTGATAATTGGCCATATTTATTGATTTTTCTTGGCTGATCAACAGGAAAGATTGAAAAAAAACGAATAAGATAAACAGGCGCTAATGAAAACGTAACAAACTCCAATTCTTTGGCCAAAAGTAAACAACGGCCTGAAGCCCGAGTTAAAATAATTGCTAAGGCAAATAACCAAAGCATCCAAAATAAAGTACGAGCTTGTTTTAAAAAAGGTCGCTTGTACCAAGTTAAAAAACCCAGTAGCCAAAACGTAAACCCTAATATGATTAACGGAATTTCACTCAATGCTGTAAACAAATCAATTTGTTTATGTATAGTAATTGCTTTGGAAGTCATTTGCCCCGGACTGACGAATTCGATTGTTGTAGCATCTTCCAGTATGTCCCATTTTTGAACAATAGGGTTTTTACTAGGATCTTTACCGTCAATTTTGAGGATTTCATCCCCCAACTCTATCCCGGATTGATACGCTTCGCCAATAGAATCGCATGTTACCACCAGCCAGTGGCCGTTTACGTTTTTTAGATCAAGACCTATATATGGCCGTTCCAGACAAGCAACAAAGTAAACAAGTCCTAGCACAATGAAAATCACACTTGCTAAATAATAAATATGCCGATTAATAAATTTCTCCCACAAGTTTTTTCATCTTCTCCTTTTGTTTTTCTGGAACGGGAAGCCTTTCAAGGATTTCACCAGCAACATGGCGATAAATTTCAAACATGACGGCACAATATTGACTAACCCCTTCTTCGGCAGAAGTTCTTTTCAACAATTCTTTTTCATTATCCAATAATTGTTGCGACCGGTAGCCTTTTTCCTTTTTAAGCAGATGGAACTGGCCCACTTCTTTTGCTGTGTGTAAAAGGTAAACATAGGGTAGGGTTTTTATATTATTTGTAAAATCATGCTTTTTCTGAAAATCCAGAAAGTCATTTAAATCGTTGCGGATTTGGTTCATGATCCCAAAGTTTTGGCCAAACTCTGCTAACAAC
Source organism: Dehalobacter sp. MCB1 (assembly GCF_003590275.1). Taxonomy (NCBI): domain Bacteria; kingdom Bacillati; phylum Bacillota; class Clostridia; order Eubacteriales; family Desulfitobacteriaceae; genus Dehalobacter; species Dehalobacter sp. MCB1. The sequence continues at coordinate 24,746 of NZ_LXPC01000010.1, read as the reverse complement.
TCTTTAATAGAATCTGAAGCCCCTCCCAGGATCGCTCCTATTTTACACGCACAGGAAGTCAAACTTCCTGACTTTCGTTTGACTATTTCAAAGCATTGCTCAAGAGAAATATGATCACAGTCAGCATAAAGGAACTCCCTGAATTGACCATCACTGGCAATTACCCCAGCGTGGTGTATAGTCTTACTGATTTCTCTATAAATCCTATCATCCTGAATTTCGCTAATTGCCTCATCGCTTAACATTAAAAGACAATTTGCCAGGCTTATAGCTTTCGCCTCCGAAATTTTTCGCCAGGGCAGATCATCATGATCCTGATCTTGAATATCGTCAAAAATATCCGCTGCCAAGGCAAAAAATTCCATCGCAATTGCTCCCGGCAGCGCAGTTTCTGGCTTTCCCCCTGTACACTCGCAACTCATAGTGGTTAAATAGGCCCATTTAAATAATTCACCCGTACTACTGTCTGCATTCAATGAATTTTGAATCATTTGACACATTTCAGCACTAAGTTTCGTTGCTTCCATAATCCTATTAATTTCTGCAAAGATGTTTTGATCAAGCTGAAAATTCATTTATTCTATGCCCACTGAATAAGCGGACTGACTTCAATGGCAATGGCGCCCCCGGATACCTTACCCCTTGAAAAAACATTTTGAATAACAGGAAGTTCAGTGGGTTTTACGATATTTTTACTCTGCTGGTCAGCCTGGGTTAGCAATTTGGGATTTTTGACGCACTCGTGAACAAAATTGGCAATACCTTCATAGTTCATCCTGAAAACCCCTTTCATAATAAAAAAATTTACCATTTGTCTTACTGAAAGTAGTCTTTGTCAAAGTTTCCATTCATTCTGATGAATTCCCTTCAGCTTGATCATTTATAAGGAAAATTCTTCAAATAGCGCCATATTCCTTCAGTGAATAATAGAATGTTTTGTCGAATTTTATATTTTATCCCATGACAGTATAAATAAAGGCCCTGCCCCGACTGCAGCGGGCATGGGCTTGCTCAAACTTATCATAGGAATTGCAAAAAAAGAATTGTAAAAATGTTTATGTTGGGAATACTAGTCTTGAATATTATGATATAAAGGTAGTACGAAAGATGAAATACGATAAACCCACTTTAGCTATGTTTATGGGAGCTTTATCCACGATTCCCTATGAAATCGTGACAAGAATTCTAATGACCTTTGGATTTGCCAAGTATAGTGTATATCAGCTCACTAGCTTTATGATAACACTGGACAGGCCTAATGATATCCTCGGAGCGATATATTCCATCATATTAGGTTGTGTATTATCTCTTGTTTTTTACTACGCACTTAAATTCTTAGATCATGACTATTTTATAGTCAAAAGTATCGGCATTAGTTTATTAAACTGGTTAACATTAGAAGTCATTTTCATGTGGCTTATTGAAGGGCGTAACTTTATTCCGCATAGACCTATTAATGATTATTATTCAGAAATGATCGGTTCAATTGTGTTTGGGATTACGCTAGGACTACTGTTTCGCTATTATTTATTTAAAGGTTATAAGAAAAACGCATCATAGGAACCGTTTTGCAATACATTTGTACAGCTTTACGAAATAAAGCTCAACTTATTTGTCTTGTAAAAAATCTTCAACACATATCATTACCTGTTCGGCCATCGGACTTAGAAGGATCAAATGACCACCTTTTTGGAAATATCTAATCTTTTTCCTATCCGAAGACACATGTTTATTGATATAATCCACACTCTTTCTTCTTACAGTATCATCATCTTCAGCCTGAATAATTAAGATTGGACAATTTATTTTCTTTAATTTTGGCTTCGTTTGGTGCAATAATAATAAGAATTGGATCATAGACAAAAACGGTGAGATCTTTTTTGCTTGTAAATACCTCTTGATGTGGTTAGGCTTCTTGTTCTTGACGTCATCCGCAATATTACGAAACACTTGGTATATGTTCCAATAGAAGATGGGCGTATTGATTGTCACAATGGCCTTAATATCATGTTTACAAGCAAGATTAAATGCAATCAGCCCTCCCATGGAGAACCCTATCAGCAGAATTTCATCCCCAATTTCTTTTAATCTTAAAAGTTCACGTTCAGCAGAATCTATCCAGTCCAGATAAGTTGCTTTTTTCATTTCATGTCTGGTTGTTGAATGGCCTTTTAATATAGGACAAATAACATCATAACCAAGAGCAGTCAAATATTCGGCCAAAGGCTTCACTTCGTGTACCCCGCCACCAAACCCGTGAATGATTAGACATTTCGTTTTCTCATCATCTATAGCGTTCATCTATCACTGCCTCCAGTCTTTATCTGGCTTTTGCATGTATGTTGTAGAAAATCTCGCGTATCCCGAAGTATTGTTACTACGTACTGCTTACAGTACAAACTATGATGAAGATATTAATAAATGGTTTTTATTTAATCCTTTGGTTGAGAGACTCCAATACCCTTAGCCTAGCAGAAAGATACCCGCTGGTACAGAGCTCGCGGGTATCTTTTGAATATTTCGGGATTATTCTACTCTTACGGCGGTCCCGGAAGCACTGACCATCAACATACTGCCGTTGGCTCCGATAACTTCATAATCCAGATCGATACCGACTACGGCGTTGGCGCCCATCTGGAACGCCCGGTCTTCCATTTCTCTCAACGCAATATTGCGGGCCTCCTGCAGCTTGCCTTCATACGTTCCGGAACGTCCACCGATTACGTCGGTGATACTCGCAAAAATATCGCGGACAATATTGGCCCCCATAATGGCTTCTCCGGTAATCACCCCGTAGTATTCGGTGATCCTGCGTCCTTCTACGGACGGTGTCGTTGTTAAAATCATGTTGTTTTCCTCCAATAACTCTATTTCATAAGGTTAACGTTACTATAAGTATATCACTCCAAGTATTTATTTATATTCCTCTTCGCCTTTTGGCAGCTACCTATCATTCACAACAAGGGATTCCTGCATAATCTTATTAAAAACAGTAACCAGATACGGATCAAACTGTTTGCCGGCGCATTTATTGATTTCAACAAGTGCACTATACGGGTCCATGGCCCGTTTATAAGGCCTTTCATGCGTGATCACATCGTAGGAATCCACAATGGATACAATCCTCGAGAATAGCGGAATTTCATCTTCTTTCAGCCCCTGCGGGTAACCTTTCCCATTCCACCATTCATGATGACCGAGAACGGCTTCCGAGACATGCGCTAATTCCCTGGAAGACTGCGTAATCCGATAGCCGATTTCAGAATGTTTTTTCATGATGCTCCATTCTTCCGGGGTCAAGTCACCTTGTTTTTTTAAGATTTCCCCCGGAACGCCAATCTTGCCGATATCATGCAGCATCGCAACCTGGACCAGTTCAACGATTTCCCTTGCGGATAAGCCGATCTGACTGCCAAATTTACTGACCAGACTTTTCAGCCTCATGACATGGGCTTCCGTCTGATAATCTTTTTCCCAGAGCAGTTTTTCCAGGAACTCGATGATCGCAAGGCGGGTTTTCTTGCTTTCATTCAGTTTGTTGCTATACATTTTTTCCTCAGCCTGGTTGATCATTTCTGCCAAGGGCTGTTCCCTGTTCTCAAAAAACGTCGAGCCAAACGAGATATCGATCGGTACTGTTTTCGGGCGGGAGATTTTTAAGTTATCCTTGACATTGTTTAAAAGCACGCCAGCCTGATCAAGCGGCACACCAGGCATGATAATGATAAACTCGTCCCCGCCCCATCGGATAATCACATTTTCCGGGCCAATGGTCTCCTGCATAATTCTGACCCCGTCCGCAAGTAATTCATCCCCTTTTTCATGACCAAAGGTGTCGTTGATTAGTTTCAGACCATTAAAATCCCCCATGACCAATGCTGCAGGCATGAGGGTTTTATCCAGGAAATCTTCCAACGTATTTTCAAAATAGGTACGACTGTAGGCCCCGGTTAATTTATCATAAATGACAAGTTTTCTGATATTTGCTTCTTTGCTTTCAAGCTCCTCCCGGATGCTTTGAAAATACAGGGCCTGCATATTGAGATAAGCAAGTAGACCAACAACACCGGCAACTAAATAACCTACAGACGGTGGAATAACGTTAATTAATTTGCACAACGGATAAAGTAAAATCGATAAGGCCCAAAAAATATAGGTATAGCCAAGTATTATTCGGATCGGGCCTTGCGGTGTTTTTGCTTTTAAGCATGTCATAGCGGCTTTGGACAATAATGCAATGATCCAGACAACAGACAGAAGTAAAAGAGCGGTTGTCGGGATTCCCTGAACAGCAATACATATAAAAGCAAGGATCAGAAAGCCCGTGCCGATATCCCAGAACACCGGATAGCTTCTGCTAAAAAACAACTGCGTACCCTTGAATACCAGCCAGTACCCTGCGATCGAAGAGGCATAGTTGATAATCTGAAGCACCACGGACGGGCTGTTGGTTTCCAGCAATGCAGTTCTGGAAAGATAGGTTATCATCAGCGTTAAGACAGAAAGACTCCATGCTAAGAAATAATGTTTCTTTTCGGAAAAATATAAAAATCCGTAAGATATTAACAAGACCAAGGTAATCGAAATACTGGCTGCAACGATGGAATCGGCTGTCATGTAGATCCTCCCTCAAAAAAAATCGCGGCCAAAGCAGCCGCGGTTTTCATCTTCTGTGTGCAACCCGACTGTCAATATGCTTCAGCACTTAGACTCGTAGCTTTGCGTCCCTGCTTTTCAACAGGTTTGCCTAAGGATCATTTGATTTGATTTAATTATAGTAAAATACACGAAATCTGTCAATAAATGTATGAATAATCAATTATTGTATAATTATTTAATTTACGAATCAGTCTATTAGTTCTCCGTCATAGGAAGCAATAATCCCATATAAATCAGGCCGACGGTCCCGGAAGATTCCCCACTCCAGGCGCTGGACCTCAAGCTGATCGAGGTCAAACTCAGCCACCAGTACAGTTTCCTCAGTACGCCCTGCTTCCGCAATTCTTTTGCCAAGTGGTCCGGCAATAAAGGAGGAACCGTAAAAGGTAATCCTGGAATCTTCATCTTCCTCGACGCCGATCCGATTGGAAGCGACCACGGGGATCAGGTTCGCGGCAGCGTGGCCGAGCATGCAGGCCTGCCAATGGTCTTTGGAATCAATCGTCTGGTCCAGCGGTTCTGAACCGATGGCCGTCGGATATAACAGGATCTCTGCCCCCATCAGGGTCATGCAGCGGGCAGCTTCCGGGTACCATTGATCCCAACAGACGCCGACCCCAATCTTGGCGTAGCGCGTTTGCCAGACTTTAAAGCCTGTGTCACCGGGGTTAAAATAGAATTTTTCCTCATAGCCCGGCCCGTCAGGGATATGGCTTTTTCTGTATTTGCCGAGGATCTCACCGTCGGCATCAATCATGGCAATTGTATTGTAGCGCGCATAGTTTCTCTTCTCATAGAAACTGATTGGCAGGACGACTTCCAGCTCTCTGGCGATTTGCCGGAAATGCCTGACCGCCTGATTATTTTCTAGCTCTTTCGCATATCCGTAATAATCTGATTTTTCTTTCTGACAGAAATATGGGGTCTCGAACAGTTCCTGCAACAGGATAATCTGGGCTCCTCGGGCCGCTGCCTCCCTGACCAGTGTCTCTGCCCCGGCAATATTTTCTTCAACGTTACTGGTGCAGCGCATTTGTGTTGCTGCCACTTTGACGTTTCTCATCGTTAAATTCCTTCCCTACTGCCTATTATTTTTATAGATCTACCGCAGGCATCTGCTGGGTGGTACAGTGAACATTGCCGCCTTCCCCAATAATTGCCATTCCATCAATGGTGCGGATCCGTCTTTCCGGAAAAATCCCGCTCAGGGTCCGAATAGCCAGGGCATCGGTTTCGGCAGCCTGGCCCCCAAATACAGGTAAAATAATTCCGCCGTTAACAAAGTAAAAGTTTAAATAACTCAACGTCAGGCGTTTACCGTCGGCAAATACGGCGGGAGGCTGTTGTATTGGGATGATTTCAAAGGTTCTTCCTTTGGCGTCCGTTTCCTGGTTTAACACCGCGAGGTTTTCCCGGGTAATCGCATAATTCGGATCGCAAGGGTCGTCACAGATCTGAATCACGATTTTGCCAGGCGAAGCAAAACAAGCGATATTGTCAACATGACCGTCTGTTTCATCCCCGTATAAGCCTTTTTCCAGCCAGATGACTTTGTGGATACTCAAATATTTCTTCAATAGTTCCAAAATATGTTCCCGGGAAAAATCAGGGTTACGGTTCGGATTGAGCAGACATTCGGCCGTTGTCAAGAGTGTACCATCTCCGTCCACGTGCAGCGAGCCGCCTTCCATAATCAGGGGCGCATCAAACGGTTTTAGTCCAAGGTGCTTCAATATTTGCGGTGCGACCTGGTTGTCCAGATCCCAGTCCGGGTATTTGCCGCCCCAGGCATTGAAGTGCCAGTTGATGCCGGCTGTATCTCCCCGATCATTGACGATAAACGTCGGCCCGTTATCCCGAAGCCAGGCATCATTGTGCGCCAACGGCAGGAGCTCAATCTGCCTGTTCCGAAAGCGGCCTTCGAGCAGAGATCGTTCGTCGGGGTTTACCAGCACGGTGACGGGTTCAAATTCCCCGATAGCTCGAATAATGTCGGTATAGCCCTCGCAAACAGCCTCGTAGTCTTCGGGGTGGCACATTGATGCCCGAACTGGCCACGAAATAAAGGTACGTTCGTGTCTATCCCATTCCGCAGGCATTCTATAGTTCAAATCGCTCGGAAACATCAGTTTATCCTTTCTTCAGCAACAACATATATCCATCATTACTTTCAAATTGACATTTATCCTATTGATTATTTATAGTTCATTTTACATGAAAATCTCACCACTTTTCAAGGCATAAAATCACCCCACGATAATGTGGGGTGCATCATCACAATATTCAATGATTGATAGGTATATGTTAAAAGTTATTCTTTATCCCTGAAACTTTTCCGTATCTTCGCGACGGATCTGGGCGCGTTTGATCTTGCCGCCGATCGTCTTCGGCAGCTCGTCGACAAATTCAAGTATCCTCGGGTATTTGTATGGAGCCGTCACCTTTTTGACATAGTCCTGGATCTCTTTTTTTAACGTTTCGGAAGCCGTATAGCCTTTGGCCAGCACAACAGTTGCTTTAACGACCGTTCCCCTGACGGCATCCGGGGCGCCGGTTACAGCACACTCTACGACAGCGGGATGTTCAATCAGCGCGCTTTCAACTTCAAAAGGACTGATCCTGTAGCCGGACGCCTTAATAACATCATCATTGCGGCCAACAAACCATAAAAAGCCGTGTTCGTCCCAGTAGGCCATATCCCCTGTGTGGTAAGTATCGTCATACCATACTTTTTTGGTTCCAGTTTCATCCCTGTAGTACCCGCAGAACAACCCGGCAGGCTTATTGGAATCAGCCTCGCGGATGACCAGTTCCCCTTCAACGCCTGGAGGACATGGAGCTCCGTTTTCATCAACCACATCGATCTTATAGGCCGGATTCGGTTTGCCCATCGCTCCCGGATAAATATCCAGCCATTCAAAGTTCGCGACCAATACCGTTGTCTCAGTCTGACCAAATCCATTTAAAATGCTTAAGCCGGTCAGACTTTTAAATCTGTTAAAGACATCCGGATTCAAAGGTTCCCCGGCTGTGGAGCAGTGGACAATTGAAGACAGGTCATATTTTTCCAATTCGTTTTCCAGCAGGAAACGGTAAATGGTTGGAGGCGCGCAAAACGTAGACAGCTTATATTTTTGCATCATTTCCAGCAGCTTCTCAGGTATAAACTTGTCCATATCATAGACAAACTGTGCCGTTCCGCAAATCCACTGGCCGTAAATTTTTCCCCAGCCGAATTTAGCCCAACCGGAATCGGAAACCGTCAGGTGAAGCCCGCCATCCACGACGCGCTGCCAGTATTTGGCCGTCACAATATGACCAAGCGGATAGGTGAAGCTCTGAATAGCCATTTTGGGCATGCTCGTGGTCCCTGACGTGAAATAGATGATCATCGTGTCGTCGTTCGTTGTGGCGTCAGCACCTGTCGGCCGGACCCAATTTTCGGAAGCGGCCTCCATGCTGCTGCTAAAATCAACCCAGCCTGGACGCTTAGCCCCGACCAGAAAAAGCGTCTCAAGCGTTACTGATTCTTCCCTGGAAGCTTCGACATGGTCGAGAATTATCGGATCATTATAGGCGATGATCGCTTTAATCGATGCGGCATTATTGCGATAAACAATATCCTTCTGCGTAAGCTGATTGGAAGAAGGAATATAGATCGCACCAATTTTGGCCAGAGCCAGAATCGCTATGTACACTTCATAACGCCTTCTCAGAATCAGCATGACTTTGTCACCCTTGCAAATCCCGGCTTCGCTTAACATGTTCGCCGTTTTATCCGAGTATTTTTTCAGGTCGGTAAAGGTAAAGACCCGTTCATTACCGTGGTCGTCGCACCAAACCAGCGCTGGACGCTCTGGTTCCAGACGGGCATATTCATCGACAATATCATACGCAAAATTAAAATTTTTCGGTACTTTCACTTGATAATTCGCACAAAAATCTTCATAAGAATCAAAATCGGTTTTCCCAATATATCTTGAAGCGAGGTTCATCTGTTCACATCCTTTATAAAAGTATGACGGTCAAAAATTTTGCCGGTCTTTTTTCAAGGGCCAGCATTTTATGTGGAATTAAGGAATTAAAATACAGAGAGTCTCCCGGGTCCAGCACATATTCCATACTGCCAATGATCACTTTCATTTTGCCTTCCAGACAAAAGTTAAATTCCTGTCCGTGATGAGAAACAAGTTCAGGACTATTTTCAGCATCTAGGGTCACCAGCAGCGGTTCAATTTTTCTGTTAACGTACTGATAAGCCAGACTCTGAAAATCATACTGGTCATAGCGTTCAACCTTGAGACCCTTTCCCTTTTTGATGAAGCAGACATCATGCAGCTTGGGTGAGACACCGGTAAGAACATCCGTTAAATCAACCTGATAACAATCGGCAATCTCATATAGAATACTAATGGGAATATCATCTTCGCCTTTTTCATACTTCAGATATTCTTGAACAGGCAGTCCGATTTTACGCGCAGCTTCTTCTTCGGCCCAACCGGTAAGTAATCGTAAGCCTTTAATTCTCTCGGCAATATCCCTCACCTTTTCATTCATCTTTCAATCCTTCCTTTCGCGTGAAATAGTGGATCATGTAATGATCCTCGAGGTATAACCAGCGGGCCTTACAGCTTTGTTCCTGCACAACGGCATTTGCCTCAAGAAGACGGTCCGCTTTTTGGGCGTCTTCCAGCAGGCAAAATGGACAGGCACGATGCCGTTTGGCGACCGTGGAATAACAGCGTTCGCCAAGTTTGACACCGCTTTCTTGCGCTGCTTTATTTGTGGCGACAACGATCCGTCGGCTCGTAATCAGACAAGCCGGTTCTTCGATCAGCTCTAGGACCTTGACAAAGCATCCGATGTATTTCTGTTTGCGTAAATCAAGCTGAATCTTCATAAAGCGGGTATGCTTGATTTTATATTGATTCAGACATCGGGTGATCCGGCTTTCATCTTTCTGGGAGTGAAAAAGGAACTTCATCCCGTATTCAAAGCCGTCATCTTTGGGGGTCTTGCGGATAATCAACGCATTAAATGAGAATTCTTCATTTTCAAACGTAAACATGATATCGATGATGACAATATTGACGGGAATATCCACGGGGATAAAAGCATATATCCCGCCTGTGCTCAAATCTAGGATTGTAATCGGAAATGTTTTCTCCACTTCGACCTTCTGGTTGTTAATCGCGGAAATTTTTGCTGTGGCCGGAATATCATGAATCAAATCGACGCGGAAATACTTTCGTTTTTCCTGAAAGACTTCCATCCAATCACCTCATGAAACAGTTTGAAAATCATGTGATGCGTTTTTCCTGATAAATACCATTTTACATGATGTTGGATAGAACCACAACGAATATACCCGCAAAAATTTGCGAATAATATGCGACGGATTTGTCCGGATAAAAAAATACCAGAGTCCAAACATTAATTTGGAAACTCTGGTATTGTTAAAAACAATGCAGAAATATTGAGTTTTATCGTTGCAAATTCTACAGATTATTTTCTGGATTAAGCGTTTCTGGTTTCTTTTCCGTTCTTTTCTTTTTCTGTTTCTTAATATTTTTTGGATTTTTGTCGCCCATACAGATCCTCCCTTACATGATATAGGATCATTTTATCCAAATTATGGCTATTCTATACATTTTATAAAATAGGTTTTTAAAAATGAGACAGTATAAGTATCAGCAATGGAATCGATAAACAGCTAAGCAAGGTTGAAATCAGCACCGTCTGCGATGCCAGATGTGCATTATTTTTATATTCAATCGCCATTAAAACCGTATTGGTCGCGATAGGCATACCGGCCATGATGACCGGTATAGCAATCAGCCACATCTGATCAATCTGAAAGATATATTTGACCAAAACCAGGGTTAATAACGGCATCACGAGCAATCTGACGACCGACAGGATATAAATACCGATATCACTAAACATCTTTTGAAGCGGTAGTTCACTTAAGGTTGCCCCAATGGTCAGCATGGACAGAGGAACACAGGTATTTCCGATCGCATCAATCGTGCCGGTCATGAATTCAGGCAGCGGAACGGCGGTGATAAATAAAATGAATCCGATGACACTCGCTCCCACTCCAGGATTAATAATCTTTTTCAGGTCTAGTCTTGTATGCTCGGTTTTATTCGTATTCATGATCTTGATACCGAGCGTATACAGCAACAAGTTAAACATAATATTGTAGATCGCGGCATAAAATATTGCTTCTTTGCCATAGAGTGCCTGAAATATCGGAAAGCCTAAAAAGCCTGTATTTGCAAAGACAATTCCAAAATTAAAGACGGATTTTCTGGTTAGATCTTTGGTCAGGATCCTCGCTGTTAGTTTTCCGACAAGAAAGGCAAGACCGTAACAGGGTATCGTAAGCAGGAAAACAAAAAGTGCCGTATGTAACCTCTCTGTTGTAAAAGAAACTCTCATCCCAGACAGGATCAAGGCCGGGAGTGCAATTGTCAGGACAAATTTAGAAAAAACCTGGGTCGCTGCCGGCGAGATAATTTTCACTTTGGCCAGGACATAACCCAGCAGAATCGTTAAAAACAAAATTCCAAGTTGGTTATAGACGCCTTGTAGTTCCACTTTTCTCTCTCCAATGTATTAGACTAAATATTTTACGAAGGTTATATAGCGAATTATTATACCACAAAAAACAAATCATATGGAGGCCGATGATATACATTCCTAAATGAAAATTCCTGCATCGGCAGGATTTTTTCAATCATTAATATCGATCCCAACTGGACAGACTGGGACGACGCCATTATTCATTAGCTCAAGTACTTTTTGAAATGCCTTTGGAATCGGGAGGTCCTTTAGTCTCTCCCGGGAAATCCAAGCAAGCCCTGATTTTACTTCTGAGTCCGGCTTGAGCGAAAACAAAATAACATCCATTTGCCAGACCTGATGTGTGAAAACATGTTGAACGCTGCCCAAGTATTTAATAGGTTCGAGATCTAACTCCCAGTCGCGATGGAACAGTTCTTCCGCAGATGAACCAGATTCCTTTCGGACGAGCGGCAGTCCCCACATGTTGCCAAGCAGCTGTGTATTGCTACGGTACTCCATCAGAATATCCCCGTCGTTACAGACAAGCGCCGTCCAGTAATTGAAGCAGGTTGCTTTTTTTGCTTTCTTCTTAACCGGCAGGACAGTCTCCCTGTGCGTACGATGGGCAGTACAGACGGTACGCCAGGGACAGTCCCGGCAACCGGGAGTATTGGGTGTACAGCACATTGCGCCAAGTTCCATCAGCGCCTGGGTAAAATCTCCTGCCCTTTCCTTGGGAATCATCTCTTTGATGATTTCAGCAATTTGCTTTTGGATTTTTTGCTGGCTGATGTCATCTTCAAGTCCTAGAAGACGGGTTGCGACCCGCAGTACATTCCCGTCGACAGCCGGATAAGGCAGATTGTAAGCAATGCTTGCGATAGCCCCAGCCGTATAGTCACCGATTCCTGGTAAAATACGGATTTCCGGAAAAGTGCGCGGAAAATTCCCGCTGTACCTATCGCGGACCGCGATGGCAGCCTGATGAAGGTTCCTGGCCCGACGGTAGTAGCCGAGACCTTTCCATAGGGTTAAAACGTCTTCTTCATCTGCATCAGCCAGGCTGCAAATATCCGGGAACCGTTCCAGGAACCTCAGGTAATAATCTATAACCGTATCGACCCGTGTTTGCTGAAGCATGATTTCCGATAACCAAACCGCATAGGGGTCGTTCGTTCTTCTCCAGGGCAGATCCCTTTTATTTTGGTCATACCAGGTCAATAATAACGCAGCAATCTCTGACGGTTTCTCTTGAATATTTTTCGATTTATCTACTAGACCTGCTAATTTATTCAAACTGCCTCCCTGTTATTTGCCTCAATGTTAGATATTGCTAGTTACATGCATTTATTGCTGCAGAGCTGATCGGCAATTTTCTGTAGCCTGGCATCCGCTGTGCAGAAAATAACCTGGCGGAAGCGTGATAGTTCCTGCAGACACACCAGCGCCTTCTTCCAAAATTCCTCGGTTCCGTTCATTGTTCCGGACAGGAAGAACAAGGGGATCTCGGTGCTGCTTTCCTCAAGGGCAGCTTCGGCAAGGGCCAGACGGTAAGCAAAATAATACGGATAGGCTTTGGCCATCATGATTTCTTTTTTATCCGACAGGGTCAACGAAAATGTCCGGCTCAAAAACCGCTGTGCTTTTATTTTTAAAAGGATGCCATTCTCCGTCTGCCATTTTTGCAGCGAGGCTTCAAGTAGCTCCGTCGTATCATCAAGGGTATGCTGTAATTCCTGATAGGTCTGCCATTGCTGTTTTACATTCCCAAGTTTTTTCTCCAAGGCAGGGTCCATTTTCACAGCCTGACTATCCTGAAGGTCTTTACGGGCCTTCAGAAGCTGGCTGCTTTTCTCTGAAAGGGCCTGCCGGGAAGCCTCCTGGGCAGCCAGCCTTTCTTTTTCCGGCAGACATTCTTCACGTTCCAGTTCTGCAAGCGGCTCCAAAGTTCTGGACAAATGATCCAGGTTTCGCTTATTTAAGGTGATATCATACTGTTTTTTCAGCAAATCATATTCTTTTTCAGTTTCTTCTTTGATTCGCAGTTCACGCGCAATCAGCAGTACGGCCTCAAGGACCTCGTCGATATCGGCATCAGACGAGATCCGGTTCTGCAATTTTTCGCGCAGTTGTGATGCATATTCCTGCAGTTTCTGTTCTGTTTCCTCTTGCTGTCCGCCCTGCACCTCCAAGGCCTCCAGCATACCAACGATCTGAATGGTTTTCTGCTGGTATTCGTCCCAACCGTTTTTCCAGGACGAGAAATCGGCTGCATTAACCATCTTAAAAGCTTGTTGCAGCTGCTGACCGCGGGACAGGATGATTCTGAGCAGTTCTTCTTTCCTTGCAGCTTTTTTCCTAACCACGTTATAATCCTTCTGCAGCTGGTCAACGGCCTGTTTCTGATTCCAATACGCTTCGATCTGCTGCATGAATTCTTGATAGTCTGCAGCCTGATATTTTTGCAGAAGCTTTGTCAGACGTGAAGCCAATCGGTCTCCGACACTGACTGCGCCGAATCGCCGGATGAACCTGCGGTCAATCATGCGTCCTAAGACAGAGTCCTGCCATTTTTTCAGACGTATGTATGATCGGTCAAGTGAATGTCGGTCTTTGTCAGTCACACCGGCGATCAGCACATATTTTTTGAGCTTGGCTTTTTCTTCAAGAAGAGACCTTTCCAGTTCCTTCACGGTATCAGCCAAACCGGCAAAGCCTTCAAGCTCCTTCTGCGCTGCACGAAGCTCTTCTTCGGCGCTGCGTAAGTACTGCTCCTCATTTTCCGGTATTTGCCGATAGCCGGATGATGTTAGTGAATCCTGAAGCTCATGAATGGCCCGAGTCTGCCGGGTGATCAAAGCTTCGCCCTGTTCTGCCTCTTTTTGAATCAAGGCCCAGGCATAACACTCTTCCCGCAAACCTTCAATCATGTCCCAGTTGACCTGTTTATCCTGAACAACGGCCGTAAATCGAATCCCGGTATCCCTGCGCAGTTCTTCGAGGCGGGCCAGTTCACCCTGCAGACGGCGTAATTCCCGGTAATCAGGGTTCTCTCTCAGGATGCTAAGACGCTGTTGAACCTTTTCCATCTCAGCAATTTTTTCCGTCAGGAGATGCTGTTCAGCCTGCAGGTTCTTGATTTTGATCTGTAGAAAACGCTGTTCCTCCTGCCGGTGGTTTGCTTCTTCCCAATCTCGTCTTAACGCATCATATTCGGCTTTGACCTGAGCCATTCCATCCGCCTGTTCTTCGACGCGTTCTTTAGCCCTGGCCAGAGCATCACGCACCCGTGCCAGGGAAAGCTCTTCATTTCCGACCTGCTGAAGGTTGGAGACCCGTCGGTATAGCTCATGCTTATTGCAATCCGGCCAGACAATAAAACCGCTCTGCCGGATTGCCTCAAAAGTCATATCCAAGCCTGTTTGTTCACCGGAAAGCAAGATTTCTGCCAATCCTTGTCTTTTCTGCTTGTCCGATGGTGCTAATGACACCCGGTCGTCATAGTATTCCTGCAGTAATTGACACAAAGCTTTTCCCAGTCCGGGTTCCTCCAGATACAGCACCGTAAAATCCTCGGGCAAGGACCACTCTGCATCCCCGAGCAGTGGATGACCCTGAAACCCGATCTTATCAATCCTCATAATCTTCCCGTCCCTGACTGATTGCAGCCAACCCAATTTTCTGAACCAATTCCCAGCGCCGCTGTTCTTCAGGCCGGTTCTCAGAAGAAAGGCGTTTTCGGGTCTCATTCCTGAATACTTCGATTAAATCCGGGAAACCACTGGCTTTACGCCTTGTAACGCTGCTATCATCGCTGAGGACCGAATCAGATTGAGATGTATGATAAACCTCAAAGTAGCTGAAGTCTTCAGACAGAAGCTTCTGTAAAACCTGGATTGTATTTTCCGGATCCGGAAATGGCCCAGACAGAGTAATCCGGAACAAATCTCTTTGCCTTTCTTCTTTTGTTGTATCCGCTAAAAGCGTGATAGCAATTTCTTTCGGTTCAACCGCCTGCGGCCAGAATTTCTCAATATAGCTCCGCCTGCCAAGTTCCACAAAATCGACCCGCGTTAATTTTCCGTCTGTTTCTCCGAAAAGTACGCCATGCGGTCCGCTGTCCCGAAAACTCCGGGCCTCAGGGTATCCGCAATCCGCCCATAAAGTATCACCAGCCTGATGCAGCCCACTGAATTTCTGCTGATGCCCTAACGCCAGATAAGTTAAACCACTCGCTATAATCGCCTCTGGTTCCAGAGGAATAAACCCATCCGTATTTCGTGGGGACGCTATCTCTGCATGGAGCAGCATCATCTGGATGGGCACATTGTGTAAGACAGATTGAATCATCCCCAAATCAATCCGCTCCTGACGGTAATTCGTCCATCCCGAGCCATAGATGACAGTTCTTTTGGCCGGAATTTCAATATGGCTGATGCCCCCTGCAAAGATATGAACATTATCAGGCCATTCAGCAAAACGGTAGGCGGAAGAGATGACCAAAGGATCCTGATCCCCAGGCGTGATACAGACATAGGTGTCCTTCAATCTGGAGAACGAACAGTAGACACGTTCGACTGTTTCTTTACGGGTGTATTCCTGATCAAATAAGTCGCCTGTTACAAACAGAAAGTCTGCTTTCTCTTTTTGACATAATGTCAGGACGGTTTCGAAAGTCTGCCATAAGTCTTGATTGCGCATTGCTGACCAGGAAGGCGGGCCTTCCCAGGAACGGCTGTCAAATTGAAATCCGGCACAATGCACAAAACGAATCGTTTCCGCCATTTTTACACCTCACCCTAATGACACCAAAACATCAATCTATCCTTGCACATTAGGTTATTCTGATAATAATAGTTCCCTATCGTAAAAAATGTTCTTGGGAACCCAGGCAAATTCCTGCTTATCACTGGAACTTTCTTTCTTTTCAGCCTTAAAATTTGCCTTAAAAATTAAAGCCAGAATTCTTTCTGGCCAAAATAATGCTTAAATAAGAGGTTTAAACAGATTTATGTTTGGTTTGGGTCAAACGTTTACGGCGGGTAGCGATCCTGTAAATCGCAAAACTAATCAGCGCTAGGACAACAAGAACTACAGCGTAGACCGTCAGGGTAATTTTGTTCGGATTACTGAGCAGGGATATTGGATTGTGGCTGTTGTCAGCCACTTTTCTTCCAAGTACACTGCTGTAATCATCGGGAATCGTTGGAACTCCGCCGACTTTGGCAAATGACTGAAGATATAAGGCGAGTGCCTGCCATTCTTTAACTTCGGTATTATTTCCGGCTGCGTCTCTGACGATCCGGGTTTCAAAGTCGGTAACCGGCGTACCCTCTTCTGTTTTGGGTACAATGGACAACAGACCGAAAGATTTATCGCCGACAATCGAAAGCATCTGAGCAGAATACAAACCGGCAACTACCCTGTATAATTTGGTATCGTCAATTTCTTCAACAGAGCCGTCCGGTTTCTGCAATACGGCGTTAGTGACCTTATTGAATATCATCCGGTTCGGATTATACGTGAAATCAATACCTGACATAAACAACTGAGCTTCAGCCATCATCGATGAGATTGAGGCATCTACTTCGCACAGGGTCTTTAACTCCTGGCCGGTTAAATAGACAGAAACCAGCGGATACCCTGGAATATTATCCGGTCCGGTCCCGAGGGAGCTTACGCTAAAGGCGTCGGCAGCTGTAATGGCCCCCTTAAAAAAGGTACCTCTGATCGTCCCGGCAGGTACAACTGCGACATCCACAGGAATATAGTCTGAAGCCTCCGCCTTCTTCACAGCATAAACATAGGCATCAGAAATCAGGTTGGCTAAAGGGTCTTCCTGATGCGTATTCAAAATATCGTTGACTTTCCGGAAGTTATAAGGGGATTCTGCCAACACTTGATCAAAATTCAACTGAAACGGTGTAAAAAATTTGTCCTGAACCTGCTGCTTGAAGCGGTTGACAGTTTCAGCAACCTGCTGATCGTCAAGCAGGCTTTCATTAATCGTCTGCAGCCGGTAAGCGGCAAGTTCCCAATCCGTACCGGACTTCCGGGAAATTTGCAGGACACCGAGGTTCTTGCAGCTGTCTTCAGCGGAACAAATCAATGTTTTCCCTTCGATGATCGGTACTTCAACTTTAGTGTGGGTGTGGCCACTGATGATTACATCGATATCCGGAACCTTTTTTGCCAGGATCTGGTCTTCAGATTCGGCTACATCCTTCCATGTTCCGCAATGGGATAAGCAGACGATTAAATCAACGTTTTCCTTTTTTAAAAGGGAAACAATCCGTTTAGCATTTTCCACAGGATCTGTGAATTCCACTTCTGCCTTTGGCGCATTGGAAGCTGCATCTTTCCCCATTAGACCAAAAATGCCAATCTTCACACCCTTCTTTTCAATGACGGTGTATTCCTTGATCCCATAATCCTGATAAGCCTGCTGCAGAGCTGCGAGTGAAGGGGTTAGGCTGCCGTCCTGTTTTGCGGGAAACGAGACATTGGCCTGAACAATTTCCGGCAGAACTTCTCCGGCTTTACGGGCGGCCACCGCTGACTGCAAGCTGTCGGCCAGTCCGGATGCCCTGTAGTCATATTCGTGATTGCCCAAAGTTACAGCATCATATCCCATCTGCCCCATCACGCGAAGCTCCGGGGAGTCTGTCCGGAAAATCGTTTGAAATGGTGTTCCCATCGAATAATCTCCGGCATCGACGAGCAAAGCATCCGGATCATTCTCTTTCCCGGCAGTAATGGCGCTCTGGAGTCTGGCAAATCCGCCGGACTGTTTGATTACACCGTTTTGTTCATCTTTGACCGGCAAGAGATGGTCATGCATATCATGTGTAAACAAGATTGTCATGCTCTTCTGAGTATCGTCAGCCGAAATCGGAGAATTTATGGATAATACGAGCATTGCGCCAATCAGGAAAACGGCCATAGCAGACTTAATTCTTTTCATCATCTTCCCCCTCATTTTAATCCATTCTAATTATGCTCAGTCTTGGCATCCATCCATTGAATGATATCCAGAAGAACCTGATCGCGGTTCGTTTCATTATGCAGTTCATGCCTGCTCTTTTCATATTGTTTGAGTGTGACATCCCTTATACCGGCTTTTTGATAACCATGGTGCAAGGCTATGCTAATTTTCCCGTAGTGCCCAACAGGGTCCATTTGGCCGGAAAGAATCAGGACCGGGACTTCTTTTGGCATTTTCCTGACATTGGATTGCTTCTGAACTTCCAGGATGCCGCCAAAAAAATCGCGATAAAACGCCAACGTACATATGCCTCCGCAGTAGCTGTCCTGAATATATTGGTCAACTGCAGCCGGGTCCGTGGTCAGCCAGTCATAGGCGGTCCGGTTTTCAGGACACCGGGCATTGAAATTTTTAAAAGTAAGCTCCTGTATCCATTTGCTTTGATAGCTTTTTCCTTTGATCAGCGCCATGGTCCCGCATAAGAAAAGGCCATAGTATAGCCTAAACGTCGTGTCTCCGCCTGGGCCGGATAAAATGACTCCTTGTATTCCCTGCTTATTTCCATAAAGATGCATATAGTGCCGGAGAATAAAGCTTCCCATACTATGACCGAAAATAAACAGCGGCAGTCTGGGATTGTCTCTTTTAATCAGAGCAACCAAATCATAGACATCGCGCACCATAAGATTCCAGCCGTCGTGGCCGGCGGATATGTCAAAGCCTTGCTTTTCAGCTGTTTTGCCATGGCCTCTTTGGTCGTAGGCATAAACCATATACCCTGCATCCGTCAACTCCCTGGCAAACGGTGCATATCTGCCGGAATGCTCCGATATGCCGTGAATCATCAGGATGATTGCTTTGGCGGGGAGCGTATCCGGCTGCCATTGGGTCATAAATATTTGCTCCGAAGGATGGATATTCCAATAACTTCGCTTTTCTCTCATGCAATTTCCCCTTACGGCAAATTAGCGTCCTGCGCCTCCATCAGCTGAAAACCGATTACACCTAATATATCATCTTGAAGGCAAATTATCATCCTTTTACCGCGTTATAAATATTTCCAGAATTTTGGACATGCCTTTTTTCCAGTGAATTGTTAAAATACTGTAAGAAGCGAACAAGATTTGTACAGAATCCAGATGAAAAAATTTGGCGGAGTGGAGGATTTCAATGACGAAAAAAATTGTTGTGATGCTGCTTCTTTCTGCAGTCCTGATTCTTGGTCTAGCTCAGGTAACGAATGCTGCTCTTGGTGATACACTTCTGAAGACAGGCTCGACAGGGCCGAATGTCATCGAACTGCAAACCAAACTTAACTGTCTGGGTTACAGCGTCGGCACAGTGGACGGAATTTTCGGACTCAAAACCAAGGCCGGCGTAATTGCATTTCAAAAATCCCGAAATTTACTTACCGACGGGATCGTCGGACCCATTACAGCCACAGCGTTAAACAAGGCCTACGTCAGCAATGTACAAAATGTTAAAACGGGCTCCTCGATCGCCGCGACGGCCCAGAAATACATTGGTGTGCCTTACAAATATGGAGGTACTTCCCCATCGACTGGCTTTGATTGTTCCGGATTTGTTCAATATGTTTTTAAACAAAACGGAATTGCCCTGCCGCGTATTTCCAGGGACCAGTACATGGTTGGCAAAGCGGTTAGTTTCGCTAATTTACAACCTGGGGATATTGTTTTCTTTTCGATGGCCCGAAACGGTGTCGTTGATCATGACGGGATTTACATTGGCAATAACCAGTTTATTAATGCTTCCAGCTCCAAAGGTGTTGCTGTCTATAGTTTCGGTACCTACTGGAAATCTGTCTATATCGGGGCGAAACGCGTCATTTAGCGATCAGCTGAACTATGTTCATTGATCAGTGAACTCTATTCATTTTTTTGAGAATGTCCAGATCGAATAATATCTGACATTCTCATTTTTTAACCTTATGGCTTATTCGTTTAAGTAAAAGTAATTAAATAAAATTGCAGATTGTGTTATATTAAGACAAAACACTTTAGGGAATTTACGAATCAGTCTACTAGCTTATCCTTTATGGATAGAAAGGACGTTCTATGCCTGCGAACCATCAAAAAAAACATCCGCATCAACCTAATCAGCACAATCACTCCAGTCAGCATCAGCAATCCTGTAGTTGCGGCCATGACCATTCTCATCAGTCGGGTCATGCCGTCCATGTCCATGACGCTGAATCCTGTCCTGTCTGCAGTGGCGTGGAAACCATAACCCCGGAAGAATATCTCAATAAAATAGAGGAAGCCGTCAATAAGCTCCCTCTAAATAAAACCACAGACAGAATGAACCGGCTGATCGTCCTGACTGCCGGCACGGCTGCCTCAGCCGCTGAACACAAAGATATGATCCTGCTCCAGATTACTGAAGTCTACCTGACCCTTCGTCTGGCGGAGGAATCCGGTCAAACGCTGGCTCCCGAGAATGCCCAGCGTCTTTTCCGCGAACTTTCCGGGCAGGCCGGCCTTGCGCTAACTGCCAAATATGGTCTGGAAGGATTGACCAAGGTTGGTTTGAACACAGACACACGCAGCACGCCGGGAACAGCCTCGCTTGTTTTTATTAGCTGCTATGCAGTTGGCAAAGTATTGATGCAATATTTCAGGAAGCAGGCGGAAGATTCCACGTTGACCGTGGAAGAAATCAAAGACTGCTTTCGGGTAGCGAAGGCCGAAGCAGAACGGCTGGCACGGGAATAAATGTCGGGTAACTATTTTATGTACCTTGTACTCAAGAGCGTTGTACTAGACATACTTTTTGATCACGATGGACTGACGTCCTTTTTTAGAGAGTCCACCTATTTCCTGAAGCTTGATTTTCCCAAGGCCGCGCAGAGATAGCGTATCCCCTTCCGCAACCGTCTTATCTGTTTTGTCACATGCCAGCGAATTCAGCATGACCTTCCCGGATTCAACATATTCCCCCGCTTTGGTGCGGCTTAAGTTAAAACCTGCCGCGACCACACTGTCCAGCCGCAATGAGGCTACGGTGTCTTTCAGCAGAAGAACTTTTTCTTCCGGTATTTGCAGCAATCCCGCAGAGATGATTGCTGTTTTTATTTTGACACGGCCGACTGATTCCAGATTGTTTATCAGGAACGGCAGGATTTCTTTCAAGACAATCAGATCCGTGCTATTTTCCCCGACCAGAATGTCACCGACTGTTTCCCGCTTGATTCCTGCCCCCATCAAACTGCCTAGAAAATCCCGATGCGACAGACCGCTGTCTGCAGTATATTCCGCCCGGATAAAAGCTAATGGGCAATATTCATCATCCTGAATGACATGTTCAGGCTCCAAGTAGTCCGGCAGAAAGATCAATACGGTACGCTCAGCCCCTTCATAGCCTCCCCAGAAAAAGTACCGGGGGTTTCCGTTCGCTTTCAGTGCATTTCCAAGCAGCACCCGCTGCTGTTCACTGCAGAACCGCGTGCAAGCCGGAATATTTTTCTTTTCCGATTCTTCAAGTTTGTCCAGCGCCCGCGCAAGCAGCAGTCTGCTTTCTTCATCCTGGGCATATTTTTTGACGGTTTCGGCTTTTGTGATCATTGTTATGTTCCTTCGGTATTACAAATTATGTTAATGATGATTATTGCCATTATAATTGTTTCAATCTGCTAAAATCAAGATTAATTAAGCTTTTTAGTTATCCTCAAATATAGGCTTGTCCCAAATTCGACACCAGTGTCGATTTTGGGACAAACTGTCTATCGCTTTCATAGAAATAACACTGTAAATGTTAGTCTTATTTCTGACTTTTTGGTGATTATGGGGTATGCAGCCTTGCCCAAAATACCCCGCTCGCACGTTTTCGTGGCTACAAATAGGAATCCTCGCTAAAATGTCAAAACCCCTGGGCTTTCTGCATGTGAACCCTTGACATTTTCTACGCTCATCCCGTTTGTATAACGCCACTGGCACTTGACGCTCGCTTTGGTGTTTCGGGCAAGGCTGCAATAATTTTAAGAATAGAGAGAAATTGATCTAACGTTTCGATCCTGGGTATACTTACAACGCTGTTTCGGTTCCGGAAGTCGGGAAACAGCAACTTTTTAAGCAAGCAGGATTTATGTGTACCCATTAAGCGATTTGCTATCCCTCGGCATTGGGGGATTTGAAAAAGATGACTGCTACCATTCAGCCTTTTCAAATCCCCAGCATAGCGGTAAGCCAATAATACGAAGCGTTTTTTTTAGGTTATAATTACTTGCATCTTAATTAAAATAGTCAGGCTGATATGCTGACAGCTATAGTCTTTACCGTCTGAATTGTGATGATTTGAAAAATTTCAAATCACGGTGCCAGACGGCAAAGACAATTAACCTAAAGCTATTAATCGACTAGGGGTGGGCCGGTTCCGGTTCCGCTTTTTCTTTCTGTTGTGTCCGGTATAAGAAAAATAGGCCACAGCAGCCGAAACTGTGTGACCTCATTTTAGGCCTTATTTTTGATTAATTATATTGTTCTTTTCCTCAAGATTATACTCCCTTAATCCTTCAAAACATTCCAGGAAATATTTCAGTTCATTTATTGACGTCTCATATTTATCTTCAGTCAAGTGTTTTATGGCGTAGAAACAATCTGAAATAATAAAATCATCAGAACTAAATATTGCATTAATATCTACTTTCTTTATGAGTTCATCAGCAATTTCATATCGATCAACCCCTTCAAAAATATACTTTTTAAGCAAATCGACAAATATATGAATTATCTCATCTCTGCTCATATCAAAGCTCCTACTTCAGTTTATTAATTAACTGGCCAGATTGAATTCTTACTGCATCAAAATCACGATGGAGAATATTCCCTCTAGCATCTGTTACCTCATGAATAATAAATTTAACGCCACTTTGGTCAGAATAATTATATACCCTGGAGAATCCGCCCTCAGTGGAGCTTCTTGATGAAGTCATTTTCTTACTTAAATTTGTAAAATCAACGTCTCTTGCTTCAATTTGTCCAATCTCATTAAGAGTCTTTCCAGGTGCATAATAATTACCATTAATCTTTTCGACATCCTTTAAATAGTCTAAAGTGGTTTTTGCGCCACGACCCGCCCCCTCCACATAGAAGCTTAAGGGGAAAGATTAATGAAGCTTTATCGGTTAACCAAAAAAGCAGAAGCTAAACAGAAAAATCGTTTTTCAATTTTTTAATAGGTTATTACCATTTTATCACAAATTAGGAGCTTGGTATTCAGTCTTATTTTTCATCATGGCATAAATGATGTTTAAGACTCTTCTTTGGATACATACAAGAGCCTGGGGCTTCCGTTTACCTTCGGCCAACTTGCGTTTATAATATTCATGAAATACCGGATGTCTTGCTTTGCCGCCACGGGATACCTGAATCATTTGGATAGCCAGAAAATAAAGGACGCCATTAAGATTCCGGTTGCCTTGTCTGCTCCTTTGTTCTCTTCCTTTTCCTGCGGATGAGAAGAGAACAGGAGCGACCCCGGCAAATCGGGCCAGCTTGTCGGCATTAGGAAAACGGTTGATGTCTCCGATGTCTGAGATTATTTGCGCTTCTGTAATCACGTCTATTCCGGGCATAGTCTGTAACTTGTAGCCGGTTTCTTGGATTAACCTTCTTAACTCGGTATCAATTGCAGTCAGTTCCTGCTTTAAATACCGTATCTCTTTGACAATGCCTTGAATAATAAAATCCCGTTCCTGCTGGTAAGCTTTTTTAACTTCTCCGTCCTCAGCAATAAGACTCAAAATAGCCTGTGCTTTCTTGGTAGAACAAGCGTTATTGCTGGCCTTGCGTAAAGTTTCGGCCAAATCTTCCAGTTTAATTCCGCTTAAGCATCCGGGGGAAGGATAGTTCTCCCAGAAGCAAAGGGCCGTTTTGCTGTCAATGTCACAGAAAAACTTCCGGTAACTCGGGTAATTGTACATAAGAGCGTCATGCAGTTGGCTTTGCAAGATGATTCCTCGTTTCTTGATGCTATCCCTCCGCTTGACGATCTGCCGGATAGTGAAAAAGATGTCCTCATTCTTGGTGTCCGGTAGCTTGTCGACCATATCCCTTAGTATTCTGGCAACACAAAAAGCGTCGTAAGCATCGTTTTTCTCCACTGTGGGACTGCTTAAACGCATAGCGTTTCCCAAAGCCGGATAGATGTCTTTGACAATATACTTATGGGCTTTCAGGTAAGTAGCCAGATTCCGGCCAAACCCTCTGGTATCTTCCAAACCAAAGATGAGCGTTTTATCTTCGCTTAGTTTCTTGGCTTCCCGGATAAACCCGTCAAATTTTTGGGGCCTGTTCTCGAAGGTGATTTCTCCGAGCTTCTTCATCCAGCAGTCAATAAGGACTGCCGTATGCTGTTCCTTGTGCATATCTATGCCGCAAAATGCACAGTTCCTTTTATTCTGGAGGATTTTACCCACTCCTTTCCTAGCTTACCTGTATAATTCATACCGACAACCTCAGCTTGTGAGCGTTGGCCTGTAATTTACAAGCCCGCAAGGGGGCGACTGGTGCCGAAA
>NZ_LXPC01000009.1:0-186726 GCF_003590275.1 Dehalobacter sp. MCB1 | reverse complement strand
ATTTAGCCCCGAAAGCCAGGTTGCAGATAACGTCCTTTTTCCGCATATGTTGCGGATTACATCCAAATATGGAGGTAAACCGCAAGGGTTGCGGAGATATTTCCTTTAGCAGAATTTACTTCTTTTAAACCTCTATGTCCAGTGCATCGATTGGGCTGTGTATTTTGGCTAGATCCCGTTGGCTTACATGGGTATATATTTCTGTTGTTTTAGAATTTTTATGCCCTAAAAGTTCCTGGATATATCTCAGATCCGTACCGCCTTCCAGCAAATGGGTGGCAAAGGAGTGTCTGAGTGAATGAACAGATACATCTTTCTTAATATTCGCTTTTGTGCAGGCTTCCTTAAAAATATTTTGAACACTCCGTTCCGATAGGTGACTTCCTTCATTTCCTCCCTTAAAGAGCCAGTCTTTCACCTTATATTCCCTAACATATTTTCTTAAAATATTGAGTGTAATTTCAGATAGAATTGAATACCGGTCTTTTCTCCCTTTGGCCTGCCGTATATGGATTAGCATTCTGCTTTTATCAATGTCATTCACTTGCAGATTAACCACTTCACTTACCCTTAAACCAGCAGAATATATTAAAAACAATATGGCTCGATGCTTAATGTTTTTAACAGATCTCAAGATACAAAATACTTCCTCCTGACTTAACACATCAGGAAGTATTTCTTCCTTTTTGGGTCGGGGCAGATTATAACAAATATCCGTCCTTCCAAGGACAGAAAAGAAAAAAAACTTAATTGCACTGATACTTTGATTTACAAATGAGTGCGAATGTTTTTTATCTATCATCAAATGCACAAGATAATTTTTAATGTCCTCTGTTGTCACTTTGCTCTGATCCTTACCAATAAACAAAAGAAATCTTTTGATATGTCCAAGATACCCTTGTCGAGTTTTAAAGCTATACCCCTTTAGAATTAGCTCCTGATCCATCTTATTGAATAGACATAGTATTTTTTTAGGTTCGAATTCAATTAAGTTCAACCACTTCTCTGTACATTTGTTCAAAAATATCTTATCGTCAAAAACTTTGTAAAGAGAAAGAATTGTATCCACTGATCTTGGTACAATCCAGCATCGCAGCCCTGAGTCCCACCTTCGCCCTTTAATAGATTTGATCTTCTCGACTCTTTCTGCTGTATACTCAAAAGTTACAAAGAGTTCCCTTTGATTTTCTTCCCGGGGTTGACATATACAGCCATCTTTCTGCTCCATTCTTACATAATGGAAATATTACTAATAAATACCATTATAAAAATATTTTAACTTCTTTAATTTGCATGGTCAATCCTGAAAAATAATTTTGGTATTATTTCGGAAACTTCTTTTCATGTCATATGCGTTTATCCGAATAAACAGCTTCAAGCGCTTTGGAACCAGTACGGTGAAAAGCAATTTTGAGCTTGTAGTATACCTCCTCGAATTCGGATTCGGCTCCGAATTTGAGGAGGTATGCCGTCCAGCTCCGTTCTCTTTTTTCCTTACTGCCCATCTCCGCAGGGGCAAGCTTCCCTGCTCCATGCCTCGTCTTTACGCCACACATCCATAAGATCGCAAACCTTATTCTTATAAATGATATACGTCTCCTTGTCATTAGGGGCGATTTCGCGCAGCTTTTGCTTTACTTCCCTAACGGTTTGATCCAAGTTTTCACAGAGGAAGGCGATATGGTTGGCCCTGACTTTGAGCGAAGTATTAATGAAGTTTGTTTTCATCCGCTCGTAGCCCTTGGCGGCTGAGCTTTTTTGGAGCGATTCCAGCGAATCATTCAGCTGCCTGGCCGTTTTAGCGAGTTCTGCTTTGGACGCCTTGACGTTCTCCAATTGGGCCTTTAGATTAGCGAGTTCCGCAGTCAGCTCGGTGATGGTACTACTTTGGTCTTCCACTGTTTTCTGAAAGTCCGCCTTCTCCTGCTGGGCCTGGTCTTTTTCTTGCCGGGCCTGCGTCCGTTCTTTGACCGCTTGACGCAGTTCCTGGGTGGTCATGCCTTCGACATCCATATCGACGATGAATTGCGCCCGTTCCTCCTTGGGGATACCTAAAAGAAGCACCGCCTGGCTGTAGTTTAATTTCGGATTCGGCTCCGAATTTGAGTTGGTAAGCTGTCCTTCTCCATACTCTTTGAAGATACGCATAAGTTTATTGGCCCTGCTCTGGGAGAAATCGACCGACTCCTCCAGCCACTTGCCCCATTCTCCGAACTTAAGCAGGGACTTGGCCTCCGTCAACCGTCTTCCAATCTCTACGGTGGCGGCAAGATAGACATTCTCAGCCTGATATTTGATCATGTTAATCTCAGCCGCTATGACATGCGGCGTGCGTCCGCTGATGACATCAGGTACTGTATTGCTTACTGGATCATTCTCCGGATCGGTTGCTGTATCCTTTGCTGGATACGTCATGATATCCACACTCCTTTGGACTAATTTCACTTCTAGGATATGTGGCCATGCTTAAAAGTGTACTACCTCAGTCGTTAAGCTTTTTATTATAAGGAAGTACCTTTCTTATTTCATTTCTTTTACCAGCTTTATCTAGGAATTCAACTTTAGGACTGCTGATCTTGTCCTGAGTAAACCTAAATACATGAAGAAAATAATAGTTTTCGCCAATATTACTGGTTATGATATTGTTTTCGTACTCTAATATTATCGTCAAAGGTATTGCTAACCACAAAAAATGGTTAGCAATACTTCTATTCATACTAATCTTCTATTTCAGGCCACGGACAGGACAATTCAGCTTCTCTCCCATTTCTTTGAGCCATGAGTCAGGATAAGCATCATAAGTTTTCCCGTCGAGCACGCCCTGGGGGGACTGGCGAAACTGCTGGAGCACCCAGGGAGTTTCATTTCCAAGGAACTCACGGATTAGCTTTAGATCTTCAAATGTATGCCAGACCGGCAGTACCGTAGTTCTGAATTCGTATGCAATTGTACTCGCCCTGATCCATTGGATGGTTTCAAACGCCGCCTCTCCGCTGTTTTTGCACGCGGTCAGCTTCTCGTATTTATCAGGAGTACATTTAATATCCATGGCAATATAGTCCAGGAAAAGAGCCAGCTCCCGGAGTTTTTCCGGGCTGCTTCCATTGGTATCCAATTTCACCTTGAAACCGAGCGCTTTGACCTCTCTTACAAAGGGATTCAGATCCGGGGATAAAAGCGGCTCCCCGCCAGTAAGACAAACACCGTCCAGTAATCCTTTCCTGGTCTTCATAAATTCAATGACAGCAGAAGGAGAAGTCCGCGACTTCTCCTTCTTGTTGACCAAAGCAGGGTTATGGCAGTAGCCACACTGGAAATTACAACCTCCAAAAAAGACCGTTGCTACGATATGTCCAGGATAATCGACAAGAGAGAAAGGTTCAATATCCATTAGCATCTGCGATCACCAATCCTTGTTCTGCTTTATACTAAATACCTGTACTCGTAAAAGTTTCTGCATAAAATAGATACGTTGTGACAACTTACCCTTATTTCGCTACCCCGTCAAACAGACTTGGCGTGACGCCCGTAACACGGTATTTTACGGTTTCTTGTTTCTCTTCCTGTTTGCCGGGATTCATGGCGGAGACCGGTCTATAGAAGCCGGTGACCCTCGTCATGACTAAGGTTTCCCTGCCGCACTCGGGACAGTTAAAATGTTCACCTTTGATATACTTGTGGTCCTCACAGATGCTGAAGGTTGGGGTCAGCGTGAAATACGGCAGCTGGAAGTTCTCAAACACCCTGCGTACGACGGCCTTGGCGACGGCAAGATCATCGAGACTTTCAGCCAGATAACCGTGAAGCACGGTCCCACCGGTATAAAGCGTCTGCAGCCCATCCTGAAGCTCGACGGCACGGAACAGGTCGCTGGTATAACCCACAGGCAGGTGGGTGGAGTTCGTGTAATAGGGTTCATTGTCACCAGCCGTAATGATATCGGGATAATGCTTTTTGTTGATTTTGGCCAGACGGTAGCTCGTACCTTCCGCGGGCGTTGCCTCAAGGTTATAGAGGTCTCCGTCTTGCTCCTGGAATTCCTGGATGCGGTCTCTCATATAGTTCAATGTTTCCTTGGCAAAATTCTGTCCGAAAACAGTGGTGATGTCATCGGCGTCCGAGGTAAAATTACGGATCGCTTCATTCATGCCGACCAGACCGATCGTCGAGAAGTGGTTCGTCCAGTACTTGCCAAATCGTTTTTTAATATCTCTCAGATAAAATTTGGTATAGGGATATAAGCCGTTGTCCGTCAGGATCTCCAGCGTTTTACGTTTGGTCTGCAACGAGGACCGGGCGATGTTCATGTGGTTATCAATCAATGTGATGAACTGATCCCAGTTGCCTTTAGCCAGATAGCCGTACAACGGCAGGTTCAGGGTTACAACGCCAATGCTTCCTGTGAGCGGATTGGCCCCGAACAGGCCACCGCCGCGTTTTCTGAGTTCCCTGTTGTCCAGACGCAGACGGCAGCACATGCTTCTGGCGTCCTCTGGATTCATATCGGAGTTAATAAAGTTCGCAAAATACGGGATTCCGTATTTATCGGTCATTTTGAAGATCGCTCTCGATACTTCACTGTTCCAGTCAAAGCCCTTCGTGATGTTATACGTCGGGATCGGGAAGCTAAAAATATTGCCGTCAGCGTCCCCTTCCAGCATGACCTCACAGAACGCCATATTGATGATATCCATTTCAGCTTGATATTCCCGGTACGGCGTATCCAGAAATTTGCCGTCAACCACAGCAGGTTCATCTTTAATGGCCGATTCGGCCGCCCGCACATCGAGCGTAATATTAAAGAATGGAGACTGGAAACCTACCCTGGTCGGGACATTGACATTGAAAATAAATTCCTGAATCCCCTGCTTGACTTGTTTATAATCAAGGTTATCTACTCTGACGAACGGAGCAAGATAGGTATCAAAGCTGGAGAGTGCCTGAGCACCGGCAGCTTCTCCCTGTAAGGTATAAACGAAATTAACGATCTGTCCGAGTGCGGAACGGAAGTGTTTGGCCGGTCTGGAGGTCGTCTTGCCTTCCGCGCCCCTAAAGCCCACCAAAAGCAGATCTTTGAGATCCCAACCGACGCAATATGGAGCAAGGTCTCCCATGTCATGATTATGTAAGGCACCGGAATCGTGCGCTTTGCCAACTTCAGCCGGAAGCAGGGACTGCCAAAAAGCATTAGTCGCTTTGCTGGTTACAAACCGGTTAAGCCCTTGAACCGAAAATCCCATATTGGAATTCTCTTTGATTTCCCAGGTTCCCAGCCCCAGGTAGTCGGAGAATAATTGATTGTTATCGTTTTTGGCACTTTCCTGATTGCGGATGATTTCATGCTGGAAGCGGTACCGGATATATGCTCTGGCGACATTGGTATTTCCTGTCTGCATCAGGACATCTTCGACTTTGTCCTGAATCTGCTCGATTTGGAAGCCTTCATTCTTGCTGTAAGCAGCTTCCAATTCTGAGAATACCCTGTCGGTAACGATCTTCGCCCAGTTCGTGACATTGGGGGTTTCGGTAGCGATAAAAGCCTTTTCTACCGCCTTGCGAATCTTTTCTTGATTAAAAATTTCTCTTCTTCCATCCCTTTTCACAACGTACATGGCTTAGTCCTCCTGCTCCCATATATATTTATTTGCATGGATATCCTGTCTTTATCGCAAGGATCTCAATTGGGGGACTGTTTTATTTGCGACGCTTTACCAGTCCGTTCAACTCCTCCATAAACTTCTGAATATCTTTGAACTGCCTGTAAACAGAAGCAAAGCGAATATACGCAATCTCATCTATTTCAAACAGTTTTTTCATGACGGCTTCGCCGACCAGTTCGCTCGGCACTTCGCGATCGTTGATATCACGCATTTCTCTTTCGATATCAGTGACCATTGTTTCCAGCTGCTCAGTGGACACGGGGCGTTTTTCACAGGCCTTGTTCAAACCCGATAACAGTTTGTGACGGGAAAAGGGCTCTCTTCTGCCATCCTTTTTCACGACAATCAGCTGAAAATCCTCGTAGCGCTCATACGTCGTAAAACGCTTTGTGCAGACATCGCATTCCCGTCTGCGTCGGATAGCAGTACCTTCCTCAATTTGTCTGGAATCCAACACCTTCGTGTCGTCGCTCTGGCAAAAAGGACAGCGCAATACCCTCATCCTTCCTATATCTTGTATACTCCTTATTTTATCAATACCATATATAGTAAGCAATCGCCTTTTATGGGCGTTTTTATGCATCTAAGGCCTTCTATATGGATAATTTTACGTTTTGCTTGCGATTTTAGTTCTTGAAGATTTTATGCAGAACATTACTTAAGTCCCAAATCATTGCAAAATAAATAAATCAAGACAAACACACTTCCGTCAAAAAAACATATCCTTTTATTGTAAATATATTCCATGATAACCATAAGGAGGAATCCCCATGAGTATTGGTCAACCCTCCTATCTTCTGCAAAAAGTTGCACCGATTGTACTGAGGGAACTTCAGCCATACATCGCCGGTAAAGTTGGCCCCCTCGTTGCTGAAAAGATTGGCATGCCCATTGCCAGGAAAGTCGGACTTCCACTTGCTAAAAGAATAGGTATTCCTGTAGCCCGTAAGACCGGTACCTTTTTGTTGAACCGGGTCGGCTATCCGCTTATTAACAAAGTCATTTTCAAAGGAAATTCCCCTTCATTTCTCTTGCCCGGAAATCCCCAGGCAAACAGTGGCACAGGAATAAAGACAATGATGACAGAAACAGGAAATGGTACTGGTACTGGAATAAGCACAGGTTCAGGTTCAGGTACAGTTACTAATACAAGTAAAGGTAGAAAAAGGACAAAAAGAACAGAAACCGGAATAGGACCTGAAGCAGGTGTGCGCACGAGAAAACAAATCAAAGCAGAAAAAAAGATTGAAAAGCAAAATAGACAGCGCCAAAAAACACGGAGAGGCTTGTTTAGTTTTGGTAAAAACCTTCAGTCTTTTCCAACTGGGATCCATCCGCAGAACCAAATTGTCCCCGGGCCGGTAGTTCCTTCTCCTAATCAGGAAGCACCGAGTACCTTCGCTCAGCCTGTTATTCAAAATCCAACTGTCCAAAATCCTTATGAACTATTTGATCAAAATCAGAATTATGCTTCAAGTCTATTTAATAGAAGAAGACAAAACTATGGTTTTTGAAAAATTTGAAATCCCGCCTCAGTCTCGAGACGGGATTTCATGCATCTATTAGCATCTATTACAGAGATCAACGGTTAATATTAAATATTTTAGCTTCGGGATGAGAAAAAACAACAGCGCTAACAGACGCTTCGGGGTCCATCATGAAATTCTCTGTCAGCGTTATCCCAATCTCCTCCGGTTTCAGCAGTCTGAATAGCTTGGCCTGTTCTTCCAGTGCAGGGTAGATCGGGTAACCCGGAGAAACCCGGATGCCGTTGTCAATCCCCCAGATTTTACGCATTTTTTCATGTATGATGTCAGCAAATGCTTCAGCCAGCTCCAGAGCCAGAACCTGAAGAAGAAAAGACTTCAGGTATTCACCCTTGTCCCGGTAATTCTCAGCCTTTTCTTTAATCCCCAGGCCGGTGGTCAGCGCGAACATTCCAAGATAATCATACGCCTGCTCCTGTCCAACATGCTTGTTCCGGGGGCGGACATAGTCAGCCAGACAAAGGCCATTGTCTTTTTGCTGACGCGGAAAGCTGAGTGCTTCAAGGACAGTATTCGAAGCTTTCAGATTCGGATTCGAATCCGAATCTGAATCCATAATAGCGACCGTATTTCCGTTCGCACAGGCCGGATAAAACGCAAATACCCCATTGACCGTAATTAGCTTGTGTTCTTGGATCTCTTCCAGGAAATCCTGAACAAATATCTGGATTTTGGCTGATTTATCTTGGGAAACATCTGCGGAATCCAGCAGGAGACTTTCTGCTGCCTTGATTTCTTCCTGGGAAGAGTGGCGCAGTTTGTTTTTGACACCGAGATAACGCCTCAGGATAAAAGGCAAATCGAGGTTCGGGATGATCTCCACCAACGGATAATCCAGGAGAATCTCCCTTTCCGTATACTGCGGACGGCAGACAGGTCCGTCAAAGCTGACCGGCGAAAATTTATTTTCGATGTGGTTGTCAGAAATACTGCCGGAGATACTGTCTGGGATGTTACCGGAAATCGTACCAGCATTACCAGCCTGATCATTATTTTTAGCCGCGTTATAGCTTCCGGAATCATTGGCTGACTTTCTTTTCAGACCATTCAGGAGATTCAGGCCATCCATGGCGTCGCGCGCATACAGGACCGGTCCGCCGTATTGCGGAGCGATCTTTTCTTCGGTATATTTTCGGGACAGAGCCGCACCCCCGAGAATCAACGGGATATTGATTCCGGCTGCCTGAAGGTCCTGGGCAGTCAGCAGCATTTGCTGGACAGATTTGACCAGAAGTCCGGATAAACCGATCGCATCAGGGGCCTCTTTCCTAGCCGCTTCTATCAGCTGTTCAGAACTGACTTTTACGCCAAGGTTAATCACTTTATAACCGTTATTGGCCAGGATGATCTCCACAAGATTCTTACCGATATCATGGACATCGCCCTTGACTGTCGCGAGCAGTATCTTCCCTTTGACCGCCTCTTCGGCTTTCTCCATATAGGCCTCCAGGATGGTCACCGCTGCCTTCATGACTTCGGCACTCTGCAGAACTTCAGCCACGATCAGTTGGTTCCTGTTAAAGAGGCTGCCGACTTCCTCCATCCCCTTCATCAACGGGCCGTTAATAATTTCGAGCGGCCGGTATTTCGTCAGGGCCTCGTACAGATCGTTTTCCAGACCCTCCTTGGAGCCTTCAACAATCGTTCCTGCCAGCCGTTCCTCAACGGAAAGCCCGGATGTCTGTTTTTGTTCCGTGACCTTTTTCTCTCGGTAAAAATCGGTAAAGGCTTTTAAGGTCTGGTCATTCGTATTTAAGAGCAGGTCTTCGGCCAGTTTTTTCTCTTCATGCGGAATCGTCGCATAACGTTCCAGTTTTTCGGAATTGACAATGGCGTAGTCCAGCCCGGCTACGGTATTCAGATAGACGAATACGGCATTCAGCACTTCCCGGCCTGCCGCAGGCAGACCGAAGGAGACATTGCTGATCCCAAGAATCGTCTTGCATTCCGGATATTTGGCTTTGATCAGGCGCAGGCCTTCAATGGTCTCAACTGCGGAACCGAGATACTTAGCATCCCCGGTCCCTACCGGGAATGTCAGCGGATCAAAGATAATGTCGGCAGCCGAAAGACCATATTCATACACCAGCAGATCGTAAGAGCGTCCGGCCACTTCGAGCTTGCGCTCCCGGGTCAGGGCCATACCCTGTTCATCGATTAAGCCGACCACGACTGCAGCCCCGAACTTTCGGAGCAGCGGAACAACATCATCGAAGCGTTCCCGTCCATTTTCAAGGTTGATCGAATTGATAATTGCTTTGCCCTGAATTAGCCGGAGTCCAGCTTCCAAAACCGCAGGATCGGTCGTATCCAGCATCAGCGGCACTTTGACTTTATTGACAACATGGGGTAGAAAACTGACCATATCCTCCAGTTCGTCCCGGTCGGGATTAGCCACACAGACATCTATGATCTGAGCACCCTTCTTGACCTGGTTTCGGGCAATCTCGGAGCCTTCTTCATAATATTCACCGGCAATCAGTTCCTTAAATTTGCGGGAACCGATCACATTAGTCCGCTCACCAACCAGAAGTGGCCGGTTGTCTTCTTCGGGCCAGACCGGTTCAAGCCCGGTGATACTGCTCCGTTCCGCTGCCATTGTCCGTCTTGGAGCGTACTTGGCCAGGGCTGCGGCCAGCGCTTCGATATGGCGGTCCGTCGTCCCGCAGCAGCCACCTGCAATGTTCAGCCAACCTTTAGCTGCATAAGCGGCCATCTTGCCGGCAAATTCTTCCGGTGTTTCGCGGTAGCCGCCGTCTTCGTCCGGAAGACCCGCGTTTGGGTAACAGCTCACGGCACAAGAGGCAATTCCCTCCAATGTTCTAAGGTGATCATTCATCAGTTCTGCTCCGGTACCGCAGTTCATGCCGACGGCGACCGGTTTCAGGTGCTGTATCGAAATATATAAGGCTTCAATATTCTGTCCTGCGAGCATCGTACCCGAAGGTTCAATCGTCACGGAAACGACCAGCGGCACTTCCCGCTCAAGTTCAGCAAAGGCGCGCTGGATCCCGAGTCCTGCCGCCTTGATATTCAGCGTATCCTGACAGGTTTCGACGATCAGCAGATCGACGCCTCCCTTAATAAGGCCAAGTGTCTGACGGCAATAAGCCTCTTCCAGGTCAGTAAAAGTAATACCGCCTCCAAAGGCCAGCATCTTGGTCGTCGGACCCATAGATCCAGCCACAAACCGGGGTTTTTCCGCTGTGGACCATTTATCAGCAGCTTCGCGGGCCAGCCGTGCCGCAGCCTCGTTGATTTCCATATCCCTGTCCCCGAGATGATATTCCCCAAGGACAATATTTGTACCTCCGAAGGTATTGGTCTCAATGATATCCGCACCGGCTTTCAGATAGGCCTCATGAATATCACGTACGATGTGAGGACGGGTGAGCGTCAGAATTTCGTTGCAGCCTTCCTGTTCAGGCCCTCCAAAATCTTCGGCAGACAGATCCTTCTGCTGAAGCATGGTCCCCATTGCTCCGTCCAGAATCAGAATTTTTCTCGCAAGCAATTCATTAAAAATCTGTTGTTTCATGGTCTCACCACTTCTTTGCAAACTTTTCTTCCAAGCTTCCCTTGGGTTTATCATATTATTTTACCATGATTATACGATTCGTCCAATCTATACATTTCGTATTTCCTGAGCAATCATTTTTGTATATTCTAAGCAGCATATCCGGATATTCTGAGCTGCAGAAAATTCTTGTGAAAATTGCTCAAATCGTTAAAATAGTTATATATGGCGATATTCAGACAAATAGGGCTATATTCAGTTTCCTTTCAGAATAATCGTGTATTTTAAAGATACAGGAGGAATAAATAGATGGCCAATAAATTCAGGATACTGATTGTGGATGACGACGCTTCAATCCGTCAGATGCTCAGCCTGGGGCTGAAGCAGGAGGGTTACGATATTGGAACAGCGGACAACGGAAAAAAGGCGCTGGAGATAATCCCGGTCTTTGAACCTCATGTCATCATCCTTGACATTATGATGCCGGTCATGGACGGATATGAACTATGTGAATCCATCCCGGAAATATCCGGTGCTTCCATAATTATGCTGACTGCCAAGGATACATCCAAAGACATTGTCAAAGGCCTGCGCCTCGGAGCGCATGACTATTTAGTTAAACCTTTTCACTTTGAAGAGCTGCTGGCCCGGATTGAGGTTCAGCTGCGCAACCGTTTCCCCGACCTT
Source organism: Dehalobacter sp. MCB1 (assembly GCF_003590275.1). Lineage (NCBI taxonomy): Bacteria > Bacillati > Bacillota > Clostridia > Eubacteriales > Desulfitobacteriaceae > Dehalobacter > Dehalobacter sp. MCB1. The sequence goes on along the minus strand of NZ_LXPC01000009.1, from coordinate 175,315 downwards.
TCCGGCAGAAGAACCATTGGCCGATTTACGATCGATGAGCTGAAGAAGTCTATTCTGCTCGACAATCAGCCTCTGCAGCTTTCTCCTACCGAATACAAACTGCTATCCTATCTTTTATGGAACAGCAACCAAACACTGAGTAAAGAACAAATCCTGATCCACATCTGGGGTTACGATTTCGAAGGAGAGGACAATATTGTTGAGGTATATATCCGCTATCTTCGAGAGAAGCTTGGTGATCTGGACCACACGATTATTAAAACTGTCAGGGGCCTTGGTTACCACCTGCAGACGGAACAGCAGTAACTGGCAGTCTACACGAGATATCAAATATCAAGCATTTTACACAGGAATATCATGACGCATTGAATGTTTAACATTTTAATTGTTGTGCTTTAAGTATGATCACATTAGGGAGATCATCATGAAAATTCACCCTCTGGAAAAACTGAATATTTGGCGGCAATCCCTGGTAGGGCAGCTCCTGCTGCGTTTCTGGGTGTGCCATATCATTTTTTTTACGTTAATTGGGGCTATTCAGTATACTTCCTTGAAAAATTCCCTGTATCAGAGCGTGGAGCAGAACCTGCTTTCAGACTATTACGCCATACGGAACAGTATGGGGAGCTGGCTTTCAAGCAGTGAGTTTCCTCCGGGAAGATTCTCCGAACTCCGCCCGGGAAATTTTGTGGCGTTTTATACCAGCGACTATCAACTTAAATCGATTGTTTACAGCTACGGCAAAGCGAACAGTACGGTCCCGAATCTCAGCCGCAGCCAACTGCAGTTTGATCTTGCTGAGAAGGCGAGATCCGGCGGATGTTTTGTTTTTCAGGATACCGACGAACAGCAGTATATGCTGATGGTGGCCCCGGTCGTAACGAACCAGCTTTCGGTAAACAGTCTCCCCCTGGAACAAAACAACGATATTCAGCCCTATGCGGGCTATGCTTTGATCGGTCAGCCGCTGGCTGAACAGGACCTGATCTTGAGCCGAAATCTCAGAGGATATACTTTTAACGCGATCATCATTATTCTGCTCAGTACATTTTTTACAGCGCTGGTTTTGCAGAAACCATTGGAACCGCTTCTGAACATTTCCTCTACGGCCCGCAAGATTGCCGCCGGCCGCTATGACCTGCGCCTTCCGTATATGAATACCGCTTCGGAAATTCAGCAGCTTCGGGAAGCTTTAAACCATATGCTCGGACAGATGGAAAATGCTCTAAATACGGAAAGATCGGCTAAAAACCGGATGGCCCGGTTTATTGCCGATGCTTCTCATGAACTCAGGACTCCGCTGACCTCGATCAGAGGCTTCCTGGAAATACTCCAGCGGACGGGTATGGCAGACAAAGAGACTTTGGATGCCGCCCATCAGACCATGCTGATCGAGACGGAAAGACTGATCAGGCTTACCGAGGGTCTTCTGACCTTAAATCGGATCGCCCAGGAAGAAATAAACAGCGATCATTCCGAAGAGCTTAATTCCGGACTGCACGATGTGCTTCCTGAGCTTATGCCGCTTTTGGCCCCGCTGCTTAAAGACCGTACTTTCAGATTCAACGGCCAGGATTTCCGGACAATTGACGATTTTGTCTCAGAAGTCCTGGATACGTCACAAGTGCTTCCATTAAAACCTGATGAACTGAAACAGATTCTGTACAATCTTGTCAATAACGCTATTCAACATACACTTTCCGGTGGAACGATTGATATCCTCGCTAAATCGGAAAATTCCCGTTTTATTCTATCCGTCAGGGATAACGGTGAAGGAATCCCGGCTGAAGACGTTCCTCATATTTTTGAAAGGTTTTTCCAGGGAGACCGTTCCCGTTCCCATGGAAAAGGCCAAGGATCGGGACTTGGCCTGGCAATCGTATCCGAACTGGTGTCCCTTCGCGGAGGAGAAATACGGGTCGAAAGCACTCCTGGAGAAGGAACGTCCTTTACGATTTTTTTCCCGCTGGTTCTCGTGAAAAACGATAGCTTGATGACACAAAATAATTGATTGATATGCCACAGATAATTCTATGACAGGATTAATGCCAGAATAAAGCCGAGCATGATGCCGACATTGGCATATTCACTGTGGGAATGGTGGCTTTTCGGAATCAGTTCGTCACTGCTGATATAGATCATTGCTCCGGCTGCAAACGCCAGAAAGAAAGCGATGATGAGCGGAGAGATCAGGCCAAGAATTATGCCCAGCCCGGTACCGAGCAGCGTTGACATACCGGTCATGGTCGTAATCAGGACGACCCTCGATTTCCGGACGTTGGCGAGACACAGCGGCATCGCCACACAAAGACCTTCAGCAATATTATGCAGACCGATTGTCAAGGCTGTCATGACACCCATGTGATACGATACTTCGCTGGTCGCGCCGATCGCGATCCCTTCGGGAAGATTATGCAGTGTAATTCCGAGCGCGATAAAATACCCCATCTTGGCATAGTTACTCAGATCCGCTTCAACCTTGTGAATGTGCGGCATTGAAATATCCACCAGAAACAGAAACAGAGCCCCGGCTGCAAAACCGGCAATACAAATGATACTGTTGCTCATGTCCAGGCTGGTCGGAATCAGACTTAAGGCAGATATCCCGATCATGATTCCTGACGCAAATCCGAGCGATATTGAAAGTATCTTGTTCGTGATATTTTTTATCGAGATAGAGATGACAGCGCCAAGTCCGGTAACAAGACCCGCTATCAGCCCGTAGAGTAGAATGGTAATAATAATCACTCCGGTATTATTTCTTCACAACCGCTCTTTCAAGGATGTTGTAGAGTCTGCTAACCATACTCCTGGGATCGACGATCAGCCCGGCGGCAATCTGCGAGTTTTCCAGAATCTGTTCCGCCGCTGCCGCAGCAAATGCGTCGCCCGACTTGCGCAGTTCATTGATTCCCTGAATGACCGGATGCCGGCTGTTAATCTCCAAGATTCCTGCTGGGATATCTTCCATATCCTTGTTCATGATCTGCATCATTTTTTGCATGCTATGCGTTCCGTATGAACTGAGCACAACGGCAGGACTGTCCACAAGACGTTTGGAAGCACGCACCTCGGTTACCCTATCCCCGAGTGTTTCTTTGAACCAATCCAACAAGGCCTTCACTTCATCCTCAGGAATTTCACTTTCGGCATTACCGGGCTGCTCAGCATCTAAATCCGGCAGATCCTGACTGTCCTGTTCGGCCGCAACAATCTTCTTTTCTTTAAACTCAGGAAGCCCGCTTAAGATGTAGTCATCAATTGGTTCATAGGTATAGAGCACTTCAATGCCCTTGTCCTTAAAGATCTCAAGATACGGCCCAGACTCAATCACTTTACGGTTGGAGCCGCTGACATAATAGATCGCTTTTTGTTCCTCTCTCATTCTTCCGACGTAGCCTTCCAGTGAAATCAGCTCACCTTCAGCCGTCATGTTGGATTCAAAACGCAGGAGCCTGACCAGTGCGTCCTTGTGGGCATAGTCCGAAGCTGCTCCTTCTTTGATAAACCTGCTGAATTTTTCCCAAAATTGATTGTATTTGGCCGGATCATCTTTGGCTTGCTCTTCGAGATACTTTAAGAATCTGCTGGTGACTACCCTGTTCAGCTTGGCCACAAGCGCATTATCCTGAAGGGTCTCCCTGGAAATGTTCAGGGGAAGGTCATCACTGTCAATGACGCCGCGTACAAACCGCATCCACTCCGGCACGATGGCCTCAGATTTTTCCTGAATCAGGACTTTTTTGCAGAATAGGTTAACGCCTCTCTCCATTTTACTGAAGCCGAACCGCTCATAATTTTCTCCGGGCACAAACAGCAGTGCTTTGATGGAAAGCGGCGCATCGGAGGAAAAGTGCATTCTATAAGATGGCTCGTCAAAAGCATTGTCGATATATTTATAGAATTCCGTATATTCCTGCTCACTGATTTCGGATGCGTTTTTCGTCCATATTGCTTCGACGGTATTGACTTTTTCACCGTTGACTTTCACGGGATAAGGGACAAAACTCGAATACTGTTTGATAATCCTGTTGATCTCGTCGGCTTTACTGAAATCATAGGCATTTTCTTTTAACTGAAGAACGATCCTGGTTCCATAATTGCTTTGATCACCTGGTTCTATTAAATAGCTCCCTGCTCCATTTGAAGACCAGATCCAGCTTTCAGAGTCCGTTCTGAAAGAGCGGGTATAAAGCGTTACTTTCTCCGCAACCATAAACGCCGAATAAAATCCGACGCCGAACTGTCCAATCAAGCTTAAATCGGTATTGCTTCCGGATCCGGCCTTTTTGACCTCGGCCAGCTGTCTGATAAATTCCTTGGATCCTGAATGGGCGATCGTACCCAGATTCTCAATCAGTTCTTCTTTGGTCATTCCGATCCCATTATCGGTAATGGTAAGCGTGTGCTTTTCTTCATCCGTTTCGATGGAAATTTCCAGCGGTTGCTCGGATTCGCCGCTTGTTTCATTTTCAGTGAGCCTGCAGTAGCGCAGTTTCTCCGTAGCGTCAGCTGCATTGGATATTAATTCTCTTAAGAAGATCTCCCGCTCCGTATAGAGAGAATTAATAACAATATCCAGCAGCTGGGTGATTTCTGTCTGAAACTCCCTCGTTTCAACATTGTTATTCATCATTACCAACCCTCCCAATCATTTCATATGGCTGTGCTTTGGTCGAATCAAAAATCGACCATCATATTATACCATGGAATGGAAAAAAATCTAACATTCAAATACTTGTACCTTCAAATACTTGTTCTTCTGACTTTCTTAGCGCTGAAACCAAAAAAACATTCCGGTATTCAGGATGGTGTTCTAATTTTTGGAATAAAATGATACGTATATAGAGGACTTTTTACGAGTCATCACGAAAAATAATATAACGAAATATAGTTTAACAAAACATCATTTAAAATATCATTTTTAAAGATTTATATACTAATAGAGCTTAACATCATTCTTATCGAATGATTAAATCTTTAAATTCCATTATCTGAATACAAAAGAAGGTATAGGAGGAAAATATCATGAGATTGACGCGACGGTATCTTGCGCTTTTGCTCGTTTTGCTGCTTCTTTGCGTTGGAGCTTTATCCGGCTGCGGCGGGAAAGAAGAATCAGCTGCCCAAAATGAAGCAACCTCGGCCCCAGCAGAAACAGGAACACAAACTTTACCTGATGAAAATGCAATTGTATCCGGTCTGATTGGAAAAGGACAGCTGGTCAAAGAAATGTCTTATGATTTAGTGATCGTCGGCGGTGGAGTAACTTCAGAAAGCAAAGCCTGGTTTAAGGACCAGAAAATGAAAATGGAGGGCACCTTTAACGGTCAAAAGATGACATTTATTTTTGATATGTCCAAAAAGGAGTTTACTACTTATCCCTCGGGTCAGAACAGCGCCATGAAAATGACGTTAAGTGAATATGACGGTCCGGATATCACCACCCCTGTTGATTATGTCAAAGGTCTAGCTGACACCGAGTATACCATAGCTGGAACTGAGACGGTCAACGGCATGGAGTGTAAAGTCCTTACTTTCACCAGCGAAGGCTCAACTGTTAAGGAATGGATCAGCACCGAATACGGCATTGTTGTAAAGGCTCAATATGAAACCGATGGTCAGATGTCAACCATGGAATTCAAGAACCTGCAAATCGGAACAGGTACCGTACCTGATGGGGTCTTCGACCTGCCGTCTGGAATGGAAGTGGTTGACATTAACGACATGATGAATCTCGACAGCAATAAATAGATACCCTTACCGGTTCGTGGATTCCAAAAGCACCCTCCCCTTTGCCGTCAGCGTCCACAAGGTTGCTTCGGCTTCTCCGTTTCCTTTGCTGCAGCAGCCCCCGCACCCCTTACATTGTTCATTGACGCAAGCTGCATTATCCGCAGTCAGGTATCCAAGTCGTTGCAGGTCATTCAGCATTTGTTTGATCATCTCTCGATCGAGATCCAATTTTTTTGCCAACGAAGAAAAGGAGTTCGCTTGTTGACCGGCAATTTCTGTTAACAAATTGATCAGCATCGCAATACCTCCTGCTTCTTCGTTTCAGATGAACAACGAACCGAGCTGAAAGATCAGCACCGCTGCGATCCAGCCAATGATCAGTGAGTAGAGAACAGAAAACAGTGTCCATTTAACAGAATTGGTCTCCTTTTTAATTATTCCGATTGTCGCTGCACAGGGTGAATAAAGTAGGGTCATTACCATAAAGGCATAGGCGGAGAGCGGCGTAAAATGCTGTGCTAAGACTACTCCGAGCATCCCTTCGCCTGTCCCGTAAACCAACCCGAACGTCGCAATGATTGCTTCCTTGGCACCAATCCCGACAAGAAGTGCTACAGAGGCCTGCCAACTGCCAAAACCAGCCGGGGATAATACGGGTGCGATGACTGCGCCTAATTTTCCAAGGAGACTTCCGGTACTGCCCGGTTCAACGCCGACCGGGAAAACAGAAAGCATCCAGATCAGAACGACAATCCCAAGGATCACAGTTCCTGCTTTCCTGACAAACGACTCCGTTTTTTCCCACATGTGCCGCATTAAACTCTTCAGCGTTGGCAGACGATAAGGCGGGAGTTCCATAACAAAGTAGGATTTTTCCTGCTTGAACAATGTTTCACTCAGGATTTTCCCTGCTGCAACAGCAACTATGATTCCTAAAAGATACAGTGAAAAAATAACCAATCCTGCCAACGGTATGATGCCGATCGTTTTGCCTCTGAAGAACGCCCCGGCAAACAACGCATAGACTGGAAGCCTAGCACTGCAGGAAATAAACGGACTGATTAAAATGCCGATCATACGGTCTTTCCGGCTGTCCAAGGTTCGGGTGGACATGATTCCGGCCACATTGCAGCCGCTGCCGACAATCATTGCAACGGCCGTTTTCCCGTGCAGCCCGACAACATTCATCAGCCGGTCCATGACATAGGCTGCCCTGGCCATATAACCGCTGTCTTCGAGAAGAGAAATCAAGAAATACATGGTAAACATCATCGGGATAAAAACAAGTACAGAACCTACCCCACCGATCAGTGCATCACTGACAAAGGACCGGGCCAGGACCGGAGCGTTTAGCAACAGGCCGGAGACATACCGCCCCAGGATCCCGAAGACGCTGTCCACATAACCCCCAAGAATATTATTGCCGAGACCCATTGTGATCTGATACAGCAAAAACATCATTACAAAGAACAAAGGAATCCCGATCCATTTATTTGTCACAACCCGGTCAATCATTTCTGTCAGATCTTCTTGCGGAGGCGTTTCCCTGCGGACACAATCCCTAATGATTTGGCCAATAAAGGTATAACGCTGGTCTGCCAAATAGATTCCGGGCTCAAGACCAAAACGGCTCGTTATCCTGTCCTTTACCTTGTCAGCCAATTTTTTCAGGGTAGGACAACCTGCTATTTGCGTTTGAGCAAAAGCCTCATCCTCCAGCAGCCTGACAGCCACCAAGTTCGCCGATTCTTTACCAGTAATACCTTCTTCAACCAGGGCCTCAGCCAAAGCTCCAGATTCCCGGTTCATCATTTGCCAATAGTCTGGCTGGACGGGCCGGCCTGGCTTTACTTTCATTGCCGCTGAAGTCTCCAGCAACTCCCGAATCCCTTTGTTTTTCGTTGCCACTGTGGTGACAACCGGTACGCCAAGAACATCTCCAAGTTTCACTGTATTGATGAAAATATTCTTTTTCTCTGCTTCATCTGTCATATTCAAAGCAATCATTACATTCGTATCCATCTCAATCAGCTGTAACGTAAAATAAAGATTCCTCTCCAGATTTGCTGAGTCAATCACGTTCACAACAACATCAGGTTTTTCCTGCAAAATATAGTTTACAGCAACCATTTCATCCTCCGAACTGGCGGAAAAACTATATGTCCCGGGTAAGTCAATTACGTTGATCTCATCCCCGTTGAACCTGACCGTACCTTCTTTTTTCTCAACGGTTACTCCCGGCCAATTGCCAACATGCTGCCTCGAGCCTGTTAACACATTAAAAATACTTGTTTTCCCGCAGTTTGGGTTTCCAACGAGAGCTATCGTAAAATTCTTTTTCATCTGTTTATCCTTCCCCTGAAGCACTTGCGATTACGTTCTATACAATGTTTGTTTCAATATTTATTGCTGCCTATTGCTGTTTTAACAATGTTTGCGGTGTCTATCATTGCAACAAAGACTATATATGATAGTGATTTTTATTATCATTTAGTGACCAAAAATAGAGAGGGTGATTTTATATTATCTGTTCCAAATCTTTTCAACCTGAATTTTCCTGGCGTCGCTTTTACGGATTGCTAGATGATATCCCCTCAGATTAATCTTTATAGGATCCCCCAGCGGAGCCTGGCCGTCTACTTTAAATTCTGTCCCTTTGACCACACCCATATCTGTCAGTTTTTTTCTTAATACGGTATCCATGTGGATATTAACAACTCTGGCATTCGAGTTTACGGGTATCTTGTCCATTGTAAGAAAGGCAGCGTCCATAGCAGTCTCCTTATGGCTTTTTAAGAATTTTATAATTTTGTTCAAATTGTAATGACAATGTTGATAATGATTATCGAATTCATATTATTAATATTACTTCTTATTGCTCAAAATGTCAATTCGTATGTTATTTCTTTGTGTGTCATTCTTTGCATATTTTCTTTATGATTATTCTTATGCTCCTATTTAAATATTGAGCTTTTTATTGAACTATGCTGAAATGAAATGATATACTTAAATAACTCTTTTTTCAGGGAGTATTTGACTTTGCAGGAGGCTGATCTTCTCTTGAATTATTCCGTTTATCTGGTGATTGGTTTAGGGGGCGCACTTGGAGCTATTGCCCGCTATGTACTTTCCACCTGGATTTATCAAAAATATTTTTATACTTTTCCCTGGGGAACCTTCGTCGTCAATATGCTGGGATGTTTTGTGCTGGGTATTGTGTATGTACTGGGCGTTGAAAGCCTGGTGACCAGTCCGAATACCCGTTTATTTATATCTGTCGGTTTTCTGGGCGCATTTACAACCTTTTCAACGCTAAGCCTTGAAACCCTGAACCTTATCAAGAGCGGAGAAATCATCGTAGCTGTGCTGAATGGTCTGGGAAGCCTGCTCGTCGGACTGATTGCAGTCTGGCTTGGAATGAGCCTGACGCAGCTATTATTAAAATAAAGGAAGGGATTCTAATGGTAAAGATATCTGGTCAGGCAAGACGCATTCGCATCTACATTGGAGAAGCCAGCAAATATAAAGGAGTATCCCTCTATCACATGATTGTCTTAAGGGCCAAAGAGCTGGGCCTGGCAGGTGCGACTGTCTTTAGGGGAATTGAAGGCTTCGGCGCCAATACGAGAATCAAAACGTCCAGGATACTGGACCTTTCCAATGACCTTCCCATCGTTATTGAAGTAATAGACAGCGCTGAGTATCTGCAGGACTTTCTGCTTTTTTTGGACGAGGTCGTCAATGAAGGATTAATAACCATCGAAGATCTGGAAATTATGAAATATTCGCCAAAAAAATAAAGCCTCTTAGCGGCTTTATTGATTTTGATCTAGCAGCAGGAGATACCGGGCATAACGGGATTCCGAAGGCTCTTTTCGGCCGGAAGAATAGAAAGTGACCTCACCATGACCGTCCTCAGCTAAAAGTTTTCTTTCAGTCAGAATTTTTTTCAGATAATTGACGGTTCCGGTACTTCCATCAATGATGTGCGTATCAGCAGGAAACAGTTCCTGCAAAATCCGCTTAAAATACGGAAAGTGTGTGCATCCTAAAACGACAGTACCATACTCGGTCAAATGATGCGTGCCAAGTTTGCGATTCAGGTATTTCAGGATTTCATCTCTGTCAAAATAAAAATTTTCGGCATATTCGACCAGCTCTGGAAATGCTTTGCCATCTACAAGATGGTCCTGATCCAGTCTGGTGACCAAATTTTGATACTTTTCTTCGTGAAGTGTGAGCGGAGTAGCCATGACCAGTATTCTCTTGGAACCATTATTTTCGACAGCTGGTTTTACCGCGGGTTCCATGCCGAGGATTGGAAAATCATACCTTTGGCGAAGCTCATTAATGGCAATACTCGTCGCCGTATTGCAGGCAACTACCAGAACTTTTATTCCTTCAGCAGCCATGAAATCGACAGCATCCAAAACCAGTTTCAGGACTTCTTCCTTGCTTTTGGTCCCATAAGGCACATGATCAATATCCGCGTAATAAATAAAATCCTCCCGGGGTAGCTGTTTGATCGCTTCATGCAGTACGGTGATTCCGCCGACCCCGGAGTCAAAGAAGCCTATGCGCATTTTTTTCAACTCGCAAACTTTATTTTTTCTTAATAAATTATAACCTATACCTTGTTAATCTTACAAAGAATATTATCACCATTTTCGTTCTGTTTTTAAAAATATTTATTCAAAAACATTTGGAGTGTCTATAGAAAAAGCTAAAAAATATGTATAATAAAGTAGTAACTTGAAAGAAAAAGGCTAAAAAAATAATATTTGGTACAGGTGCAGTGAATGAACATAAAACCTATCAATAAGAAACTAAAATTATATGGTTTTAACAACCTGACGAAAACGTTGAGTTTTAATTTCTATGATATCTGCTATGCTTTATCGCAGGATCAACATAAGAAGTACATTGAATACATTGATGAAGAATACAATGCCGACAGGCTGGTTAAAATTCTGACTTCTGTCGCTGAAATCATTGAAGCTAATATTCTGAATATTGCCAATCAGGATTACGATCCTCAGGGTGCCAGTGTCACTATGCTGGTTGCTGAAAATCAAATTATGAGTCGTGAACCAATGGAAATTCTTGAAAATGAGGCCCCGGGTCCTGATTCGCAGTCGTTGGTCGGCCATCTGGATAAGAGTCATATTACGGTACATACATATCCAGAAAACCACCCTGACAAGGGGATTAGTACGTTCCGAGCCGATATTGACGTCTCCACCTGCGGCCAGATCTCGCCGCTAAAGGCTTTAAACTACTTGATTACGAGTTTTGAGCCGGATATTGCGATTATCGATTACCGTGTCCGGGGCTTTACCCGGGATGTCAACGGTAGAAAACATTTTATTGATCATAAGATCAATTCCATTCAGAATTTTATTTCGGAAGAGACTAGAAACAGATATCAGCTGATTGATGTCAATGTCTATCAGGATAATATTTTCCACACCAAAATGCTTTTGAGAGAGTTTGATCTTGACCATTATTTGTTCGGAGCTGAAAAAGAAGAGATATCCTCCAGTAAAAGAAGAAGGGTCAAACAAAGAATCAAACATGAGATGCAGGAGATTTTCTCCGGGAGAAATGTTTTCTAAATGCTTTATGAAGCTTAGAAAAGGCGGTGTCGCAAACTACGAAAAAAGTAGTTAGTCGACACCGTCTTTTCCTTGTCTGTTAGCTTAGTTTGGAGACGGCATCAGCATACGCATGGGCGCTGGCATCGATGACGTCGGTACTTACTCCCTTACCGACATAATAATTTCCGTCGGCAAAAACTTTAACAGTTGCATTCCCCAACGCCTCTTTACCGCGGCTCACAGATTTGATACTATAATCCTCGAGCCGGACTTCGATACCGGTAATTCGGTCAATTGCTTTAAACACCGCATCGACAGGACCGTTTCCGATCGCCGCATCGGTTATCTCCGTGCCCTGTATTTCCAAAGTAACCGCAGCGGTGGCCGACTGTTTCCCTGATGTAGCTACGGATATATTCTTAACCTTGATCCTGTTTTGCTCAGGTATACCCGTTCCCATCAGAATATGCAAATCTTCATCGTAGATTTCTTGCTTTTTATCGGCCAGCAATAGAAATTCTTCGTAAAGGGTATTCATCTGGCTATCTTCCAGCTTATATCCGAGTTCCTCCAGCCTGTGTTTCAGCGCATGCCTTCCTGATCTGGCACTTAGGACAATCTGGTTCCTCGGTACGCCGATGGTCTCCGGATCAATAATCTCATAGGTCTGTTTCTCTTTCAGGATACCATCTTGATGAATACCGGAAGCATGCATAAACGCATTTGTCCCGACTATCGCCTTATGGCTCGGTACAGGAACCCCTGTGATTGAGGAAACCAGTCTACTGGTCGCGGCAATTTCCCGGGTGTTTACAGCCAAATCGATGCCGTAGCGATCTTTCTGGGTATACATCGCCATAATCACTTCTTCCAAAGCAGTATTGCCGGCTCTTTCACCTATCCCGTTGATAGTGCCTTCCACTTGATCGGCCCCGGCCATAACCCCGGCTAGGGTGTTTGCTGTGGCCATTCCAAGATCATTATGACAATGGACACTTATTTTCACCCGGTCAATATTAGGGACATTCGTTTTGATATAGGAGACCAGTTCGCCGAATTCCCAAGGAGTCGCGTATCCTACAGTATCCGGAATATTTACGACTGTTGCTCCAGCTGCGATTACGCGCTCAAATATCTTAGCCAGAAAATCATAATCACTCCGGAAAGCGTCTTCAGCATAAAACTCGACATCGTTCAGATATTTTTTGGCATGTCTGACAGCTTCTTCAGCCTTTTGGATCACCTGTTCCGGTTTTAGCCTGAGTTTTTTCTCCATATGAATCGGGGAAACGGCGATTCCGGTATGAATTCTAGGGTTCTCAGCTTCTTTGAGGGCCTCGGCACAAAGGTCAATATCTTTCTTCACACAACGGGTTAGTCCACACACTGTGATCCCCTTAACCTCCCTGCCAATGATTTTCACAGATTCGAAATCCCCGGGCGATGAAGCTGGAAAGCCCGCCTCCAGAATATCCACGCCAAGTGTAACCAGCTGCTTGGCAATCTCCAACTTTTCCCGGACATTTAATGTGATTCCGAGAGATTGTTCGCCGTCTCTTAATGTTGTGTCGAACAAATATAATCTGCGCATAAGACATTACCTCCTTCAACGTCGCCGTCCTTGCCATCCTTTACACTGCAACCTTTGTCCATCCGTGGACTTGTCGCTCCTTTCCCTCCGTGGAACCGCGACATTAGTCCATCCGTGGACGTCAAAAAGCCTTCGTCTCAAATAATGAGACGAAGGCCAATTCGCGGTACCACTCATGTTAACGGCATATGCCGTTCACTCAACAGGATGCGGGAAAACAATAAAATCATCTTCCGATATCCCCTTCCTTTTAACGGCGGAAGACTCCGTCCGGTCCTACTACCTGAATGGTTTCAGCCGGCAACTCAAGGGGGAGTTCAGTCTTTCGTCTTGACCGCTTTTCACCAGCCTGCGGCTCTCTGCACAAATACTCCGGACTTATTATTCCCTGTCATCATCTTTTCATATATTTCTGTATACTATATCAGTTCAATTACTTCTTTGTCAATACCTTTATTGACCGAGAATGTTCATTTTTTACTCACATTCTCTCTAACCGCCTAAAGTGATATCCTGCGTATTATACCACTTCAGAGCATCATAGAAATGCGCTTCCTTAAAATCAGGCCAGTAATCATCAAGCACATAGAAATCCGCATAAACACTTTGCGCAGGCAAGAAGCCGCTGAGTCGGCGTCTTCCTCCCCAGCGGATCAGCAAGTCAACTCTGGAGATATCATTTGATTTTAGCTCTTTAATAATCTTTCTCTTATTCTTCTCGGCAGTACGAAGATTTCCCAGATCCCATTCCCAGCCATAATTAACGAGAAAATTGACCCTAATGCCCCCATTACCGACTTTTGTCCGACGCGTATATGGCAGCAGTGCCTTGGGGAACATCTTAGATTCTGTATCGCCAATCACTAACAAGGACACGTCCTCACTCGCAATCATATCAATTGCATCGATGCAGGCCTGCACAAAAGCTTTCTTTTGAGTAGCTGGTCTTTTGGTATTATCCACTGTGAAACCATAATAGGTCAGTTCTTTGACGCCGGCTTCCCTGCATAATTTCAAAAGTTTTAGTCCTGGGTTCAGACCTTCCCGGTAGCCCATCTCCTTTGGTAATCCATTGTTGTCTGCCCATCGCCGGTTGCCATCTGGAATAACCCCAATATGATTGGGAATTCTCATTCTGAATACTCCTTTACACCTATGCTGATAATGTTTAGTATTTTCTATGAATTTACCATTATTATTTCCGATTATCGTAGATTATTCCTAATTATTTGCGGCGAATAAAGAAAACCTGGCTGACACCAAACCTCGGCGTTAATCTTAGCTGTACTTATATATATCAGAAAGCACTTAACTTTCCGATATACTAAAATAACCGAGCCGAAAATTTCCCATCGGCTCAGCCTTCATATTTTCCTAGCTTGTATGGTTTGAAAGATCTAAAATCTTTGCTGATAGACTGGTTTACCTGCTGCTAACTCTGAGCCATCCAGCCGGATCTCTGTCTCCGGATATCGTATAGGCACCATCTTTGTAAACAAGACTGTATTTTTCCCTGGGAACCTCGGAGTTCTGCTGAATGACTTCAATCCAGTTGTCGCCTACTCCGCAGATAATTGCAACGTGACCGTAAGACCCCTCATCGAAGACCAGCAGGTCTCCTTCCCGGGGTTTTTCATTCCCTCCGTTAACGTACTGAACAAGGCCTCTCTGTTCATTCAGTTCGCCCTGCGCCAGCATCGGATTAAAGAAATATTTGGCGTTTCCAGCGCCGTCAGGCATCTCATGATGATAGATTTCATAATAGAATCGTTTGACGAATTCCACACACTGCCACTTGTAGCCGTAATAATAATCGTCTTCACTATAACTTAAGCCGTGGCTGGACATATAATTCGCGCCATTGGAATAGACTGGCACACCTTTATATTCATCAATTTTTGTACCGGCAGCAACGTCAGCTTGCCGGATTAGACGCGCAGTATCCGCTGCTTCACTGGAATGATCCGCCGTTTGAGCTCCGTAGCTTGAGCCTGTCTGTGAATGATCGGTTGCATTGCTGGAAACTATTTTGGATCCCATTACGATTGCTAAGGCAAATACGATGATTAAGATGGCGAGCAACGGTGTCTTGTTTCGTCTGCGATAGGTTCGCCTGGATTTCCTCATCGGGTCTGCTCCTTCATGATGTGTTTTAGACTCGTCCCTATGAAATTATATATTTCTCCGCATATTTGCGCAAGCCTTACCGCGAACATGCCGATTGTAGAATCATGTTGAAACAGTTCCAATAAAAAACAGACAGACCCAGATTTCAGAATAAAACAAAAAATGACCGGGAAAAATAAATTAATTTGAAAAAAACTTTAAACGTATTATAATATTAAAGGTTACGTCCTCTTCATATGCAGGACGATTGGCAAGTATTCCTTCTTTAAGATTGAAGATATGCAAATACCAATATTCTTATTTATGTGCTTACTTGTTAAAGAGAAAGAATTAGATTACGACAGGAGAAATTGAATGTACGCTGACCATTTAAGAAATTTAGCAATTATTGCCCACGTCGATCATGGTAAAACAAGTCTTGTTGATGTCATGCTCAGACAAAGCGGAGCATTTCGCTCCAATGAACAAGTGGAAGAAAGAGTCATGGACTCCAATGATCTGGAGAAGGAACGCGGAATTACCATTCTGGCTAAAAATACTTCCGTAAACTGGCAGGGTATCAAGATTAATATTGTTGATACTCCTGGACATGCCGATTTTGGCGGGGAAGTCGAACGCGTTCTGAAAATGGTCGACGGCGTTCTTCTCGTTGTTGATGCATTTGAAGGCCCTATGCCTCAGACGAAATTTGTGCTCCGTAAGGCTTTGGAACTCAATTTAAAACCCATTGTTGTCATTAACAAAATCGACCGTCCTGAAGCGCGTCCCTACGAAGTTGTCGACGAAGTCCTGGAGTTGTTTATGCAGCTTGGCGCGAGTGATGAACAGCTTGATTTTCCAATTGTTTATACCTCAGCCCGTCAGGGAAATGCCGGTTATGAACCCGGGGAAATGACTGAAGATCTGGTCCCGTTATTCGAAACGATTCTGAGAGAAATTCCTGCTCCAGAATGTGATCCCGACAGTCCTCTGCAAATGCTGGCAACAACACTTGATTATAATGATTACCTTGGCAAAATTGCAATCGGCCGTGTCTTCCGGGGTAAACTGACTGCCAATACTCCGGTCGCAGTGATTAAAAGAGACGGATCAGTCGAAAAAGTCAAAGTCGGTAAAGTATTTACCTTCCAGAACTTAGGCCGGGTTGATGTACTTGAAGCAAATGCCGGAGATATCGTGGCTATTAGCGGCATTCCTAATATCAATATCGGAGAAACGATAGCTGATCCGCTGAATCCGGAACCTCTTCCGATGATTGAAATTGACGAACCCACTCTGACCATGCTTTTCATGGTCAATACCGGTCCTTTTGCCGGAATGGAAGGAAAACATATCACGTCCCGTAAACTCAGGGAAAGACTGTTTAAAGAGATTGAAACAAACGTTAGCCTCCGCGTGGAAGAAACTGAAAATATGGACTGTTTTCAGGTATCAGGACGTGGAGAGCTGCACCTGTCCATCCTGATCGAGAATATGCGAAGAGAAGGCTTCGAACTGATGGTCTCGAAACCGGAAGTCATTCTGAAGGAGATTGACGGTGTCAAATGTGAGCCATTTGAGCATTTGACCTGCGATATCCCTGATTCGTGCACTGGTACCGTGATTGAAATGCTTGGCACCCGCAAAGCCGAGATGCAGAACATGGTCAGCATGTCTGGTGGCGTTACGCGCCTGGAGTTTTTGATTCCGGCACGTGGGTTGATCGGTTTCAGGGGGGACTATCTGACCGAAACCCGTGGGGAAGGGATCATGGCGCATGTGTTCCATTCCTATCAGCCGTATAAAGGAGATATTCAGGGCCGCAGCCGGGGAGTCCTAGTCGCTTCAGATCCGGGAGAATCCACTGCTTATGCACTGTTTCAGCTGCAGGACCGCGGCAGAATGTTTATTGATCCCGGAACCAAAGTCTATGAGGGAATGATTGTCGGCCAAAGTAACCGCGAACAAGATATTGATATCAACATTGCCCGCAAAAAGCAGTTGACCAATATGCGCTCCAGCGGAGCCGATGAAAGCCTGAGGCTAGAACCGGCAAAATTGCTTGGTCTGGAAGAAGCCCTGGAATATATCAATGATGATGAATATGTAGAAGTGACACCTGTCAATATTCGCCTGCGCAAAAGATTTTTAGACAAAAACACCCGCACCCGTTATGAAAAACAAAGGAATTTGAGCGGAATCTAATCCTCAAATCAGAATACCTGACAATGAAAAAGCCTGATCGAGAATCCTGAATCCCTTTCCAGATGATTCTTGCATTAGGCTTTTTTGTTATTTGATTTTTAACCTAGTCATCATTTACTAGGCACATATTATTTTATTTTACCATAATATGGAATGTAAAAGGACAAATTTTATACAATCAGGTGATCTATAATGGTTTTTGAGCTTCTGCTGGCTTTAAGCCTCCGTTTTTTTCTATTTGACTTTGTCTTATTTAAAAAAATCAGAGATGCCCTTAAGCAGAAAGGCTACTTTTTCTGCAAGCTGTTTGGCTGTCCATTCTGTCAAGGCTTTTGGTGCGGTTTAGCTATTTTCTTATATTACCATTCGCTCCAGCTTAACTTACAGCAGCTTATTGCATTCCTGGCCTTCGGCTTTATCTCCGCTTATCTGGGTCTTATCTCTGCCGTAATCATTGACCCGCTTATTCAAAGATATGAGCGGAATACCGGTATACCACTTCAGTAGCCTGTAATCAATATTAGAGGGATTATTATTATTGAAACAAAAGTAACAAGAATAGAAAAAGGGGGAACAAAAGTAGCGTATTCCCCCCATTTTTCCTGTTATTCTTTGATGAAGGTCGCACAGTCAGTCTGTTCGGAGTTAGCTGCATTCCGGGGCTGCACTTCAATTTTCTCAGCTGTGCAGTGGTCCCCATCCATATAATAATAACAGGTATTGACCACACATCTGATTCCAGTGTTAGGTCCTTGCATCTTCTTGGCTTTCATCGCAAAAATACCTCCGTTTTAATATTTTCCGTTTTATTATAGACCGCTGAAAAGAAAATATTCTGTGGCCGGAAAGGTAAATTCTGTGCTTATGCTTAATTTTTAGTAAAAAAATAACCTGACATTCCATCAGGTTATTTGATCCGACTTGCTTTGGGCAATCAGCTGATATTTTTGTTCCCGGGTTAATTGTTTGATGCTGTATTCCCTTTGGAATGCTTCCGGCTTGGATGACACCTGTTCCAGGTATTTGAGGACAACAGGAAACCGCGACCGGGTATATTTAGCACCCGTACCCATGTTATGGGCTGTCAACCTCTTTTCTATGTCTACAGTCCAACCTGTATACAGTGTCCCATCTTTGCATTCTACAATATAAACGTAAAACAATCCGTAAGCCCCCAAAGAGAAAAGGATGCGCATGCTATCTAAAATTTCAAAATTTAAATTTTAACAAAACTGTTAAGTTAATTTAATCTGGCTCAGTCGGCTCTGCAACTTAAAACTCAGTCCGACTCAGCCAATTGTCCAAGGTCAAAAGGCGTCTGCTGGTATACATAGTAGTTCAGCCAATTTAAAAACAGTAAATTGGCATGTCCTCTCCAGGTGACCTGAGGCATTCTCTTCGGATCATCATTAGGAAAGTAATTATTGGGGACCGCGATATCCAGGCCTTTATTCACATCCCGGTCATACTCGGTTTTCAGCGTAAGCGCATCATACTCGGGATGGCCGGTAACAAAAAGATGCCTGCCATGCTTGCCGGCGACCATATAGACACCAGCGTCATCCGATGTTGCCAGGACTTCCAGTTCCGAATGCTTTTCAATGTCTTCGATCCGGATTTCCGTATGGCGGGAATGCGGTGCATTGAACACTTCGTCAAATCCCCGCAGAAAATTATTGTTGTTACAATTGATAATCTTATGGTTGAATATCCCAAACATTTTACTATCAAGCGGATATTTCGGAATCCCGTAATGATAATATAATCCCGCCTGGGCTCCCCAGCAGACATGTATGGTTGAATAGACGTT
The DNA here is from genome assembly GCF_003590275.1 of Dehalobacter sp. MCB1. NCBI lineage: Bacteria > Bacillati > Bacillota > Clostridia > Eubacteriales > Desulfitobacteriaceae > Dehalobacter > Dehalobacter sp. MCB1. The sequence continues at coordinate 156,270 of NZ_LXPC01000009.1, read as the reverse complement.
GGTAAGGCTCCACTTCATAATCTGTTTGAGTTCATCCCAGTAGTCCACATCTTCAAATTCCAGATTTTCGACCGGTGCACCGGTGATAATCAGACCATCAAATTTTTGGTCTTTCACTTCGTCAAAAGAGCTGTAGAACCTGCTTAAATGCTCTTCCGAAGTATTTGCAGGCTTATGCGTCCAAGTGTAGAGCAGTGTTATCTCTATTTGCAGAGGTGAGTTGCTCATCAAGCGCAAATACTGTGTTTCGGTAACGATTTTGGTAGGCATTAAATTAAGCAGTGCTATTCTTAAAGGACGAATATCCTGGTGCTGTGCCCGGTCTTCGCCCATAATAAATATATTTTCATTCTCCAGGATTTCTTTTGCCGGTAAATCGTCCGGAATTTTGATCGGCATTCGCTTTCCTCCTCAAGTGTCAAAAGTATTTGGTCAAATGCATGCTCCAATAAAACAGTATAATCTATCTTTTATGATCATACCACATTTTCAACTGGCTTGCCTTAAGACAGGCGATTTTTGAAGTCCTCATAGCCAAAGCTACGGACAGTCTCAATGGTACCGTCAGCCTTATTCAGGACAATATCCGGCAGCCGTATCCCATTGAATGTATTGTTTTTGACCATGGAGTAAATCGCCATATCACAGAAGACCAGGCGGTCTCCGGGATTTAAGGCTCGATCAAACGAATAATCCCCGATGATATCGCCGGCCAGGCAGGTTGGCCCCCCAAGACGGTACGTAATTTCCTTTTCTCCGGGCTGCCCTGAGCCCACTACCCGGGGACGGTACGGAACTTCCAGTACATCCGGCATATGGCAGGCAGCTGAAGCATCCAGGATAGCAATGTTCATACCGTTATGCAGCGTATCCAGCACGGATGAGACCAGAAAACCGGCATTCAACGCGATCGCCTCTCCAGGCTCCAGATAGACTGCGATACCGTAGGTTTCCCGGAGGCGCTTAACGGTCCGAATCAGAAGCTCCCGATCGTAATCTTCACGTGTAATGTGGTGCCCGCCACCGAGATTCAGCCATTTCATCCCAGGCAAGAACTGACCGAACGACTCCTCAAAGGCTTCGACCGTTGTCACCAGCGCATCAGCATTTTGTTCGCACAGCGTATGCAGATGCAGTCCGGAAAGACCTTTGAGCCAATCCTGCTTAAAGTTTGCCCTGGTCACACCGAGTCTGGAATAGGGTCCACAGGGATCATACATGCCATGACCTTCCTGGGTGGAACATTCCGGGTTGATCCGCAGGCCGCATTCTGCCCCTGCGGCAAGCGCCCGCTTACCAAACTTATCCCACTGAGAAAAGCTATTAAATATGATATGATCGGATACAGTCAGGATCTCATCAAATTCATCCTCCCTGTAAGCCGGACTGAAAATATGCACTTCTTTGCCAAATTTTTCGCGGCCAAGCTTCGCCTCGTACACACCGCTGGCTGTTGTTCCGCACAAGTATTGGGCAATCAAAGGGTATACCCGGAACATTGAAAACGCCTTCTGAGCGAGCAGAATTTTTGCTCCGCTCTGTTCCTGAACGTCTTGTAAAATCTTTAAATTTGAGATTAACAGATTTTCATCAACAACATAGCTCGGAGTCAGAACACAGTCAAACAAGTTTTCTGCATTTTCTGTTTCTACAGCCTTCAGTTCCTCAGTATCCTGTTCTCTTGCGTACAGGTCCATTATTGCATCTCCCATCAGGGTACCAGCACCGGATTGAAGTCCTCTTCCCAGGGCAGACCCCACTTATTGAGTGCTTCCATAAACGGATCGGGATCAAATTCTTCCATATTATAAACACCAGGTTTCGCCCAAATACCGTTCATGACCAGCATCGCCCCGATCATCGCTGGCACGCCAGTGGTATAGCTGATGGCTTGGCTTCCTACTTCGCGATAGCACTGCTCATGATCGCAGATATTATACAAATAGTAGGTTTTTTCCTTGCCGTCTTTAATCCCCTTGAAAATGCAGCCAATATTGGTTTTGCCCTTGGTACGCGGACCAAGGGAAGCCGGATCCGGCAAGACAGCTTTTAAGAACTGCAAAGGGATGATTTCCATTCCATTATAATTAATAGGCTCAATGCTCGTCATACCAACGTTCTCAAGACATTTCAAATGTGTCAGGTAGCTTTGTCCGAAAGTCATAAAGAAACGGATGCGTTTGATGCCTTTAATATTCAGTGCCAGGCTTTCCAATTCCTCGTGATGCAGCAGGTACATATCCTTGACACCGACGCCCTTGAAATTGTACTCCCTTTTGATCTCCATCGGCTCGGTCTCCACCCAGTGGCCATTTTCCCAATAGCTGCCTTTGGCCGTGACTTCGCGGATATTAATCTCAGGGTTAAAGTTCGTCGCAAACGGATAACCGTGGTCACCGCCATTGCAGTCCAAAATATCAATTTCATGTATCTCATCAAAGTGGTGCTTTAATGCGTACGCACTGAATACACTGGTGACCCCCGGGTCAAAACCTGAACCGAGCAGTGCGGTAATTCCGGCTTCTTTAAATTTCTCCCGGTATTCCCACTGCCACTTGTATTCAAAATGAGCAGTATCCTCAGGCTCATAATTGGCGGTATCAACATAACTGGTCTTGGTGGCCAGACAGGCATCCATAATATGCAGGTCCTGATACGGCAAAGCCAGATTCAGTACAACGTCAGGCTTCTCTTTGTTGATTAGTGCGATCAGTTCTTCCACGTTGTCAGCATCTACCTGGGCCGTTGTAATTTTGGTTTTACCTCCGCCCAGTTTTTCCGCTAAAGCATCACATTTCGATTTCGTACGGCTGGCAATACACAATTCTCCGAATACCTCTGAATTCTGACAGATCTTGTGAATTGCCACACCGGCGACGCCGCCGCAGCCGATAACGAGTACTTTTCCCATAACATTTTCCTCCAATCGCTGAAATAATTTTTGCTGTAAGTTCCTGACTTTCATCCCTCTACTGATCATGAAACATAAAACTTCGCAGACATTTTGACAAATAAAAAACACTTAAGGAGGCGGTACTGCAAAACAGGGCAGTACACCACACCTAAGCGCGACGATCATGAAAAACTTGTTTATTTGGCTCTATTTACGTCAAGGGCGAAGGCCCTTTCCATTTAGAGTTATTTATTCAGCTTTCGAGGTTTCAGAGTCTATATAGCAAGGAATTACTTTTACTACTCTTATTGATCGTTTCACAAGTGTGATGTGCAGCGGATTTGCACACGGCTATGAATTAGCCAACTCATAACGTTTCGAGCCGCCCCGGCTCAATCAATAAGGCAACAAAGTTGCCAACTTCGGCTTTTGACCCGGCTGTCCGTATGGCCTTGGTCCTCTATAGCTTCTGCAGAGAACGGTCAAAAAATTCTTTGCTAAAAAGGCTCTAATGCCTCTTTTCGCAACTGAAATTATATCTAATATTTCGAGATATTTCAATAGTTTTTATAAATTAGTTTTAACAAGCTTCAAATTTTATATGTTTTTGTTCCGCTATTCGATTTTATAGCTACTTATGAATCTCGTATACTTCTTCCATCAGGGCAAATCTTTAGCATTTAATAGTTTCTCGGATTGTACCTCCTCCTAAGACGCTTTCTCCGTCGTAAAATACGACCGCCTGTCCGGGAGTCACCGCACGCTGTTTTTCTCCAAAGATCACTACGGCTGTCCCATTTTCCAGAGAATTAACCACCGCGGATACTTTTGGCGCATTGTATCTGATCTTCACCAGGATGTTTTGAATCTGTTCTGGAAACACACCGGAAATATAATGCACATTCTCAACATGCAGGCCTGAGCTGAAAAGCTCGTCCTTTGATCCGACCCTGATCGTATTAGTTTCAGCATCAATCGAAGTAACATAAACAGGAAAACCGAGCGCCAGTCCGAGTCCCTTATGCTGCCCGACTGTATAGCGGTATATTCCCTTATGTCTGCCGAGAATCATCCCCCGAGAATCAACGATAACCCCCTGAACATCCTTCAATTGACGGTATCCTTCAATAAAATCGCCTGCTGTTCCCTCGACAAAACAAATATCCTGACTCTCTGCTTTTTTGGCGACAGCCAGTCCTTCCCCTTCAGCAATCTGCCTGACATCCGCTTTGCGATATTCACCCAGGGGAAAAAAAGTATGGGCAAGCTGATCCTGAGTCAGATGATAGAGTGCGTAACTCTGGTCTTTCGTCTCATCAATCCCTGCTTTCAGCACCCACTGGTGTGTTTTGTCATCATACTCCTTCCTGACATAATGCCCAGTTGCAATATAATCCGCCCCCAAACCACGGGCTTTCTGCAGCAAAGAATCAAATTTCAGATGCTTGTTGCATTCGATACATGGATTAGGCGTTCTTCCTCGAAGATATTCACTGCAGAAGTTGTCAATAACCTTGTCTTCAAACTCCTTCCTGAAATTCATCACGTAATATGGAATTTTAAGCTTCCAGGCCACTCTGCGGGCGTCATTGACTGCCTCGAGGCCGCAGCACGCTTTGGCTTTGTCCTCCGACTGCAGCCAGATCTGCATGGTGATACCGATAACCCGGTATCCTTCTCTTTTTAACAACAGAGCAGCAACTGAACTGTCGACGCCGCCGCTCATGGCAACCACTACGGTTTTTTTCATATTCATTCTCCCGTTGCTTGATCATTGGTTTAGTAGAAATGAATTGCTATTGCCCATAAGTTATTCGTTATAGTTTGGCAAAAGCCTGTTCCAGATCAGCAATGATATCATCGGCATCTTCAATTCCAATCGACAATCGGATCATATCGGGTGTTACCCCGGCAGCCCGCTGTTCTTCCTCGGAGAGCTGGGCATGCGTGGTACTAGCAGGATGTATAACAAGGGACTTGGCATCTGCAACATTGGCAAGCAGCGAGAACAGCTCAAGATTGTTGATCAATTTTACTCCCGCTTCCGCGCCGCCTTTAATACCAAATGTAAATATAGAGCCAGGGCCTTGCGGAAAATATTTTAACGATAAATCAAAATATTTATTGTCTTTCAATCCCGGGTAATTCACCCACGAAACCTTGAGGTGGTTCTTCAAATAATCAACAACTTTCCAGGTGTTGGCCACGTGCTGTTTAACACGCAAAGACAAAGTTTCAAGACCCTGGATAAACAGGAAAGAATTAAACGGACTCAGTGCTGCGCCGGTATCTCGCAAGAGCTGCACTCTGGCTTTTAGAATAAAAGCCGGTGCACCCAATGTTGCATAAACCAATCCGTTGTAACTCGGATCCGGTTCTGTAAATCCAGGGAACTTGCCGCTGGCTGCCCAGTCAAATTTTCCGCCGTCAATGATCAGCCCGCCGATGGATGTGCCATGCCCCCCAATAAACTTGGTTGCTGAATGAACCACAATATCTGCACCGTATTCGATAGGTTTCAGAAGATATGGCGTTGCAAACGTATTGTCGATAATAAGCGGTATTCCGTTATCATGGGCTACTTTGGCAACTGCTTCAATATCTATGATATTGATTCCTGAATTGCCTATCGATTCAATATAAATGGCTTTGGTCTTCTCCTTGATGGCTTTCTTAAAATTCGCGGGATCATCCGGATTGACAAAATGGGTCTTGATCCCCAGCTTCGGAAGCGTAATCGCAAAAAGATTATGTGTCCCACCATACAGTGTGCTGGCAGAGACGATCTCATCTCCGGCCCCGGCGATATTCAGAATGGCGTAAGTAATAGCTGCAGAACCCGATCCTACAGCAAGCGCCCCGACACCACCTTCGAGCTCAGCAATTCTCTGTTCCAGAACATCCGATGTTGGATTCATGATCCGAGTGTAGATATTACCGGGTTCTGCCAAGGAAAACAAATTGGCTCCATGCTTAGCATCCCTGAACACATAGGATGTAGTCTGATAAATCGGGACGGCTCTGGATCCGGTAGTCGGATCCGGAACCTGGCCTGCATGGACCTGCAGGGTATCAAATTTCCAATTTTCTTTGCTCATATTAACATCTCCTCATTATATTTCCGTAATTTATTTTTTTGTCCCTTTTTCTGTTTCGCTCATTATGGCCTCCGAAGTTATTGCTTAGTTTTCATTCGTGTACGTTCTGCAAGATCATTAATAATATTATCTTCATCTACGCTTGCTTATAATCTTAACCCTCCTGGAACAACAGCGTACTCAGGTAACGTTCTCCGGTATCGGGAAGAACAACTACAATCCGTTTCCCTTCGTTTTCCGGACGTTTAGCCACTTCCAGGGCTGCATAGGCTGCGGCGCCGGAGGATATCCCAACCAAGAGTCCTTCCTCCCTGGCCAGCCTGCGTCCCGTTTCAAAAGCCTGTTCATTCGTAACTTTAAAAATCTCATCGACAATTCCCAGATTAAGGACCTGAGGGACAAATCCTGCTCCGATTCCCTGTATCTTGTGTGGCCCAGGCTTACCTCCCGATAAAACAGGTGAGTCATTTGGTTCTACCGCAATCACCTTTATATTAGGTTTTCGTGATTTAAGAATTTCACCGACCCCTGTAATGGTTCCGCCAGTTCCTACACCGCCAATCATAATATCCACGTTACCGTTTGTGTCATTCCAAATCTCTTCCGCTGTAGTACTGCGGTGAATCTCAGGATTGGCCGGATTTTCAAACTGCTGAGGAATAAAAGAGTTTGGCGTCTCCTTTGCCAGCTCCAACGCCTTTTGGATGGCTCCTTTCATCCCCTCAGCCCCAGGGGTTAATACAAGTTCAGCACCATAGGCTTTAAGCAAGCTGTGCCTTTCAACACTCATCGTGTCCGGCATGGTCAGAATCAACCGGTACCCTCTGGCAGCAGTCACAAAAGCGAGGCCAATTCCAGTATTTCCGCTCGTTGGTTCAATGATAACCGAATTTGTATTGATCAATCCTTTTTCCTCAGCCGTTTTGATCATATTCAGCGCAATCCTGTCTTTGACACTTCCGCCCGGATTAAAGGATTCCAGCTTGGCTACAATCTCTGCATTTAGTCCGGTTGTAAGTTTCTTTAGTTTAACCAATGGAGTTCCGCCTATTAAATCGGTAAGCTCTTCATAGATTTTACTCATATCAACACCTCCTCTTAAATACTATAATGTCTATGGTTTTAGTAGTGTTTAAAGACATCATAGTTATATTTCAGGAATTTGTCAATACTATTTCAAATTTAAATCAATTTAGATTGTCAAAGCGGGAGCGCCAAAAAAATAGCCCCATGGCTGCGTAAACAACCATGGGGCAGGAAAGTCTATTTTTCCGGATTTGCTGATCATCCCGGCAAAGCACTGCTGGAGAAAATTTCAACCGGATATGACGCTATTATTACTTTTGAAGTCAATTCTATCAAATACAATAATGATCAAAGGAATTGTTCATTTTCTCATATTCAGCCATCAGGTCTGCCAATGTATACGAATCCAGCACCTTGACCATAGCATTTTTTAAATCGTCCCAAACGAGTTTAGTCACACACAATTCAGCTCTGGAACAGGAACCCGGGTTATTGTCATTGACACATTCAACGGGAGATATCGGGCCTTCCAAAGCCCTAATCGTGTCACCGGCCGTAATACTTCCGGGCTCTCTGCCTAAAATATATCCTCCTTGGAATCCACGGATACTCTTAATCAGTCCATTCTGTTTCAATGTAATGAGAAGTTGTTCTAAATAGCGTTCAGATAAATCCTGACGTTCGGAAATGCTATGAATGGTTACCGGCCCTGCGTGCTCATTCAGGGCTACATCCAGAATCGCTCGAAGACCATATCTTCCTTTTGTTGATATTTTCAAGTTAACCCTTCTTTCCTTTCTCCAAATTTTAAATCGCGCTCAACCAGCACCTCTTTAGCTATTTTCATCAAGTCTCCAGGCTCAGTTCGTTTGTCAGTTCCATCTTATCTTTTTTCGTTTCCTGCCCCTTAAAGATCAGATCTGGGTTTTTGATGATTACCCTGGTTCCAGGCGGGACAGATTGGGTAATAAACACGTTACTGCCAATGACCGAACCTTTTCCGATGATCGTTTCCCCGCCAAATATTGAGGCTCCGGAATAGACAGTCACATCATCTTCAATTGTCGGATGGCGCTTTTGGCTGCGAAGGCTTTGCCCGCCTCTGGTGGATAGGGCTCCTAGCGTTACACCCTGATAGATCTTAACATTATCGCCAATAATCGTAGTTTCACCAATAACCACGCCCGTACCATGGTCAATGAAGAAATATTTGCCGATCTTGGCACCTGCGTGAATGTCAATTCCAGTCTCGTTATGGGCAAATTCAGTCATTATCCTCGGGATCAACGGAACAGAGAGCAGGTAAAGCTCGTGCGCGAGCCGGTAAATACTGACTGCCAAAAGGCCTGGATATGCAAAAATTACAAGCGCTTTATCATCAGCAGCCGGGTCTCCGTCAAAAGCAGCCTGTACATCCAGGGCCAGATATTCCCTTATTTCCGGGATTTTCCTCAAGAAATGCGAGCATATCTCTTCTGTCTTTTCATGAATTTCTATATCATCGTAAGATGCCTTATTGTCATGTTGATGCCTGAGCGCACGGGTTACCTGTTGATTCAGTTTTTCGTTGATCTCGATCAGCAGGTTTCCAATATGATATTCCAAAGTGCTTTCAGTCAGGTTTTGCTTGCCAAAATACCCCGGGAATAAAAGCTGCCGCAAGAGATGAATAATCTCGATGATAGCATCCCTGTTCGGAAGCTGACAAGACAGCTGGTTGTAGGAATTGGGTTGTTCCTGATAGCTGGAGACAATACGCGAAACAAGTTGATTTAGTTGTGTATTACCATTTTCCATCATAATGATTCCCCCGGATACTTAATTTTGAATAAGCAGATGGTCTTCCCACCCCATATTGACTTCCTGCCCAACCGTTCGGACTTTGCTGCTATAACACGGCAATGGGTTAGGTTCGTCATTAGATTCTGCTCTTGCAGAGTTTATCTTCAACTGCTTGTATTGATCTTTTCATTCATGCTGCCGCTACGGTAACCCTTCAGGTCAAGTGTTGTATAAGTAAATCCGATATCAGCAAATGTCTTATAGATCTTCTGTGCTAAATTCGATTGGACTATCTTTGTATTCTCTTGCGGGGATACCTCGATTCGGGCAATATCACCATGGTGGCGCACCCTGACTTGACGGAATCCCAAATCGTGTAAATACTGTTCCGCCAAATCAATCATCTTTAGTTTCTTTTCGTTGATCTCTTGGCCATAGGGAATTCTGGAAGACAAACAGGCAAATGAGGGTTTATCCCAGGTTGCCAAGCCATATTCTTTGGAGAGAAGGCGTATTTCTTCTTTCGTCAGCCCTGCCTGGAGCAGCGGACTCTTTATACCCAACTCTTCTAAAGCCTGCCTTCCCGGACGATAATCGCTTAAATCATCCACATTGGATCCTTCCACGATATATTTTACGCCGTATTCAGCCGCTATTCCCAATATTTTGCTGAACAATTGTTTTTTACAGAGATAACAGCGGTTGAAAGGATTTTTACTGAATTCAGGATCATCGAGCTCTTTGGATTCAATCATCAAATGACTAATCCCTTCCTGCCGGCAAAACTGCACAGCATCCCGAAGCTCTCTCTCCGGGAAAGCAAAAGACTTGGCCGTGACGGCAATCGCATTTTTGCCAAGAACATCTCCGGAGACTTTCACTAAGAAAGTGCTGTCCACTCCTCCGGAAAAGGCAATCATCACCCTGTCCATATTCTTGAGTTCTTTTCTCAGCAGAACAAGTTTATCTTTGTAATTCATTAATAAGCCTCTTTTGGTTATCTGTACGTATATTAACCTGTATGTATGACATTCTCTTCAGCTTAATATACCATAATTTCTATGGTTTTAATAGGACTCAGATGATTAGATTCATAACTGCCAAGCGCACACACTGAAAAAAGAGCCCGATTAACGGACTCTTCCAGGGAGTTTACCGTCTTCCCCAGGACTAAATTATGCAGCCTTCTTTGCAATGAGCGGTTTCACGCAACATCCAATGTTTTGTAAACATTTGTGTACACCTCCTCTCACCGGGAAACCCCTAAGGCATCATATTCACTTCAAAGCAAGTTTGATTAAGAACTCTTTTCACCGCTTTGAGAAATATCCACGCGTTCTCGTAAACCTCTTCTTGCTTTTCTTCCGGGATTTCCGCCGATAGTTTTCTTAAAAAGAGATCAACGCGTTTCCATAAATCGGCCTTCGTTTTCTGACCTTCGCCTGTCAGGACCAGATTTATGGCCCTGCAATCAATTTCAGACCTTTGCTTGATAATCAGCCCCTGCTGGACGAGGGGTTCAATCAGTCTCGTTGAGGTACTTTTTTCGACGCCAAGTAACGGGTGTAAGTCTGAAAGCTGCATGGTGCCATAGCTTCCTACGAGGTCCAAAATATAAAACTGGGTAAACGTAACACACCCGCCGAGGATCGCATCCTGCTGGCAGCATCTGGACGCTTTGGTCATTTCAGCAATCAGACAAAGCAATTGGTGGTTGTTTTTCATTGGTACCTCTCCTTAGTTGTATAATACAACTACTTGTTCTTGTTCGTCAAGTCATTCTTGGCTCCATATTCACCGTGAAACCAACAATTTTCAATCATCATTCCCAAAATAGGGCTATTTTAATCCCGATTAAAATTTTCCTTGATAATATCCTTAACGACTTCCCCTGCCATCAGTAGACCGGCTACAGACGGAACGTAAGATATACTGCCGGGGCAAATACAATTGGACTCACAGCTCGTTTCCTGTTCCAAGGGCTTCAAAGCAGGTTCCGGAGAAAAGACGACTTTAAGCCCCTGCGTGATACCTACCTGTTTCAAAAGTTTGCGTACTGCTTTGGCTAAAGGGCAGCCGCTTGTTTTGGATATATCGGCGACGCGAAAACTGAGTGCATCCAAACGATTGCCGGCTCCCATACACGAAATGAGTGGAATTCCTCTCCGGTGACATTCTTTGGCCAGACTTACTTTGCTTTTTACCGTATCGATTGCATCAACCACATAATCCGGTTTCTCGGCAAAGAAAACTTCAGCTCCTTCCTCTTGATAAAAGAACTGAAAGGTTTCTATTTTTGCGCTGGGGTTGATATCCAGTATCCTTTGTTTCATTACCTCAACCTTGGCTTTGCCAATCGTCGAGTGCAGGGCGTGAAGCTGCCGGTTAATATTTGTCAGGCAAATCTCATCAAAATCCACAAGCTTAAAGAAACCTATACCAGCTCTGGCCAGGGCTTCAGCCGTATAGGAGCCAACCCCGCCCAACCCAAAAATAGTCACTTTGCTGCTCTGAAGCTTTGACAGCCCTTCCTGACCAATCAATAATGCCGTACGAGAGAACTGATTTTGCATTGATTATAAAACCTCGATTCCTACGACTTCGTAACCGGCATCCTCAACCGCAGATTTAATTGCCTCATCTTCAATGTCACTTAATGATTCCAGTATGGCCGTCTTGGACTCCAAATTAACATTGACCTCTATTACACCTTCGAATTCACTTAAGGCCTCTTTTACATGACTGACACAGTGGCTGCAGCTCATACCTTCGATTGCAATTTTCTTTTTCATATTTTACACTCCTCGTAGATTAATTGAGTTATCTTACCGGCCTGAACCGTTTTAGCCTCAGTGCATTCAGCAATACCGATACCGAACTGAAGCTCATAACAGCGGCGGCGATGGCCGGATTCAGCAGGGGGCCTCCAAAGATATACAGGATTCCCATCGCAATAGGAATACCAAGGATATTGTAACCAAACGCCCAAAATAAATTTTGTTTAATATTTCTGATTGTATTTTTGCTTAACTGGATCGCAGCCGGAACATCGAGCAGGTCGCTTCGCATCAGAATAATATCCGCGGATTCCATCGCAACGTCCGTACCTGAACCGATAGCTATCCCGATATCTGCCTGGGCGAGGGCTGGAGCGTCGTTGATGCCGTCGCCAACCATGGCGACCTTCCTGCCTTCCTGTTGAAGTTTCTTCACTTCGTTTGCCTTATCCTGAGGTAGGACTTCAGCCAGCGTTCTGTCGATCCCAACGAGTTTCGCGATGGCCTCGGCCGTTTTTCTGTTGTCACCGGTAATCATGGCAACTTCGATACCCATTTTATGGAGGACCTCAATCGCCCTGCTGCTGTTATCCTTTATCGTATCGGCCACGGCGATGATCCCCGCAATGGTGTTGTCAATCGCAATATACATTGGGGTCTTACCTTCTCCGGCCAATTGCTGCGAGACTTCTTCGAAGTGGCTAAGGACTATTTCTCTTTCATCCGTCAATCTTCTGTTGCCAAGCAGCACATCCCGGCCTTCAATCTGAACTTCAATTCCTTGGCCGGGAATTGCTCTAAATGTATCAGGTTTCTTAAAAGTCAGACCTTTGTCCTCAGCTTCCTTAACAATTGCTTCTCCAAGCGGATGCTCCGATCCTTTTTCGGCTGAAGCGGCAAGCTGCAGAAGATCGTTTTGACTGATCCCATCAGCAGTAATAACGTCTGTGACTTTGGGTTTTCCTTCCGTGATCGTACCGGTTTTATCAAAAATGATGGTATTAATTTTATGTGTGGTTTCTAACGCCACCCCGCTTTTGATCAAAACCCCGTATTCGGCGCCTTTGCCTGTTCCGACCATAATCGCGGTTGGTGTGGCCAGCCCTAGGGCACAGGGGCAGGCAATAACGAGTACGGAGATAAAGATGGTCAGCACGAAAACCGTAGACTGCCCTCCGATAAAATACCAGCCTAAAGCTGAAAGAAGAGCAATCCCCATCACCGCCGGCACAAAGTAACCGGAAATCACATCGGCCAGCTTGGCAATCGGCGCTTTGGAACCCTGTGCTTCCTCAACTAATTTGATGATCTGCGCGAGAATCGTGTCCTTCCCAACTTTGGTCGCTACATATTTGATGGTTCCGTTTTTATTAATGCTAGCCCCGATGATCGCATCACCTGGATTCTTTTCCACCGGTATACTTTCACCGGTAAGCATTGATTCATCCACGGAAGTAGTCCCTTCAACGACATTACCGTCAACAGGCATTTTCTCTCCCGGTTTCACAAAGATAATATCACCGGCCTCAACCTCTTCGATCGGGATCTCAATTTCTTTTCCATCCCGGATAATGATGGCCGTCTTCGGTGTAAGCCCCATCAACTTTTTAATCGTTTCCGAGGTTTTGCCCTTCGTCACGGATTCCAGGTATTTCCCCAACGTAATCAACGTCAGAATGACCCCTGCCGCTTCAAAGTACAGATGATTAGCATATTCCGCATTTCCTATGATAATCCGGGAAACTGCAAACACCCCATAAAGAAATCCTGCTGAAGTGCCGATCGCAATCAGGGAGTCCATATTCGGGCTTCCCTTGAACAACGTTTTAAAGCCAACTGTAAAAAATTTATAACCTGTGACAATAACAGGCAGGATGAGAATCAGCTGAACCAGCGCGAAGTTCAAAGGATTCATCATCGGATCAATGATCTTCGGCAAATGAAAACCAATCGCGTTACCAAACATATGCCCCATCGTGACGATCAACAGCGGAACAGTAAAGATTGCAGACAGGACAAACTTCTGCCAGAGAACCATTCTTTCTCTTTCTTTTCTCACCTTATCTTCATCAATCTTTGTATCTTCTTCCAAAGCCCTGTATCCGGCTTTTGCAACTGCCTTTTTGAAATCTGAAACGCGCAGTATGGAAGGCTCATAACGGATGGTCAGTCTCTCTGTAGCCAGGTTGACACTGGCCTCTTCAACTCCGTGCAGTTTCCGCACTGCCCTTTCGACAGCCTTTGCACAGGCTGCGCAGGTCATGCCTTCTATTTTCAGCGACTTTTTCGCCATCATATTCCCTCCTTTCAGCCTAGCTTTCTTCATTTACTCCAAATAATTTTGTTCTATTTATTTGTTACCTTAGCTAAGATCTGGATAATCTCGTCAATTTTTTCCCTGCCGTTACCTTGCTCGAAGGCTTCGGTTACACAGTGCTCCATGTGCTGTTTGAGGATCAGCAGATTTGCTTTTTTCAAGAGGGATTGCGTTGCAAATATTTGATTGGATACATCGACGCAATATCTTTCTCCTTCAATCATTTTAATGGTTGCTTCAATTTGACCTTGAGCCGTTTTTAGAGCCTGCAGCGCTTGCTTTTTTTGGATGTTCAATTTAGCACCTCCTTACCCCTCCCGCATGGGGAGGGGTAACATTATCATAATATGCTGCCGATAATATGTCAATATCGTGAAAATCATCGCTTGGAGTTGCCCAGTGTTTCAATTGTATCAGATTTCAATTGACGGTTCAAAAACAAACCCACTTTCCCCTACGATGATCTATATTCGCAGGCGAAAGTGGGTTTCATTAATTAGCGGTAATTGAAAAGAACTTGCTGTTCTACAGCATTTCCAGGAATGCATCCACTCTGAGCTTAATTTGCTGGCGGTCAGCGTCGCTGTAGTCTGTTTCGATCTGCAGAAGTGGAATGTTATGGTTCTTTTTCAAATGTTCCTTGATTGAATAAGACTCAATATTGTACGTATGGCAGGCTTGCAGGGTGATATCCACTACCCCGTCCACTTTGTATTCCTGAACCAGTCTGCTCAGCAGTTCAAAGCGACCAGTATTCGGCGAACTGCAGGAGCACGGGATCTTGCTGTATTTTTCAGCCAAGGCTTCAAACGGATCCATTTCCTCGGAAACAAGATCAACCAGACCTTTAATGCCGCTGCAGGATTCCTGCAGTACAATCGCTCCGCCTGCTTCTTCAATGACCTGCATAACTTTTTCCTGTCCGGTACCCGTCGGACAGCCTGTGATGAGTATCCGTTTGCCGGAAGGCTGGGAGGCACCTTCACCTTTTGCTGTCATTTCTTTTAGTTCAGCAATCAGTTCCTTGACCTTTGCAGTGTATTCATCGCGTTTGAACTGGAAGCTTCTTCCCCACAGCACCTTCAGCAGGTCTGTACCTGAAATCGGAGTCGGATGCAATTTATTGAGACTAACCAGTTCCATTAAAAGCTTTCTTTCCTCGTTGTAGGTCCTGATGACCTCAGCAAGTTTTTCTTTGCTGATCTTGACATCTAAATTCTTTTCAAAATAATCCCTGGCTCGGTAAATTTGTTTGACCCAATGGGCCTGTCTGTCTTCCAGATTGGAGCTATTCGGAATATCCAGCACGATCATCGGCTTATGCTCAGCCAAAAGTTCGTACATTTTTTTCTTACCGTCGCAGGTCGTTTCGGCCAGGACGATGTCTGCGAAATGGAAAAAAGGGCATTTCCCGCTCACAGCAAAGCCGTAACTGGATTTGACCAGTGGACAGAGATTACGCGGCAGCACTTTTTCCGCCTCGGCTATCGGTTCCTGTTTGGTTGCACAAAGCCCAACTGGCACTGCCCCTGCAGCCTCGATGAGTTCTATCGGGGAAAATACACAATAATACCCTACTACATTTCTGCCTTGTTCCTTGGCCTCCTTGGCCATGACCATCCCACTAGGGATCAGCTGGTCAAAGTAAGCCATTGTTTGAGCTCGCATTTTTCTTGTTCCTCCTCTTTTATAATTCATAGCCCAGGATTGCAGCTCCCAAAGCCCCTACAGCCTGAGGACTTGGCGGCACAGCTAGCCTGCATCCTATTTCCTGACTAAGCAGGTTTTTAAGCACCTGGTTCTGAGCTACCCCGCCGCAAAAAGCAATGGTATCCTGAAAATGGATCTTCCCAGCCATCACGCTGATACGTTTCGCTATGGACTTTAACAAACCGGCGACAATACTTTCGATAGTAATGCCCTGCGCCAGCAAACCGATGATTTCTGATTCGGCAAATACCGCGCACATACTGTTGATGTCAGCCGGATCGGCATCTTCGGCGAGATCGGATAACTGCGAAACCTCCAGACCCAGTGTTTGGGCGGTTACTTGCAAAAACCTTCCGGTCCCGGCCGCGCATTTGTCGTTAAGCACAAAGTCTTCAACTTTGCCCTTTTCGCCAAAGCCAATCACCTTGCTGTCCTGACCGCCGATATCAATCAGCCCGCAGGCTTCCGGCAACAGATAATGTACGCCGCGGGCATGGCAGGTAATCTCACTAAACGTTTTATCAAACATTCCCTGTTGAATACGACCATAGCCTGTACCGACAAGCAAGCTAATATCATCACGGGTCAGTTCCTGCGGCTTCAGCAGACGCTCCAGAACCTCCTGCCCTGCCTGGGAAGGGCTCCAGCCGCTCGGGATAATTTTTGAATCAACCTGTTCTCCATTAAAAAGAACTGCTTTGGTTGATACGGATCCGATGTCGATACCCACTGTCCATTTCATTTCGGGCCTCCAGCATACTTTTCAATAATTGATTAAGCATTAATTCCCTCTGCTTTAAGCTTTTAAATTACTTTATTATAGCAAGCGTCAGATCTTTCTTGAAATACTTTTTATCTCCAAATAGGATTGATATCTATCGATAATAACGATAATATAAAATTATTAACGTTAACGGACTAACGGATAAAGCAAAGACTAACAGCCTATCCTATCTGTAGGGAGTGAATTTCATGTTATTGCATCAATTGGAGATTTTTACACAAGTGGCGGAAAAAAACAGCTTTTCTAAGGCTGCTCAAAGTCTTTTTTTAAGCCAGTCGACGGTCAGTACGCATATAAGCAATCTGGAGCACTACTTTGGTCAAAAACTGTTTGACCGGCTTGGAAAGGAAATTGTTTTAACACCTTTTGGGGAGAAATTATATCCATGGGCCAGGGAAATACTCAATGTAAAAGACAGGGCACTGTGGGAAATGAAAGGTTGGACTGCAAAAATTGATGGTCATCTGCATATTGCAGCCAGTAGTGTTCCGGCTAAATATGCAATTCCGACTTTATTGGCCAAATTCTTAGGGGAGTATAAAGGAATTCAATTTGTCCTTAACCAAAGCGGTTCAGAAATTGTTGCAGCCAAGCTGTTGAACGGGGATGTCGAAATCGGCGTGCTGGGTAAACAATACCACGAGGATCAGTTAACTTTTATTCCTTTTCTGCAAGAAAAGCTGGTCTTAATCACACCCAGCAGCATTCATTTAAACAATCATATTTCCATTACTGAACTGGTGGATTACCCTTTTATTTTTCGGAAGTCAGATTCGGGCACCCAGGCAAATGTCGTTCAAATGCTGCATACATCAGGTATTACGCTTTCCGACTTGCAGGTTGCCGGCTACTGCGACAACCTCGAAGCTCTTAAAGAAAGTGTCAGGGAAGGGATTGGCATCTCAATCATTTCAGGCATAGCCGCTCTGGATTATGTCAAAAGCAGACAGATCAATGCCTATGAACTTGCTGAACTGCCCGAGAAAAGAATGTTCTATTTTGCCCACCATAAAAAAAGAACCCTGTCTCCCTGGGCAGAAACTTTTATTCACTTCTGCCTGAAATCAGCCGGTCTTGTTTCGAATCAATATGCATCTTTGCCTGACTAACTTACCCTAGAAACCATCTATCACTTCTAAAAATATAAACGGGATATAATCTAACCGTGCCCAAGCGTAACATGGATGTGAAGCAGGGCTAAATAGCGCCAGAAAGGCGCTATTTGCCGAAGAGTGCTTAGATTACGTCCCATATACATAATACTTTATGGCTCACTCAGATTTTATCAAGTGCCTGCTTCAGATCGGCAATAATGTCTTCGGCATCCTCAATACCGATGGACAATCTGATCATATCCGGCGTCACGCCGGAAGCAAGCTGTTCTTGCTCAGACAGTTGGGCATGAGTCGTGCTAGCCGGATGAATAACAAGAGATTTAGCATCGGCGACATTAGCGAGTAAAGAGAACAGCTCCAGGTTATTGATAAACTTTTTGCCTTCTTCGATACCGCCCTTAATCCCAAAAGTAAAAATCGAACCACTTCCTTTGGGAAAGTATTTTTTAGCTAAGTCATGGTATTTGTTTCCTTCAAGTTCGGGGTAATTGACCCAGGAGACACGCGGATGACTCTGGAGGAAATCAACAACTTTCCTGGTGTTCTCCACATGCTGTCTGACCCGGAGAGACAGAGTCTCAAGTCCCTGAAGCAAAAGGAATGAATTAAACGGGCTGATCGTTGCTCCCGTATCCCGGATCAGCTGCAGCCGGATTTTGGAAATATAGGCCAACGGTCCAAGTGCTTCAAAGTATTTTAAGCCATGGTAGCTTGGATCAGGTTCGATCATCCCCGGAAATTTACCGCTTGCCGACCAATCAAATTTTCCGGAATCAATGATCAGTCCTCCGATTGTTGTACCATGTCCGCCAATAAACTTCGTTGCGGAATGCACAACAATATCCGCGCCGAATTCGATCGGCTTGAGAAGGTAAGGTGATGCAAATGTACTATCGATAATCAGCGGGATACCATTTTCATGCGCGATTTGAGCCACAGTCTCAATATCGACAATGTTGATGCCCGGATTGCCAAGGGCTTCTATATAGATGGCTTTTGTTTTTTTCGTGATGGCAGTCTGGAAATTTTCCGGCTCATCGGGATTCACGAACGTGGTTTTTAAACCAAGTCTGGCCAGCGTCGTTGAAAACAAATTATAGGTTCCGCCATACAACGTATTCGCAGATACAATCTCATCGCCAGCGCCGGCAATATTTAAGATGGCATACGTGACAGCGGCCGATCCGGATGCTGTTGCAATCGCGGCAGCTCCGCCCTCCAGCGCTGCAATCCTCTTTTCCAGGACCTCCGTCGTCGGATTCATCATCCGGGTATAGATATTGCCGGATTCCTCCAGGCTGAATAATTTAGCCGCATGATCCGTATCCTTAAATACATACGAAGTCGTCTGATAAATGGGCACGGCTCTGGAACCTGTTACCGGATCAGGCACCTGACCGGCATGAACCTGCAACGTATCAAATTTCCAGTTATTTTTGCTCATATTGTTTCTCCCCTTAAATATTTTAGATTGCTCATATGTTCATATGTTTCTGGTTTGCAATTATATTTATTTATCCTGAAACATTTCAGTACTTACATACCTTTCACCGGTATCCGGAAGAATGACCACAATCATTTTTCCTTCATTTTCTGGACGTTTGGCAACTTCCAAGGCGGCAAAAGCGGCTGCACCGGCGGAAATCCCGACCAGCATTCCCTCTTTTTTCACCAGTTCTCTGCCCGTCTGATACGCTTCTTGATCCGTCACCTGGAATATTTCATCAATGAGGTCAAGGTTTAAAACTCCGGGAACAAACCCTGCTCCAATTCCCTGAAGGTTGTGGGGACCCGGCCTGCCCCCTGAGAGAACCGGAGAGCCTTGAGGTTCGACTGCGATCACCTTTAGTTCAGGCTTACGCACCTTCAGGACTTCTCCTATGCCTGTAAGTGTACCTCCTGTTCCAACTCCGGCAACCAGAATGTCTATTTTGCCATCTGTATCGGCCCAGATTTCCTCAGCCGTCGTCTCCCGATGGATTTGAGGGTTGGCCTGATTTTCAAACTGCTGGGGAATAAAGGATCCGGGGATTTCCTGAGCCAACTCCGCTGCTTTTTTAATTGAACCTGTCATCCCTTCCGATCCTGACGTTAGGATGACTTCAGCACCGTAAGCCTGAAGCAGCTTCCGCCTCTCTACACTCATTGTTTCCGGCATGGTCAGGATTAGTCGGTACCCTTTGACCGCTGCGACAAAAGCCAGGCCAATACCAGTATTTCCGCTAGTCGGTTCAATAATCACCGAGTCCTTTGTCATCAGGCCTTTTTTCTCGGCATCCAGAATCATATTTAAAGCAATCCTATCCTTAATGCTACCACCAGGATTGAACGATTCAATCTTTGCAATTACCTCCGCATTGATTCCAGCAGAGATATGATGAAGTCTTACCAGCGGCGTGCCGCCGATAAGTTCCGTCAAGCCGTTATAAATCTTTCCCACTTTATGCATCCCCTTACCCATGCTAACAATATTTCATATGATCTTTGTGCGAACACTTTTAGCACACTTCTCTACCACCCCCGGGACGATCCACCGCCCCCAGAAGAACCCCCTCCGAACCCGCCACCACCAAAACCACCGCCGGAAGAGCCTCCTCCAAATCCGCCTCCGAATCCTCCCCCAAAAGGGCCGCGAAAATTGCCGCTCCGCTTGCCTCTGTTACGACTGTTAAGGTAAATAATGACAATGAACACAATTAGGATGATAATCCAGTCATAATCAAATCCTGATGATTCTTCGGCTGCTAATTCCTCCGATGCCCCTAGATCATCAATGCCATACTCCTCGCAGATCTCAGCGACCAGGAGATTAAACACCAGATAGACGCCGCCGTCGTAGTCCCCATCCTGGAAATACGGTGTAGACTGGTCCAGGAAACGACCGGCTTTGGCATCATTAATCCTACCTTCCAGACCATAGCCCACTTCGATTCTGCGCTTCCGGTCCTCTTTGCTGATCAGGAACAATACACCGTTATTTTTTTCCTGATCTCCAATGCCCCAGGCCCGAAACAGTTTATTGGCATACTCCTCAACCGTGCTGCCTTCCAGGGAATCCACCGTCACAACGGCAATTTGAGCTGAGGTTTTTTCATCCAGAGTAGCGGCAATTCTAAGAATTTCCTGTTTTGTTGCATCTGCCAGCATACCGGCATAATCCTGTACATAAATATCCATTGTCGGCTTGGCCGGCAGTGTCAATGCCAGCAGAGAAGGGCAAACCCCTGCCGTCAGTAAAAACACAGCCAGGAATATGGAAAGGAGTTTCTTTGCCATTTCTGTTCTCCTACTCGCCAAAGTTTACTACCGGAGCCTTCTCTGCTCCTTCCTCAGCCTCGTAGTAAGTGTAGCTTTCAAAATTAAACATCCCTGCAATAATATTTTTCGGGAAACGCTTGATGGAAGTATTAAACGTTTGAACAGCCTCATTGTAATCCTGACGGGCGATTGTCAGGCGGTTCTCAGTCCCGGCCAGTTCATCCTGCAGGGCGATGAAGTTCTGGTTTGCTTTCAGATCCGGATAATTCTCAACGATCACCAGTAATCTGGACAAAGCACTGCTCAGTTCATCGTCTGCTGCTACTTTTTCATTGATTGTCTGGGCTCCGGCCAGTTTCGAACGCGCATCCGCGATAGCGGTAAATACTTCATTTTCATGCGCAGCATATCCCTTGACTGTTGCCACAAGATTTGGAATCAGGTCCGTTCTGCGCTGCAGCTGGTTCTCGACCTGGCTCCACTTACTTTTTACATTTTCATCAGCAGTCACCAGGCTGTTATAGCTGCCGATCAAAGAACCTCCCATGATCATAATTAGAATCAGGATAATTCCTAATACAATAGCTGTCTTTTTCATTTTTCTCCCCCATTCAGTAATTTTCTTTTGATCTTAGGAACATCTTAACATAATTTTTGAAACATCTTAATCCTTTTTGTCCTTTTTACCTTTTAGATAAAGAAACAAAACGACCGGTATCATAGACAAGATAGGGGCTTCCCCTTTTTATTGGCACATACAGGCCGAGATACCGTTACAGAACCTGGTGGTGGTAAAAGTCACTCCCCAAAAACTATAAAGAAAGATGGCTGATTAGGTTTTCCAAATCAGTCGGAACAGGGGCCTGTATTTCAATTAACTTTCCGCCCACGGGATGGCAAAACGAGACGGATCTGGCATGCAAGGCCTGTCTGAGTATCAGGGAGGAGCGCTTCCCGTACATTCTGTCTCCAAGCACAGGATGGCCAAGGGAGGAGAGATGAACGCGGATCTGGTGCGTTCTTCCGGTTTCAAGGGTAAGCTCCAACAGGGAATAATTCTTAAAAGTCTTGATCGTATTGTAATGGGTAAGCGCACGCTCCCCCTGATCACGAACAGCCCGCCGATTCGGCAGTGTTGGGTGCGATCCGATTGGTGCGTCAACGGAACCGGATGGCGGCTCAATTCTTCCCTCGACCACTGCATAATATTTTCTTTTCAGTCTTCCATCCTGTAACTGTTTTTCCAGTTCAGACTGGGTTCGTGCATCTTTGACAAATACCACACAGCCTGTAGTATCCCGGTCCAGACGGTGTAAAGGACGGATGGTAATTGTCTCTCCATGTCCCCGAAAGTACTCCGCTAGATAGTTGGCCAGCGTTCCGCCGGTTGTTTGCCCCGCTGGATGCACCAACATGCCGGCTGGTTTATATAAAATAATAAGTGCCGAATCTTCAAACAAAATGTCAATCAATCCCGGCTCAGGCTTAACCCCAAAGGACTGATCTTCCAAAACGAGAACATCCAAGATGTCCCCGCTTTTTATCTTTTTCTGAAGATAAGCATTTCTTTTATTGAGACGTACTCCGCCTGCTCTGGTCAGCTTTTGGATTTTTCTGCCAGAACATTGTGCAATACTTTTCAAATACTGCTCGACAGTCAAACCCTGATGTTCTTCGGCAATCCAAAATGTTTGAAATTTCTTCATAAGGTCCCTCTCTCATGTCCTTTGACCATGCTTTTCTTCATCATCTCTGACCGCGATCTTGATGATGTCTAACAGGGAATCATGGTTTGGTATCAGTTTATCTTTGATTAATAATTATTCAATTAGGTTCAGAACATCGATTGACTTCCTGAGCGTCAATTGAATTATAACTGACTATTGAATTCGGGCATCAATTGATGTCTTGAATACTTGACAGTAGGACTAATCGGAATTAGAGATAGCAGATTCTGTCGGGAGAAGATGCAAATCCAATGTCCCTATGCTAAAATAAGTCATATTAAATCCATGTGATAAGGGGAGACGGAATTGCTTTATTTTGATAATGCCGCAACTTCCTGGCCTAAACCCGAGGTGGTCTACGAAACCCATGACCGGGTTCTGCGTCAGGGAGGGAGTGCCGGACGCGGTGTCAATCAATCTTCTCTGCGCGCCGGGCGGGAGCTTCTTCATACCAGAAAGGCTTTAAGCCGCTTATTTGGCATTGCAAGCACTGAGAGAATTGTTTTTACACAGAATATCACCGAATCGCTCAATGTGGGACTTCATGGACTTCTTCAGACTGGGGATCATGTTCTGATCAGCTCCCTTGAACACAATGCCGTTGTCCGTCCGCTGGAATATCTCAAAAAGAGCGGAATTTTCTATACAATTGTTCCGTGCAGCCGGGAGGGTTTTTTGGATCCCGCTATTGTGGAATCTAATTTTCGGCCCAATACCCGTTTGCTTTGTTTTACGCATGCTTCGAATGTGCTGGGCACGATTCTGCCGATCAAACAACTCGGGCAAATAGCTAAAGCGCATAATTGTCTGTTTATGGTGGATGCTGCCCAGACTGCTGGCGTGATACCGATTGACGTGGAAGACCAGCACATCGATTTTTTAGCCTTTACCGGCCATAAGAGCCTGTCGGGACCGCAAGGGGTTGGCGGATACTATGCTAGGCCAGAGCTTTTTTTGAATCCTCTGATTTATGGAGGGACAGGCCTTCATTCCCTGAATCTTGAACAGCCGAATATTTGGCCGGAAGGGATGGAAAGCGGCACAAGGAATATCCCGGGAATCGCGGCCCTCGGGGCTGCGGTAGAGTTCATATTGCATGAGGGCCTCTCTAAGATCCGCAGCCATGAACTTCAACTGATGGCTGTCCTGCTTGAAGGATTGGAGCATATCCCGGAGATTCAAATTCTTGGGCCCCGTGACATCAATGCGAGAGTCGGCCTGGTATCCTGTATTTTCCGGAATCATACCCCTGACAGTGTGGCTCTGGAGTTGGATCGCCGCTTTGATATTGTTACCCGCTCCGGACTACATTGCGCCCCCTTAGCCCATCAAACAGCCGGAACTATTGATCACGGAGCATTGCGTATCAGTATCAATTATTCACAGACAGAGTCGGATATTGTGGCGTTATTGGCTGCTTTAAACACCATATTGGGAGGTTCAATGTGACAAGTTCGGAACATGTCGCCCTTGTTTTCAGTTCCGTTCATCAAACACTTGAGGCGGAAGATCTTTTAAATTCCGGTAGCTGGCCTTTTGTCCTGATACCGGTCCCTCCCTCAATTAACCAGGGCTGCGGGCTCGCGATCCAGATTGCCTGCTCCGACCAGCAGGGCGTTGAAGCGTATTTGGAGCAGCATGACATTCTTCCACTCAAAGCTGTCCCTATGAATTGATGATTATTTTTTGTTCGCAGGGATCATGTTAAATTTTAAAATTCAATATGTATGGCTATTGTCTTTTTGTTTTTTATAATTAATATTGGGGATCGAAAGGAGCATTTTTTATGGGTTACGTATTGTTGGTCACAAGTAAAGGTTTCGGTAAAGGTGAAGAAATCCTAGGAGAAAAATTAATGTATTCCTATCTCTACAGTCTGAGCGAGGGAGACTATTTGCCCTCTCATATTTTATTTCTGCACGAAGGCGTCAAGCTGGTCACGGAAGATGCCCCGGTTCTGAACATTTTAAAGAGTTTAGCCGAGAAAGGGGTCAACCTTTACGCCTGTGGCATCTGCCTGGATTTCTACAACCTTAAGGATCAGGTCAAGGTAGGCGAAATCGGTAACATGTACCTGAATATGGATATTATGGCCCAGGCTGAAAAAGTAATCACCCTCGGATAACGTCAGTTCAGTTATGCCGAAGGAATATATTGCTTAAGCGAAAGTCTTTAACATAAAATCCTACAGGAGGAGGAATCAGATTTCCTCCTTTTTTCTTTAGCCGCTCAGCAATTAGTTCCGTAGCCTAACTAAAGATCTTGACTTTGTTCCATCATATCTGTATCTTGTTACTCTTAAGTTGGTTTTAATGATGATGACTGTGCTGTTCCGGATCTACTCCGTTAATCATTACTGTACGGTAGTCACAGCCGATATAGATCTGTTTTCCGCCCGGCAGGTCTAATGTGCAATCGGAAGAATCCTCCGTCCAGTCTTCAACAAGCGGTTCCAGCAAATCGATGATTGTCTCCAGACCGTTTTCTTCTTCGTCAATAACCTCAATGGTTGCAAAACCATAAGCCGAGGAGTTATTGCCATGAATCTCAAACGGGACCAGTTCACAGTCCTCCGGTAAAAGGGCGAGCACCTTCTGAATATGTTTCTTTTTTAAACCGCTTTCTGCAGGCACCATCCATGCTGCTGCATGATAGGTTGACAATGCGATGACCTCCTTACCCAGTAACAGGTTTTTCCAGATAATTATATTACTTAAGTGTCTGACAAAGCAAATTTTATTGATAGATTATTATGATATTTGGGTAAAATTTGAATTGACATAATTTTCAGATAATGATAATATTGACCCTAAGTATCTAATCGACAAAACAAAAGGAGCCGTAATTTTCATGTTATCTCAAGAAAGAATTGAAAAACAATCTCAACTTAATCAAGACACCATCCATACTTTTGAAGCCATTGTCGGGAAAAGTTGGCCTATTGTACAAGCCATTGATTTTGCTAGGAATATCAGCAAATCTACATATAATGTTCTGCTGAATGGTGAGAGCGGGACAGGGAAAGAGATATTCGCTCAGGCAATTCATCATGATTACTGTCCCGGGGGACCTTTTGTCGCCCTTAATTGTGCTTCTATACCTAGGAATTTAATCGAAAGTGAATTGTTCGGTTATGAAGGGGGTGCTTTTACCGGAGCCAACAAAAACGGTCAGCCCGGTAAAATAGAGGCTGCCAATGGTGGGACTTTGTTTTTGGATGAAATCGGGGATATGCCCTTGGAAGTCCAGCCTGTACTATTACGTGTCCTTGAGGACAAAAGAGTCGTCAGGATTAACAGCAGTAAGTACACCACGGTAAACTTCAGACTTATCGCCGCGACTAATCAGAACCTGTTTCAAATGGTACAGGAAAAAACATTTCGAAGCGATTTGTATTTCCGTTTATCCGTTTTAGCGATCGACATCCCCTCGCTGCGGGACAGGGGAAAGGATATTCTCCTGCTCGCACATCATTTTTTGGATCAGATCAGTAGAGAAATACAATGTGAACCACCCAAATTAAGTTTTGAGGTCTACAAAGCGCTCGTTGAATATACCTGGCCCGGGAACATCAGGCAGTTAAAAAATGCGATGGTGTATGCGGTCTTTAAAGCCAAGAATGGCATACTAAATATCGGAGACCTTCCAAATGAAATCAAACACAGGCAAACCACCGTGAGTGTAACACAAAACAATGATCCGCTGCCTTTAAGGGATATCCAGAAAGAAGCCATTATGCATGCTTTGTGTAAGAATAAAAACAAAGACGAAGCAGCTAGAGAGCTGGGCTTGTCAAAATCAACATTGTACAGAAAAATAAAGGAGTATGGCCTTAAGTAAAATATGACGCAAAATACTTTTTATCTTACTCAACAGTCACTGATTTGGCCAGGTTCCTGGGCTTATCGACATCGTTCCCTCTAGCGATGGAAACATAGTAGGACAGAAGCTGCAGTGGAATCACCGTTAAGAGTGGAGCAAGCTCATTGGCGGTTTCCGGGATATAGAATATTTCATTAACCGACTTGTGGAAATTGGTATTTCCTTTAAACGTAAACCCGATGACCTTGGCGTCCCTGGCTTTAACCTCGATCACATTCGAGACCGTTTTCTCATACAAGTCTCTCTGGGTTGCGAGCGCGATAACCGGGGTATCCTCCGTAATCAGTGCGAGTGTGCCATGCTTTAATTCGCCCGAAGCATAGGCTTCGGCGTGAATATACGAGATTTCTTTGAGTTTCAGGGAACCTTCCTGCGCAACTGCCCAGTCCAGACCGCGGCCGATGAAGAATGTGCTGCCCACTTCTTCAAAGTACCTGGCTAGGGTCTTAATGCGTTCAGCTCCTTCTTTGAGGATAATTTCCGCTTTATCAGGGATTTTGCCGAGCTCGGAAATAATCTCTGTGATCCATTCCTTTGGCATGGTTCCTTTGGCCTGCGTAAGATAAAGTGCAAGCAGGATCATTCCTTCGATCTGGGTCGTATAAGCCTTCGTCGAGGCCACGGCAATTTCCGGTCCTGCCCAGGTGTGGATCACATCGTGTGCTTCCCTAGCCACGGAGCTGCCGACGACATTGGTGATCGCGATAACTCTGGCTCCCTTCTTTTTGGATTCTCGCAAAGCTGCCAGGGTGTCGGCCGTTTCTCCCGACTGGCTGATTACAACGACCAGGGTTTTATCATCAATCAAAGGGGCTCTGTATCGGAATTCTGAAGCAATATCGACTTCGACCGGTATTTTAGCCCAGTGTTCAATCAACCCTTTGCCGATCAGTCCGGCATGATACGCAGTTCCGCAGGCAACAATTGCTACTTTATTAAATAAAGCAACCTCTTTCGGGGTAAGATCCACTTCCTGCAGCACAACATGGTCGTGATTCAGTCTTCCGGCCAACGTGTCCCGCAGGGCCTTCGGCTGTTCAAAAATCTCTTTCAGCATAAAGTGCTCGTAACCGCCCTTTTCGGCTGCCACGGCATCCCAGGTGACTTCAAAGACACTCTTTTCAATACATTCGCCTGTCGTAAAATTACAGAACTTCAAACCTTCGTCCGAGACGGTCACCATTTCTCCATCTTCCATGATGTACGTCTTTCTCGTGTATTTAAGCACTGCCGGGATATCGCTCGCGACGAAATATTCTCCATCTCCGATACCGACAATCAATGGACTGTCTTTGCGGGCTGCAATCATAACATTGGGATTCTTATAGCTTAGAACGACAACTGCATAGGACCCTGCTACCTTGGCCAGCATTTTTTTGACTGCATCCTGAAGGTCTCCTTCATAAAAATGTTCGACTAGGTGGGCCAGTACTTCCGTATCCGTTTCGGAACGGAAAAGATGACCCTCCGCAGTTAACCATTCTCTAAGCTCGAGATAATTCTCAATAATTCCGTTATGTACAACGGCAAAGTCTCCATGGCAGTCCATATGAGGGTGAGCATTGACATCAGACGGTCTGCCGTGCGTCGCCCACCGGGTATGGCCGATTCCAATTCTTGCATTGTAAGAGCGATTGCTCAGCTTCTCCTCTAAATTGACAAGTTTCCCAACACTCTTGGTGATCCGGATCCCGCCTTCTTCCATGACCGCTATGCCTGAGGAATCATATCCCCTATATTCAAGCTTTTTTAGACCTTCAACCAGAATCGGAACAGCCGATTTCTCTCCAAAATATCCTACGATACCACACATGTTTCTGTTCTCCTCGTTTCAAATTCAAATAATTTAGTTTCATCTCATTCGGTTATGACGTGTTCCTATAACATTATATTTCTGTTAGCCATAAAAAATAGCCGTAAAGGACGGCTATAGATTTCTAACCTATCAACATAAAGCAAGAGAAGATATAACAAGGCGAGACAATCAAAACAAGTCAAGCCTGTTAACCTGTTCGTGACTTCTTTTCCAATTTCTTCGCAATCGGACTCAGGAAAGCACGAACAACTGAAGGTATTCCGCAAAGAAAACCTTCTTCCTGTTTGATCCGCTTTTTGTCCCGGAAATTGCTTTCCGGATTTACAGCAAATCTAACGATGACAAGCCACCGAGAGGCACCCGCCGAAAACTTCGATTAACCTCTTCCTCGTCAACCCTGAATGGGTTCTGGCGCTACATTTCTGTGCGGAAAAATCCGCAGTGTAAACTTTGTACTGTAAACCGTCAAAATCGTCCACTATTCATTTTTTTAATCCCTGCAGCCTATTTTTCAACCATCTCCTTATAAATAGTCAATTATCTATCAGTGTAATAGACCGGCAATGCTTCTGACTTTCCTATTATAATCCATATGAGAAAATAGGTACAGACCTATTTTCTATATGGATTATCTGAAGATTATCTGAAAGAAAACTTAGTTGGTGCCGGTCTATTACATTTTTATTCTATTACGTTTTCCGTCAAAGGGTTCTAACTCCGTTCAGCCAAGGTCATTCTGATCGACAAGCCTGACCACCTTAACGACTTCTTCGGCCAACCTGGTTAATTCCTGCTGGTCCGGTCCTTCCAGCATAACCCGGATTAGGGACTCCGTACCGGACGGACGAACAAGGATCCTGCCGTCCTCACCCAGGTTTTCCTGAATCTCTCTGATCTTCAGGTTCACTTGCTCATTCTCCATAATTTTGTCTTTGCTCCCGACACTGGTATTCACCAGGACCTGCGGGAATCGTTTCATTTGTTTGGCCAGCTCGGACAGCTTAGCTTTTTTCTCTTTTAATACGGACAGCAACTGCAGACCCGAGAGCAATCCGTCTCCCGTCGTATTGTGTTCCAGAAAAATAAGATGGCCGGACTGTTCCCCACCGAGGACCGTACCAGATTCCAGCAGTTTCTCCATGACGTAGCGATCCCCAACCTTGGTCTCAAGGATTCGGATACCCGCTTTGCGGAGAGCTTTATGCAGTCCCATGTTGCTCATCACGGTTACGACCAGTGAATCATGGGCCAGCTTCCCTTTCTCCTTCAGAGCTTGTGCACAGATCACCATGATCATATCCCCATCAAGAATATTGCCGTTCTCATCAACCGCGATGATCCGGTCCGCATCCCCGTCGCAGGCCAGCCCGAGGTCAGCACCATGCTGCAATACTTCTTTGGCGAGCACTTCCGGATGCGTCGAACCGCAGTGGACATTAATATTGATCCCGTCAGGCTGGTTGTAGAGCGGTATAACCTCGGCACCGAGATCGGCCAGTACTTTTGGGCCCACTTCAAAGGCTGCGCCATTGGCACAGTCTAGGACAATTTTAAGATTTTTAAGTGATACGGAGGTTTTTTTCAGGAATGTGCTATATTTCTCCGACGCATTTTCGACTTCCACAATACTGCCGATCTCGCTGCCTGAAGGCAATTCCAGTTCATCAATCCTTTTTAATGTATCTTCAATTTCATCTTCCAACTCGTCCGAAAGTTTAAATCCGCTTCCGGCAAAAAATTTAATACCGTTGTCCTCATAAGGGTTATGCGACGCCGAAATAACAACACCGGCACTTGATTTGAGCGTCCGCGTTAAAAATGCAACGCCCGGCGTTGGAAGGACTCCGGCCTTCAGTACATCGACTCCCATCGAACAAATACCCGCTGCCAGTGCTGCCTCCAACATATCTCCGGATATCCGGGTATCCTTGCCAATGACAATTTTGGCTTTTTCCTGCCCTTTTCCCAAAACATACGCTCCGGCTTTTCCAAGCTTGAAGGCAAGCTCCGGTGTAAGCTCCGTATTTGCTTTTCCTCTGACTCCATCCGTTCCAAAAAGTCTGGCCAAATCCCAGCTCCCCTTTCATTTCCAGCCAACTTAAGGTTATATATACTGCTTAATTGGTTTAAATTCTTCTCTACATTGCTGCATTTCTCTGATCTATCTTACTCTTTGGGTGCATATTGCGCCATTAACTTTTCGGCGGCCCTGAGTCCGTCGACCGCCGAACTGGTGATCCCACCGGCGTACCCAGCTCCTTCTCCTGCTGGAAACAGACCTTTCAGGTTTACAGACTGGCCTGATTCATCTCGCAGGATCCTGACAGGCGCACTCGTTCTAGATTCGACTCCGGAAAGTGTAGCTTCGGCACCGGCAAAACCTCTCATTTTCTGATCAAAGGCCAGCAGGGCTCTCTCGAGCACGCTGCCGATTTCATACGGCAAAATTGTATGCAGATCCACGGATGTATATCCTGGCCGGTACGTCGGTACAAGCGAAAATTTTTTTGTCAGCTGATTCCGTAAAAAATCCTGTACGGATTGAGCGGGCACACAGTAATTCCTTCCTCCGGCCTGGAAAGCCTTCTGCTCCCATTCCCGTTGGAAGTCAATCCCTGCTAATGGATCACTAGAGGCAAAGTCCTCCGGACTGACTGTCACAACAACTGCACTGTTCGCAATGGTAGTTTCCCTGGAAAAGTTACTCATCCCATTGGTGACAATCCCTCCGTCTTCGGAAGAAGAGGCAATCACCTGTCCGCCGGGGCACATGCAAAACGTATAAGCGCCTCGGCCGCTGCTTATATCTTTATAGGTCAGCTGATAGTCTGCCGGACCTAGCCGAGGGTGGAAAGGGATCCCATATTGGGTCAGGTTGACATATTCCTGCCGATGCTCAATTCGCAGGCCGACCGCAAAAGGCTTCGCTTCTAGCTGCACGCCCAGAACCTTCAGGAACTGATAAACGTCTCGGGCACTGTGTCCGACTGCCAGAATCACCGTTTCTGCCGGGATCGTCTCCGCACCATCGATCTCCACAGCCTCCAGTTGATTATTGACGGTTTTCAAACCGGTCACTTTGGTCCGGAAGAGCACCTCACCGCCCAAAGCTTCAATTTTAGCCCGCATTGCGGCGACGACCTTCTTCAGTATGTCAGTCCCTATATGTGGTTTAGCTGCATACAGAATTTCGGGGTTGGCTCCGAATTCCACAAAATTCTCCAATACTTCCCGTACTCTTCGGTCATCAATCCGGGTGGTCAGCTTGCCATCGGAAAATGTCCCGGCACCGCCTTCCCCAAATTGGACATTACTCTCCGAATCGAGGGTTCCTGTATTCCAGAAGCGTTCAACTGCTACGCTCCTATCTTCAACTTTGTCTCCACGTTCCAGTACCAGTGGCCTGTAGCCTTTCCTAGCCAGGGCCAACGCAGCAAAATATCCGGCAGGTCCTGTCCCCACCACAATCGGCCGGGAAGTAAGTTTGGAATTCGGACAGTTGTTTAGTGGGTACTTTTGGACAAACACTTTTTCTTTCAGCCGTGGATAATGAGCCATTGCTTTTCTTAATTCCGGCCCGGAAATTTGCACAGAAAACTCAACGGTATAAACAAAAAAAAGCTCCGGCTTTTGGCGTGCGTCAACAGAACGCCGCAGTATCCGCAGATTATTGATCTTTTCGCGTGTCACTTTTAATCTGCGGGCCAGAATATCCGGCAGTTCCGCATCATCCTGGTCCACAGGCAGCTTTATGTCCAACCAAATCAGATTCAATCTATCCAACTCTATTCTTTGTTATCTCCAGAAGCAGCTGCGCTTGCCTTCAGAACAAGCTGCACTTTGGGTACGCTCACCATGGTTACCCCGGAAGGAACTTCCCACAGCACCGTCGTATCGGAGTAAGTACCTTCCTTCAAACCTTTGGCATCTACCCAGGCAGAAATATCCCCCTGTTGCAGCGCCGCGAGGATATCCGGATACCCACTGACCTTGATATCAATGGGTGAGACGATATCTGCTGCCAGACCGTCGGGAATATTCTTGATCCCGACAGGTATCCCTTTGATGGTTTCATTCACAGCTTTGGCATCGACATAAACCATCACACTGATTTTCGTCCCTTGACTGAAGAACACTCCTTCCGGCAGCGTAATCGAATTCAGGGAAATATCAATCGCTTTGGTACTGGTGATGCCGCTGATATCAACGGTTCCAAGGTTTAAATATTGAATTGCCTTAAGCTTTTTCTCTGCCCCTACAAGCTTAATCTGCGATGGAAGCGGAGTCACGAGCCGTACTTCCATTCCATCTGCGGGTGTCCCCTTCGTCGCTACCCGGAGCGACACGGTCTTGCTCGCATTCCCTTTCGGGTAAACAGGCATGATCACTTCGACAGTATCAGGAAAGGCCTGCAGCGACTTGTAGTAAGGATCAGCTGCAAAAATCCCCTTGTTTTCAATATCCTCATAAGTAACAGGTCTAACGACACTTTTGCTTTCGGTGAGTCCGGTGAAATCAACGTTGACGATGACACTCTCCAGATTCGCCAAGATGGAGGCAGGTCCGCGCACGTTCACCACCGAGGGTGTGAACAGCATCTCTCCTGCCTCGTAGCCGGAAGCCGGTTCACCTGTAACATTTGCCTCAACCTTTACGATCTTGTCTTCGAGTTGGTCCAGCTTCAGTGTCACTGATTTCGGGCTGATTTCTTCAACTTTGACACCTTCGGGTGCATTAATTTGGACATCATACGTTGATTCTCCAGCCACAGCGTCTTTAAGGTCAACATAGGCAACCGGGTTGGTGCTGCTTTCCTGAGAAGAACTGTCGATCCGAATGGTAATTGTCGGAATCGGCGTTATGATCGCAATATTGGAGGGCTGGTTGTAAGCTACCAGCTGGACGGGAATAATATTTTTGTTAAAAAGTGTGGCGTTACTCTGACTGGTCAGCCACACCCAGAAGACAATCGCCAGGATGAGAGAAATCACTTTATATCCAAGGTTTCGCCGTAGAATATCACGTATTGGCATTGTTGTCACCTCTTCGGAACAGATTGTGCCCGGAAGCTTTTTCGACCAGGATCTCATTCTTCAAAAGATCCCGCAGGCTTTTTTCATCAAGGAAGCGGGTGAGCCTACCGTTTTTAGCCGTAGAAATGGCACCAGTTTCTTCAGATACAATGATAACCAGCGCATCTGATACCTCTGAAAGCCCTAGAGCAGCTCTATGTCTGGTCCCTAAATCCTTCTGCAGCCCGTTATCCTGGGTCAAAGGCAAAAAACAGCCTGCGGCCGCAACTCTATCCCCACGGATAATCACCGCACCGTCATGGAGCGGCGATTTTGGAATAAACAGATTGACCAAGAATTCTGAAGAGACAACTCCGTCAATTTTAACACCGGTCTCAACATATTCCTGAATCCCGGTCGTTTTTTCAAGGACGATCAGAGCGCCAATGCGACTTTGTGATAAAACCTGACTGCACCTGACAATTTCCTCGATCAGCTTCTTATATTCCTCAGGTCCGGTTGTCGCCGGGTGCATGGTAATAAACTTACCTCTGCCAATCTGTTCCAGGGTCCTTCTTAACTCAGGCTGAAAAACGACAGGCAGCGCAACAACCAACATGGTCCAGACATTGTCCACCATCCAGTTCAGCGTTGTAAGTCCAAGCTGTCTTGCAATCAAAGAAATGACCATAAACACAAAAAGACCCTTGATTAATTGGACGGCCCTTGTTCCTTTAATCAGCATAAGCAATTGATAGATAATGATCGCGACAACGACAATATCTACGAAATCTTTCCATTCAATCACTT
Organism: Dehalobacter sp. MCB1; assembly: GCF_003590275.1. NCBI lineage: Bacteria > Bacillati > Bacillota > Clostridia > Eubacteriales > Desulfitobacteriaceae > Dehalobacter > Dehalobacter sp. MCB1. The sequence continues at coordinate 122,263 of NZ_LXPC01000009.1, read as the reverse complement.
GTGCAAATGTCTGCAGATATGCCACTGTCTCACTCCTTGAAAAATATATCAATGGATCATGATTCTACATTAATCCCTAAATTCCTTGCCCGACAGGAAAAATTCCCTTAAAATTGAGCTTATAATAAACTGCAAGGGAGTACTGTTTGCGATGGATATCAAAGATTGGCAAAAAGAAGTCGATAATTGGATTTCCCAATTCGAAGAAGGTTACTGGCAGCCCTCTTCGATGATGCTCCGGCTGATCGAAGAAGTTGGTGAGCTGGCCAGGGAGGTTAATCACCATTACGGAGAAAAACCCAAGAAACCGTCCGAGCAGGAAGGTGATCTTGCGCTGGAAATGGCCGACATTCTGTTTATCATCATATGTATGGCCAATTCGCTTCAGATAGACCTTGAAAAATCCTTTGAAGAAATGATGGAAAAATACCGTCTCCGGGATAGCAACCGCTGGGCCAGAAAACAGCCGGAATGACTAATCGGGCGTATTTACAACAAGTACCATTTTATACCTTTTTCTGTAATTAGTAAAATATTTTTTATTCATATCCAGTACTTGGCAAAATCTATTGACCATCAATATTTCATTATGCTAAAGTAGGCTGAAGAGATACATATTTAATTAGACTTGGCGCAAACTTATCTAATGCCCCTGGACGCAGGGGTATTTTTCTATTTAATATTAAAGTTTTTTATTAATTATTGTCAAAAAATTTCATTTGAAAAGCTAATAAAATTTTCTAATTTGGTTAAAGATAAAGACAGAATTTAATTTAGGAGGGAATGACGATGCGAGAAGGCTTGATACCAAGCGCATTAGGAACTGCAGTCACAGCAGCCGGTGTTGCCTTGAGGGTCAAAGATATGAAAAAAAATGGTATGAGCAAAAGAGAAGTATATCCCCTAATCAGTGCAGGGATTATCGGGTTTGGTCTGGCCCATATGATATTGGGCGGGATTGACTTATATGAACACCGCTTTTAATTTAAGGAGGTCTAAAACCGTGGACAATCTCATGCATATGGATTTTGCTCAACTTGATCAGAATCAGCTAAATCAGGTCAAACAAGCTGAATCAACCCTGAATTCTCAATACAAAGCAAACAATGAAGAACTGATTTTATTGGCTTTTAAAAGAAGCAAGTAAGAGCCAGCTGACCGCAAAAGTTGCCCAAAGAAAAGACCAGATAATACATGCTGTCTGGTATTTCTTTGGGTTATTTTGCTCCTATTTTCTTATTTTATGAATAATTTTTTTTGGGTTCGAATTCAATGGAATTCAAATCGCTATACTTGTGATTTTCGATTATAATGGAGTCAGGATAGGATAGCACGAAAGAGAGGTCGTTGAATGAAACGCTTCAAAAGAAGACTTTTAAAGGCACTTTCCTATCCGGATGTAAATATTAAGAAGACCTATAGGATCTACCGGAAAGTCCAAAAGGTTGTACATCCGTATTTTAAGCCGTTGTACCATTTATTGGATCATAAGATCATTGTTGGCTCAAGAGAAATCCCCGTGCGCATTTTTCGTCCTGAAAAGCAGGAAGTCTCCGGAGTTCTAATCTTCTTTCACGGCGGAGGATGGGTTACTGGAGATATTGATTCTTACACCCATGTCTGTGCCAAAATGACAAATCAGACCCATCATACGGTTATTTCCGTAGATTATCTTTTAGCGCCGGAGAACCCTTTCCCTGCCGGCATTGAGGAATGTTATCATGTTACCAGAGAGTTATTCTTACGGCATGATCTGCTGCAATGCAGCCCCAAGGATATTACCTTGATTGGGGACAGTGCGGGCGGTAATCTGGCAGCAGCCGTATCTTTGATGGCCAGAGACAGGGGCGAATTTCTGCCTACCCGTCAAATATTGATCTATCCCGCGACCTACATTGATCATAGCCCCAGTTCCCCATTTCCGTCTATTCGGGAAAATGGTACAGATTATATATTAACCGCCAAACGCATTCAGGATTATATGGATCTATATGTCCAAAGAGAAGAAGACCGCAACAACCCTTACGTAGCACCACTCTTAGCCAAAGATTTATCGAATCAGCCCCAGACACTGATTATCACGGCTGAATTTGATCCGCTCCGCGATGAGGGAGAGGCTTATGGAATACGTTTGAGGGAATCCGGCAACGACGTCAGGTTATACCGAATGAAAGACGCGGTTCATGGCTTCTTCTCGCTGGCATGGAACACAGAGCACCTCATTACATGCTATAAGGTGATCAATTCTTTTTTAGATGGCTAGTCATTATTAACCTTAATATTAAAGTTAACATAGTACGATATCAGAAAGGTGATCGAATGAGACAGCGAAAGAGCGTTGAGTGGACAAGACTGGATAATGCCTCTAAGATCTTTCCGGCAACATGCGGCAATAAAGACACGAAAGTATTCCGGCTGGCCTGTGAACTCTATGAAGCTGTAGATGCTGAAATATTACAGGAAGCCTTAAATATCACGATGGATTATTTTCCATTTTACAAATCCATTTTAAGGAAAGGTGTATTCTGGTATTATTTTCAGACCAGCGACCTGCATCCTGTAGTTGAAAGGGAGTCTGACCCAGTCTGTGCGCCGATTTATCTTGATGACAGAAAAAATTTGCTTTTCCGGGTGTCCTATTACCACAGCAGAATCAATGTGGAAATTTTTCATGCTTTATCTGACGGTACAGGGGCACTCTGGTTCATGAAAACTCTGGTCTATCATTATATCCGTCTGCGGCATAAGGAAGCCTTTGCGGACCAAATCCCTGAATTCAAGCCAAACGCCTCGATCAGCGAAAAAATGGATGACAGTTTCGGCAGGTATTTTGAAGGCCGGGATTTGGATATCCTGAAGTTGATGGATAACCCGAACAAGGTGAAATTGGTCCGGACTTATCATGTCCGCGGAACAAGGCTGGATGAAAACAGAGTAAAGGTAATTGAAGGTTCGATGTCTGTCAAGGCAGCTTTGGGATTAGCACATAAATACAATGTTACTTTGACTGTTTTTATTGCTGCCTTGTTTATTTATGCCCTACATAAAGAAAGGCCGGTACGCACGAAGAATGATCCTGTTGTTTTGTCCGTCCCGATTAACTTGCGGAATTTTTTTGAATCGGAAACAACCAGAAATTTTTTTAGTACGATGAATATTGGTTATGCCTTTGGCCAAGAAAGCTCCGATTTTCAAGACGTGATTCAAGGCGTAAGCGGGGACTTTCAGAAAGAGCTTACTGCAGAAAGCTTAAATCAACGCTTAAATCAATTAATGTCGATTGAAAAGAATCTTTTGACCCGGATTATTCCTTTGCCTTTCAAGGATTATTCCCTACGCTTTGCCAGCAAAATCGCTGACAGGGGGATCACTGCGGCGGTAACAAATATCGGTCAAATCTTGCTTCCAGAAGAGTTCAAACGCTATATTCGGCAGTTTAGTCTTTGCAGCAGCGCCAGAATGCCTCATATCAGCATATGCTCCTACAATGACAGGCTGTCTGTGAGTTTTAGTTCACCCTTCCAGGAGACTGAAATCCAACGAACTTTTTTTGAGTTCCTTTCGGAAAAAGGCATCGACATTGAGATTACAAGCAATCTTTAATTGAGTAAACAGAGAGGATCATTTTTATGCAATATTGCAGCCACTGCCAGGTCCGCATACGCGGTAATAAAAAGGATTGTCCCCTATGTGGAAATATTTTGCCGGGAGACAATGGTGCCTGCGGTCAGCAGGAAATTTATCCGGTGGTTCCTCCGTTCTATGAACGGCATCTGGCCCTGCGGATTATGATTTTTGTCTCTGTCGTTGCTCTGGTCGTCAGTTTTATGGTCTATGCGTTATTTCCCTCGACTATAAACTGGCCCGTTTTCGCTTTATTCGGTCTCATCAGCATGTGGTTGAGTTTAATTATCGTCATTAAGAAAAGACATCATATTACCAAGAATATCATGTGGCAGGTAACCATTTTATCTTTTCTTAGTGTTGTCTGGGACTGGGGAACCGGCTGGCGGGGCTGGTCCCTGGACTTTGTTGTTCCTATTTTGTTTGTTTCCGCCATGTTCGTGCTGTATGTAACGGCGAAAATTATGAAACTCAGGGCCAGGGATTACATCACTTATTTTTTGTTAGATGGCCTTCTCGGCATCATTCCGGTAATATTCCTCTTGTTTGACTGGATTCATGTACTATACCCTTCCGTAATCTCTGTTGCCATCAGCATCATATTCCTGTCTGCGATCCTGATCTTTCAAGGGGAAAATATCAAGGCAGAACTGGCCAAACGCATGCATATTTAACAAGGTTGTGGCCGGAGTCACGGGGATGCTTATTCAACCGGCTCAGTTTCTTCCAAAGCCAGACTTGCGGCGTGGAAGGGCCTTAATGCCCTTGGGAGAATGCCCATTATGTATGCGATCAATATTCCATAATTGGTGATTGATGTGCCACGTTCCCGTGCTTTTTCCACTCGGTACTGCATTTCCCTGCGGTTCAACATACAGCCGCCGCAGTGGATGATCACGGCATATCCGGAGATATCCTTTGGAAAACAGGCACCGCTTGCCCATTCAAATTCAATTCCCCCGCCCGCGATCTGGCGTATCCAGCGCGGGATTTTTACTTTACCGATGTCATCCGACTGACGGTGATGGGTACAACCCTCGACAATGAGAACCTTGTCCCCAGGAGCCAGCCTCTCAATACCCCTGACACCTCGTACCATTTCCGCGAGGTCCGCCTTTTGCCGTGCGAATAGAATTGAAAACGATGTCATGGGAATCTCAGGAGGGGTGTCCGCGGACACTTTAAGAAAGGCTTGTGAATCCGTAATCACGATAGTGGGGGGCGTGTTTAAACGTTCGAGCGTTAGCTTAAGCTCGTGCTCTTTTGTTATGACCGCTATCGCATCGCTTTCGATGATATCGCGGATCGTCTGTTGCTGAGGAAGTATCAGCCTGCCTTTGGGAGCCGACTTGTCGATGGGTGTCACGAGTACGGCAATGTCACCCGCGTGGATCAAATCGCTGACCAGCGCCGGTTCCGCATCCTCAAATCCAGAATTTGCAATGATTTGCTTTTTTATTTCATCAATCCCAAATCCGTTTATTGTGCTTGCGCATATCAGCGGGATCCCGGTAAGCTCTTTCAGCTTCTCAAGTTCGCCCGCGTCCAGCACTCCTTTGTCACATTTATTCAGTACGCAAACGGACGGGACCTTCCTTCGCTTGAGTTGTTCAATGAATTCCGCCTCAAACTCCGAGATTCCTAACTGCACATCAACGGCAACAATTGCGAGGTTGCATTTCCGCAGAACTTCATAGGTTTTCTCAACACGTAGCGCTCCAAGTCCGTCCACGTCATCGAGTCCCGCGGTATCAATCAATACGACCGGCCCGATCGGCAAAAGCTCCATGGCTTTGTAAACGGGGTCCGTCGTCGTCCCCGGCACATCGGAAGTAATCGCAATGTCCTGCCCGGTGATAGCGTTGATAAGAGAGGATTTCCCGGCATTCCGTTTTCCGAAAAGCCCTATAGCAAACCGGCTTGCCATAGGTGTTGCGTTCATATTTTCCATTGCCCTTTTCTCCTTTTCCATTGCGGCTCTAGGTGACGTAAGCCGTTCCGGTTTTAAAATTTCATCCAGCGTCTGTTTATCCATCAGACGTTGTTCTAAGACGATTTCCTCTACCGGTCTGCCTGTTTTTCGGCAGAGGGCGGCGACTTCTGATGCCTTATCCTAACCGATGTATCCGGTTAGGACCGTTGCCAGGGTGAAGCTACCATTCAGTTTTCGCAATGTCAATTCCATAATACGCGCCGTCACTGATTTGCATCTCACCCAGCATATCTTGTTCTATCCGCATGATGAATCCTTTCCCAAAAAGTCTATATAGTCCCCGCGTGAAAAATCAGGTATATAACCGACTGACGTAATACGCCGTGCAAGACAAGAAAGACACTCGGCCGCCTCTTCACCGATACAAATTTTGTGATCATATATGTCATAATCCTTGCGGTGCTTAACCGGGGAAAGATTAGGCATAACGACATTGGCGCCGGCTTTCAGACCTTTTTCACGCCCCAGAGGGTCAACTGTGCCGAGCGCTGTTGTAGCGGGCAGCAATGTTTTCGGCAACATAATCCGGATAAGCGACAACAAGGTCAAAGTCCGGCCGGAGGACGGCGTGCAGTAACCTCGAAACCTTGTATCTTTTTGTGGAATAAACGGACCGATGCCGATCATTTGGGGTTTCAGTTCCCTCAGAAACAGAAAATCCTCCGCCAGTGTATCGAAGGTCTGGAAAGGGGAATCTACCATAAAGCCGGCTCCGACCTGATAGCCGATCTCCTTTAGATGATATAGGCACTGTTTGCGATTTTTTAAGCTGAGTTCCGGCGGATGTAGTTTGACGTAATGGGACTGATCGGCCGTTTCATGACGCAAAAGGTACCGGTCAGCCCCAGCATCGAATAGGTGTTTATAGGAAGCGAAACTTCGCTCTCCTATTGAGAGGGTCACCGCACAATCCGAAAAAAACTCCTTGATCCCTGATATGATGTTGCACAGCCGCGCGTCTGTAAAATACTTATCCTCGCCGCTTTGCAGCACAAAGGTGCGAAAACCCAGATCATAGCCCGTCCGGCAGCAATCAAGAATTTCCTCCGGCGTCAAACGGTACCTTTTGACACTTCGGTTGCTTCTGCAAAGTCCGCAGTAGAAACAATCGTTCCTGCAAAAGCTGGAAAACTCGATCAGCCCCCGAAAGTAAACCTTTCTGCCATAATACTTTTCCCGCAGCTCATTTGCATAAGAGGACATCACCGACCATTCTTCTGCTGTTGCTTCCTCAAAAAAATACTGGATAATCTCGGAAAGTTCCTTTCTTCCGGCTGAATTCATCCATTTTGAGAATCCTTCCGGGTCTTTTAGACTTAAATCCATAGACTTCTCCTACAGGCGTAAATCACGTTCGCCGTTTTCCAGCCGCTTTAAATTCTCAAGTATCGTGTCGTAGACTGGATCGCCTTTAAACCGCTCGACATGCTGTTTGAGAACTTTTTCGCCTTTGGCCCTTGTTTCATCCGACGCATAGTCGAGCAGGTATTCCTTCAGCGTGAAAATCGCATTCGGTATGCAGTAGTTATGTACGAACCTGGATTTTGCGACCTTCATAAAATGTTCTCCCGTACGGCCTGCACGGTAGCATGCCGTGCAAAAAGAGGGGATAAACTGCATATCGCATATTTCGCCGACAACATCATCCAGTGCACGCGAATCAGCAATGGAGAACTGCTCTTTGTCGGGAAGCTGGTTTGCATCCTTGGACTGTGCATAAGCACCGACGCCAATGCGCGTTCCAGCATCGATCTGTGAAACCCCAAACGAGATTACCTCCCTACGCACTTTTTCCGGTTCACGTGCAGTACAAATCATGCCGGTATATGGGACGGACAGGCGCAAGACGGCAACAAGTTTTTTGAAGTCGCTGTCGCTGACCGCATACTCGGAGTGATCGGAGAATGGCGTACCGGTCGCCGGAGTGATTCTGGGGAATGAAATCGTGTGTGGTCCCACACCGTTGAATGTTTCCTCCAAATAAATGGTATGGTACAGAAGGCCCATGACTTCAAAACGCCAGTCGTACAGGCCGAATAAAACGCCGATCCCGTTGTCGTCGATACCGGCCTTCCGTGCCCTGTCCATACAGTAGAGTCTCCAACGGTAATGCCCCTTGATGGTCCCGGCCGGATGTATTTTACGATAAGTTTCATGGTGGTAGGTTTCCTGAAAAACCTGGAAGGTGCCAATGCCAACTTCTTTTAGTTTTTTCAATTCATCGACAGTGAGCGGCGCACAGTTAATGTTTGCACGGCGGATTTCACCGTGCTGTGTTTTTACGCTGTAGACTTTTCTGATCGTATCGCACATGAAATCCACTTCGGTTGCGGGAGATTCGCCATAAACGAGTACAGTACGTTTCTGGCCTTCCTCTATCATGATCCGCACTTCCTGCTCGATTTCATTCATACTAAGCGTCTTACGGTGCATCACCGTGTTGCTTGCGCGGAAACCACAATATTTGCAGTTGTTCGCGCATTCATCGCTGATATAAAGCGGCGCGAAAAACACGATACGGTCTCCGTAAACCTCTTCTTTCAGCTGATGGGCCAGTTCATACATCTCCTGTATCGTATCCTCATCCTTGTTTTGGATAAGAATCGCTGTTTCCTCCGGCTCGAGCCGTACACACTGCTCCGCTTTTTTTAACACGCGCCGCACGTCTTCTCTAGATGGGTTGTGCCATTTATTCAGCTGTTCCCATATCTTGTCGTCGTCAATAAAATCATGCTCAAGCTTGTCGTACTCCTCGAATTCCTTTTGATATTTATCGAGAAAATTCATATTTTGCGTACCTTTCAAATTACTTATTGCTTTTTGTAATCATGGATTTAACGGACGCGCCGGAGACCCGGCCCAGTTTGCCGGTCAGCGCACTGATTTCATCATTACTGCCGTCGACAATCAGTGAGATGACCGATACGCCCCGTTCTCCGTAGGGAATTCCCATCCGTCCGACGACCAGTCCGGCATATTCATGCAGAATCGCATTGATATGCTCCACACAAGAGAGATCTTCAACCACAATACCAATAATACCAATTCTTTTGTTCATAGGTTTGACCTCCTTCTAAAATCAAAAACTCCCTTTCCGCAAGCCACGGAAAGGGAGCAAAACGGCAAAAAAAGAAAACACACATGCCGGATGAGCGCCTTTCCACTCGGATATACCTTGCGGTCGGGTAAAAAAACGAGCCTTGTATCTCCAGACAAACGAGTTGAGGGCAGATACATTGCAAATTCAATTTAAGTTAAAATTTATCACGTATTTTTTAGGTTGTCAAGACAGTTCTAGGGTATGGTTCTATGCATTATTCCGTCCTTTTTGCATTGACTACATTAAACCAAAATGTTTCTAATGTATACTATGCTTATCCAAATGAAGGATTACCACTTTCACAGGAAACTCTATCTATAAATATATTAGTAAAGGGCTGCAAAATGATAATCAGAAAAAATGGATTTACAAAAGACGATCTATGTCTTATGTTGAGCGAAACTACTACAAAAATTGTACAGAATATTGAAGATCGATGCGGGAAACTAAAGTCCTTCGATTTGAACTTCAATTTTGAGAAGTCACAATACCGGCTCACTGATCGGGACATAGGAGCATTCCGAAGCAGGAGCCAAAAGGATGACATTTAGAATAAATTCGTATATTAAAAAAGCATCTATATGTTCCTCTTACTGCTTATTTTAGCAATTAGTAAAATAGCTACCTGAATTAGAATGCAGACTAAGCGATCAATAATTACGAAATGCTTGGCGAAATCAAAATATAGGCAAAACAATTCTCAAAAATTATCCTTCTGTAAACGTTTTAGTTAAAGTTTATCTCAATTAGCTGAGTGTAAGGGTTTCCATTTTCGTGGCAATATATAGTAGTAGACATATATTAAGGGCGGAATCCCTAGATAGATATTTGGGGTTTCGTCCTTTTGGTATATATTTTCATTTTTTGCATAAAACTACGTTTATTTCCTATTCCTTATGTTATAATTTTTACTGTTGTCAAAATATTTAAATGGTATATCCATTTAAATATATAGCCATCAGAACACGTTCCGTAGAAAATCAAAAGAAAAGGCAGCCTAAAAAATCAATGGCCACCTCAAAAAAAGAGAACAACTTCAGAAAAAGAGACAGTGTTGCAACGATAAAAGTTGTGTTGCAACGCTGTTGCAACGAAAGGGTGAAAATAAAATGGTTTACACAAAGCAAAAACACCGCAAACCCTTGCGGTGTCTTGTTTTTTCGTGGAGCCGATGGTCGGAATCGAACCGACGACCTGCTCATTACGAGTGAGCTGCTCTACCCCTGAGCCACATCGGCATGTTTGGTAACCCATAAGCTTTAACAGTATAACATAAGAAAAAAAATTTGTTAAGGGTAAATTAATTAAAATGTGGGAAAATGAGAAAATTTTATAAAGAATGTTTAATGCTCCGGCTGCAAATAATAAAGCTTAACATATTCAGGCTGCTTACATGTCGATGATGTACTTCACAGGAGATAAACTTACAAAAAAGGATGTGGTCTTTTTGCTATTAGATCTGCGAATATTGGTAATTGCACTTACTCCGGTCATTGCTCTAGCCCTGGCAGTCTATTATACCGACCGTTTCGATAAAGAGCCTTTGTATCTTCTTATAAAAGTTTTTATTCTAGGAGCGCTGGCAGTCATCCCGATCGTGCTGTTTGAAAAATTTCTGACATCCGTGAACATCTTTACCGGGATAGCGGCAGCTTTTTTCAATGCCTTTGTCGTTGCGGGACTGACCGAAGAATATTTCAAAAGGGCAGTCGTCCTGCGAACAGTCTATCGGAATCCGGCGTTTGATGAAAAACTAGACGGAATTGTCTATGCCGTATTTGCCGCGCTTGGCTTCGCAACAGTCGAGAACATCATGTATGTCCTTATAAACTTTTCAGCCAACCCGTATGTAGGCCTTTCCAGAGGAATATTCTCAGTGCCGACCCACGTATTGCTCGGTGTGACGATGGGTTACTACCTTTCCCTGGCGAAGTTCTCCAACCATCCTCATCTTGAGAGAACTTACCTCAGAAAATCCTTATATGTTCCTATCCTACTTCACGGTTTTTTTGACTTTATTCTGATGTCGGAAATTCCGATTCTGCTTACGCTGTTTTTACCGTATATCATTTACCTGTGGACGGTTAATCTCAGGAAACTTAACAGGTATTACAAAGAATCGAGGGAAAAATATCAAAAAATTCCTACCCGACAACCCATCGAATAAAAAAACATTTTAGTCGACTTGCTATTATTTTAATGCTAAATGTATCATCCAACGCAAAGCAGGCAAAAGGAACCGATTATCACGGTTCCTTTGCTCTAGAGCTGTGCTGGACTTATTGAGTAATTTGGGACTCGTTAAGGATTATGCTGGATCCTTCTTTCTCTCTCATATTCGCGATTCGGTACGAATAAAAGTGTGATGCAATACAGGCCGCTGAGTCCGACCAGCGCATAGACGATTCTCGGTGGGAGCGGACTGATCCCCCCGAGGAGGGCATTGACAAGATCAAATTGGAAAAAGCCAATCATTCCCCAGTTAATGGCCCCGATGATAATAATTGCAAGGGCAATCTTCTGCCAGATATTCATGTACAACCTCCTTAAAAAGTTAATTATTAATAGGATGTCGTTAAAATGTAAAATTTATACATCAAAACATTAATTTACGTTTTAGAAACAATCATTTATAATAATCTAGGACTTGTGTTTTATTTTAATAAAAGGAACAAGGGGCAAAAAATGTAGCCAAAAAGGAGTATTTATGAACGAACATCATGACCTCATCCACGATGACAGCAAAACGGTTAAGCGCACCCTTTTGTTTATAGCAACCGCAGGTTCCTTTCTGACTCCATTTATGATTTCATCGATCAATATTGCGCTGCCTGCAATTCAAAAGGAATTTGCAGCAGATGCTGTCGTTTTAAGCTGGATTGCGACATCTTTCCTGTTGTCTTCGGCTGTGTTTCTTCTTCCTATCGGCAAACTCGCCGACATCCTTGGCCGGACCAGGCTTTATAAATGGGGAATCATTTCGTTTACTGCATTTACTTTAGCTTCAGGTTTTGTACCGAATATTGAACTATTAATAATGATGCGAGTCTTGCAGGGAATTAGTGCGTCAATGATCGCGACTGCCGGAATGGCACTGATTACCTCGGTCTTTCCGCCGCAGGAACGCGGCAAAGCCCTGGGCTTTAATGTTTCAGCCATATATGTAGGACTTGGTGTCGGGCCTTTTCTAGGAGGATTCTTAACCAAGTATTGGGACTGGAGAAGCATTTTTTTGGTATTGGTTCCTTTGGGGGTCCTGATCACGGTTTTAACGATTACATATGTTAAGAGCGATTGGGCCGATGCCAAAAATGATAAACTGGATATTCCAGGCAGTATGATCTTCGCCGTTACCCTGATTGCGCTTATCTATGGTTCGAGTATTTTACCCGATATTCTCGGGATTATCCTGATCCTCTTCAGCATTGTTTGTTTTGTTTTCTTTGTGAAACGCCAGCTCAAGGTTCCGAATCCCGTGTTAGAAATCAGGCTTTTTCAGGATAACCGAGTTTTTGCCTTTTCCAACGTCGCAGCATTGATCAATTATGCTGGATCGTACTCCGTAACTTTTCTTCTGAGTCTATATCTGCAGTACGTCCAAGGTATGTCTTCAGAACATGCCGGAATCATCCTGATCATCCAACCTATTATCCAGTCTTTAATTTCCCCTTTGGCCGGACGTATATCCGATAAAAAAGAACCTGCCAATATTGCCTCCTTGGGAATGGCTGCAACCGCCGCAGGCTTGTTTCTTCTTTCCTTTATCGGTCCGCATACTTCTCTGTTCCTGATCATAGCTGCTTTGATGGTGCTAGGTATTGGATTTGCCTTATTCTCTTCTCCGAATACCAATGCAGTCATGAGTTCCGTAGATAAGCATTATTACGGGATTGCCTCCGCCTCAGTATCTGTGATGAGGGTTCTCGGTCAGATGTTAAGTATGGCTACAGCTACGCTGCTGATTTCTATATTTGTCGGCAAAAACCAGATTACTCCTGAATACTATCCGCAGTTTTTACAGAGTATTCACCTTGCTTTTCTGATCTCAGCCTGCTTTTGTGCTGTCGGTATTTTCTTCTCTTTAGCCCGCGGTAAAATCCACGTCAATAATATTCAGGCATAAGGTTGTTGTTCCTTGTTATCCATCAACTGCAGCATTAGGCTGTATGTGGCATCATGAAGATACCCGGCAGCTTAACTGACCGGGTATCTGTCTCCGCTACAGGGCGGATAGCCTTCGAAAAAGGTTACTTACCTTACGGTATTTCCCTTTTCCCAATACTATCTTTTGCAGCTTTAGGTAATAATATTCGCAGGTTGATTTTGATTTGTTGGTTCTTGATTATTTTATTTAAATCAAAATATTATTTTTTCCCTGTTGTAAATTAAACCATAATTTGTCGGTATTATGGTTTAAGATGGATAATCTGGTTATATTATTTATTTGATTTTTGTGTATTTTATGATTATTATTATATTGTCTTCGTTTTACTCATTTAGTCTCATTTTTTGACCTTCAATTTATAAGAAGGTCTTTTTTTGGTTTAAATTTGGTTTAATTATAAAATTCATCTTAATAATCACGAAGAACAGAGCGCAGGATTTTTCCAGATCTGGTCATTGGTAGTTTTTCACGAATTAATACCCAGATGGGCATTTTAAATGAAAAGCTATTTCTGATGTACTGTTCTACAGCCGAGCAGTACTGTTCTCTTTCTTTCTTCGCCGAAAAAGAATCTTCCAGCGCCAGATATACTTTGAGGATCACGCTTTCACCATCCTGGATGTTAACGATGACGCCTGCTTCAAGTACTTTGGGATAATTATAAAGAGCAGACTCCACTTGGTAGTAACTTATAAATTTATCATTAACGATTAGACCGTCAAGCTCCCGGCCATTTAAGATTTTAAAGTCAGGTAGTGCTGCATATCCAGACATTGCGTTTTCCTCCCTTCTTACGACAATACATTGCAGTTTATAAACCAAACTGTAAAATGCGTATAAATCTTATATTTTAGTCGTATTTGTATTATAATATTAAATGCGGCTTTTGCCCTATCGATTTAAGGTTAATGGCATCGTTGGAAGGCTGAACAGCTCTAATTCTCATGTTAACTGTTTTTCAGGAAGAATGTCTTTGATTTACGTATTGTACAGATACCTTTTTCAAGATATTTGGGTATAATGTAATAGGAATAGAATACCGGAAGGAAAGATGCACATTGCAATTACATATTCATTTTGTCGGCATAAAAGGAACCGGAATGAGCGCTCTTGCCCAGATTACACCCTTGATAGAAGATGCCGAGATTACCGGATCCGATGTACCGCAAAGATTTTTTACAGACGTTGTATTAGAGAAGGCAGGCATTGAAGTCCTGAACTTTGATTCAGAGAATGTGGTCGGTGCTGATTTGGTTGTCACCTCTGCCGCTTACGGTGACAGTCACCCGGAGATTAGACGGGCCAGAGAGCTTAACATACAGGTACTGACTTACCCTCAATTTCTGAGCAAACTGATGTCCAAGAAAAAAGGAGTCTGTGTAACCGGGACTCACGGCAAGACTACGACAACTGCTATGGCTGGAAAAATCCTGCTTGATGCAGGTTTGGACCCTACGATTGTCGTAGGCAGCGACGTGCCCTGTATTGGCGGCAACGCCCATGCTGGCCAAGGAGAACTCTTTTTAGCTGAATCCTGCGAATACCGGAGGCACTTCTTAAATTACTCTCCCGAGCACCTGATTATTACCAACATGGAACTGGATCATCCCGATTATTTTAAGGATCTGGATGATGTGGTCTGCGCTTTTTCCGAACTTGCCTGCAAGCTGCCTGCTGAGGGCAATCTGATTATCTGGCATGATGATCCGAATATAGATAGAATTAAGACCAAAGCAACGGTTACAACTTTTGGTTTCTCTGCTGATGCTGATGTCAGCGCTGCAAACGTTGTTTTCGATAATGACGGAAGCTGTTTCGATGTGATGATGAATAAAAAAAATGTGGGTAAGTTGCATTTGACTGTATCAGGGAAACATAACATTCTGGATGCCCTGGCTGCCATAGCCCTGACTTCCAGGCTAGGAATATCGATGAATACCGTCCTTCAGGCGCTCAGTGGCTTTAATGGTACTAAAAGAAGATTCGAACGTCTTGGCACAAAACATGGGGCAGTTATTGTTGACGATTATGCCCATCACCCGACAGAAATCCAAACGACCTTGGACGGAGCAAGGCTTTCCTACCCTGGCAGAAGAATCCGGGCGGTATTTCAGCCACATACCTTCAGCCGGACTGAAAAACTTTTTTATGAGTTTTCCCAAGCCTTTCAGGATGCCGATGAGGTTTTGCTGGCAGAAATTTTTTCTTCGGCTCGCGAAAAAAAAGCCGGGGTCAATCCGATCTCTTCAGCAAAACTTGCCGACTTAATGAGAGAGAAAGGAATTACCACCCGTTATTTTTCAACGCTGGACGAAATTAGTTCTTATCTTGACCAAACGCTCGAAGAAGGCGATCTCGTTATTACGCTCGGAGCGGGTGATATATACAAAGTAGGGCAAAACTTGGTCTCTTAAGCACTATTTCCTGACCACTAAGGAATCTCGACGATATACAGGAGAAAAGATGAAAAATAAGTTGATTTTTTCTTTACTTGTCATTCTATTTATGATCTTTTTCATAAGCGGTTGTAGTCAAATGAGCATTCCTGATGCTTTGTCTAATTCTGATGGTTCGCAAACATTTGCAGAAAACGTTCCGGTTGATACCTTTATGCTAAAAATCGGCGCTGCGAGTAAGGAAGCGATAAATTATCACGATGTTGTGAGCATTGCTGTTTTGGTGAATAAACAAAACCAGCTTCCCTCCGATTATGTTCCGCCGGATCTGGTTGAAGTCAATATTCCTTTTACTTTTAAGGAAAAAGCTGAGAAAAGAATGCTGCGTCAGGAAGCTGCTGCGAAGCTCGAGGAATTATTTTCTACTGCGAAAGAAAATGGTGTAATTCTTTATGGTGTATCAGGCTACCGTTCCTATCAAACGCAGCAGGATTTATTTGCGAGTTTTACCCGGCGGTACGGAACGGAGGAAAAAGCCAATCAAATCAGTGCGAGACCCGGTGAAAGTGAACACCAAACCGGTCTGGCAATGGATGTATCCTGCCAGAGCGTTAACTTCGGTCTGGAAGAGACATTTGGTGATACGGACGAATATGTCTGGCTGAAAGATAATGCTTATCGTTTCGGCTTTATCATCCGCTACCCAAAGGGCAAAGAATACCTGACGGAATATACCTACGAACCTTGGCATCTGCGCTACGTCGGACAAGACCTGGCCACGAAACTCTATGAACAGCAAATAACGTACGAAGAATACCTGTTCTTCAAGATATAATAAGCTTATATAATTTCCTACCGGTTAATATCGTTCCTGCTGAATTGCTCAATATAACATACAACGTCATTCCAGCCATAGCACCGTGTGACGCCTTCTGGAAGATTTCCGCGGTTATAAGGCGCATCCATCAGCAACACCGGAATGCCCATGGAAACGATCTCCACTGAATTGGAAATAAAGTCATCGACGAACACATCAATACCGTGTTCCTTGACCGCAATGGTCTTGCTGAGCCCCCCAGTGAATATCTTTTCACCCGGGGGGATTTGTTTTTCTTCAAGCCACTTTTTGGTGACCAGTTCCTCAGCTCCCGGCTTTCTGGCTGTCACATAAATGATTTCATGCCCTGCTTCTGTTAAGGAAACGATACTCTCAACCGATCCTTTGACAGGCTCCGGCGTTGAGAAAAGAATCTCCATATTTTTGTTAAAAAAGGTGTCAAGTTCATTCCAGTCAACGTCGTAGACTTTCGACATATCATCGTTGTCAATTTCCATAATATTTTTACCGTATTGTTTGTTGAGTTCTTCTGTAAACACAGGAAAACTGTCCGCGACGACGCCGTCTATATCTAATCCAATCCGTAGTTTCATCTAATCCAGCCTCTCTGGTTTTTCTAATTCGATGGTTGGGGGCAATTGCCGTTTATGCTCACTCATTTTATGCAGTCTTTCAATTTTGGCGACAACATCGTCAGGAATCTTTTCTCCTAGAAGATATCTATCGATAAGATCATAGGAAAAACCCATCTCTCCTTCATCGGTCTGGCCCTGCCAAAGACCTGCAGTCGGTGTCCTGGAAGCTATTTTTTCCGGCAGGCCGAGTACGCTTGCCCAAGCTCTTACTTCCGTCTTAGTAAGTGAGCTGATCGGCAGAAGATCCACGCCGCCATCCCCATATTTCGTAAAGTATCCGGTATAGCTCTCGGGAGCGTTGTCTGTCCCGACAACCAAATACTCTCTAATATTGGCTACCGTATACAGCGTAGACATACGTAGCCGGGCTTTAAGGTTCCCTTGTCCTGCCTGCAGAATATTTCTAGGCTTCTGATCAGCTTTTAAAGCGGTCTTTACCTGGCCATAAATGGCTTCATGCGCTTCTTTGAGATCAATCTCTATCACTTCCATTCCAAGGGTTTCTGCAATTAAATAGGCATCCTCGCGATCCGCAGGATTTGATTGGCATGGCATGATCACACCAAGGCATTTATCAGGAAATGCTTTTTTACATAAACCTGCCACCACCGCAGAATCTACACCTCCGGAAATTCCGCAGACCAAACCTTTGGTCTTTGCTTCAGCGTTTTTTTCGCGAAGCCATTTTACAACCTGCTTTTGGCGTTCCAGTATTTCTTCAGTACTCCACACCGGTACGGCCTCCTTTTTCATTTCACAATAGTTTAATGATCATTCAAATATTTAGCAAATTTTAGACATAAAATTTAAACTTTTATATTTTTTTAAAACCCATTCTTTTAACTTAATCCACAATATCCACATTTTTATCCACAAAATTTCAAGATGACCGTTAGATTCTGTCAGCATTCTTTGCTATGTACTGCCATTCCAGCATCACCGGCCATTTGTTATTTGCACAATTTTTACATTCTAATTACATATTCTTAACATATTCTTAAAATTTCTTGATTAATACTCTGAAGGATGCGAAATGTACCATTATTCGTGCTAAATTTACACTTGATTGTTTTTTTAATTGTGTTTTACCACCTTAGTTGATCCAAGGTTTCTTTGCTTAACCGTATTGCTGTCTGAACAGCCTCCGGTGCAGGACCTCCGGTAACGCTCCTCTTCTGAACGCAGGTTTGAAGAGAAATGGCCCGATAAAGATCTTCCTCGAAGAATTCGGATACTGTTTTCAGTTCTTTCAGCGTCAGATCTTCCAACGAACAGCTCCTGCGGGAACACTCCAGTACCAGCCTGCCCACAATCGCATGGGCTTCGCGGAAAGGAACATTCTTCTTAGCCAGATAATCAGCCAGGTCTGTGGCATTGGTAAAGCCCTTTTTAGCTTCCCTTTCCATAATATCGGCATTCACTTTCATGGTAGCTAGCATCGGCCGGATGACCAGCAGCGATTTTTGGATGGTGTCCACAGCATCAAATACACATTCCTTGTCCTCCTGCATGTCTTTGTTATAGGCCAGAGGGAGTCCTTTCATAACGGTGAGCAGTGTCATGAGATCCCCATACACCCTGCCGGTTTTCCCTCTAACGAGTTCGGCAACATCAGGATTCTTCTTTTGCGGCATGATGCTCGATCCGGTGGCATAGGCATCATCAATCGAAACGAAGCAGAATTCGCCGCTCGACCAGACGATCAGTTCTTCACACAGCCTGCTCAAATGCATCATTATAATGGATGCCGCTGCCAGGAATTCCAAAGCAAAATCTCTATCGCTGACGCCGTCTAAACTGTTGAGCGTGACACCGTCAAAATTCAGTTCAGCAGCCACTTCTTCCCGGCGCAAAGCAAAGGTCGTACCCGCCAGCGCTCCCGATCCGAGCGGGGAAAGGTTCAGTCTCTTGCGGGTATCTCCGAGCCGTCCCAGATCGCGCAAAAACATTTGGACATAGGCCATAAGATGATGGCTCAGGGTAATTGGCTGGGCCTTTTGCAGATGGGTATATCCGGGCATCCAAGTCTTAAGATGTTCGGAGCACAAGTCAAGCAGGGTTCCCAGCAGCGCAGTGAGGAGATCTTTCGTGTTGTCAATTTCTTCTCTTAAGAACAGCCGAAAGTCCAGTGCAACCTGATCATTCCGGCTGCGGCCGGTATGGAGTTTTTTACCGGTATCACCGATTCTTTCCGTAAGCAATTTCTCAATGTTCATAT
Organism: Dehalobacter sp. MCB1; assembly: GCF_003590275.1. Lineage (NCBI taxonomy): Bacteria > Bacillati > Bacillota > Clostridia > Eubacteriales > Desulfitobacteriaceae > Dehalobacter > Dehalobacter sp. MCB1. The sequence goes on along the minus strand of NZ_LXPC01000009.1, from coordinate 103,294 downwards.
GGATGTCTTCGGCTCCGACTTCAAATTCAATCCTCCCCGCCTGAATATCCGCCAGAATGCATTCCAGTCCTCCTATTATTTTCTCCGTTTCTTCGGCTGACAGGATGCCTATTCTGCCAAGCATTCCGGCATGAGCGATGCTGCCCATAATATCAAATTTATAGAGACGCTGGTCGAATGAGATCGATGAGTGGAAATCTTCGACCAGGGAATCAGTGTCTTTCTCAAAACGTCCTCCCCAAAGTTTCATTGGTTTAACTCCTTCCGAATTAAAATTAAGTATAGTATAACGCAACAATATGACAGAACACAAGGATGTGCAATGTGCCTAGACCATTGACATCCTTGTGCTCTATGCCCACAAATCTATGCTCGCGCACCGTGACGTATCTATCAGACTTAACGTAAGCCTGATTTTCTTTCCATTAAAGCACGTACTTTTAAAGGCAGACCAAAAAGATTAATAAAGCCTTCTGCATCTTTTTGGTTGTAGACTGCATCTTCGCCGAATGTTGCAAATTCTTCATTATAAAGTGAATACGGAGATTTTACCCCGACTGGTGTACAGTTGCCTTTATACAGTCTTATCCTGACTGTTCCGGTGACATTCTTCTGGGTGACTTTCACAAATGCATCGAGGGCTTCTCTGAGAGGCGAGTACCAGACACCATCGTAGACCATCTCCGCATACTTCAGTGCAATTTGTTCCTTATAATGCAGGGTCTGACGGTCAAGAGTCAGCAGCTCCAGCGCATTATGCGCAGCATAAAGAATCGTCCCGCCCGGAGTCTCATAGACACCGCGTGATTTCATCCCGACAAGCCTGTTTTCAACCATGTCGACGATCCCGATCCCATTCTTGCCGCCCAGGGCATTCAATTTCTCGATCAGCTGAATCGGTGCAAGCTTCTCTCCATCGACAGCTACCGGTATGCCCTTTTCGAAATCAATCAGCACATACGCGGCCTGGTCCGGCGCCTGCATCGGAGAAACCCCGAGTAGATAGAGATCATCCTTCGGTTCATTCCAGGGATCCTCGAGGTCACCGCCTTCATGGCTTAAATGCCACAGGTTCCGGTCCATGCTGTAGGGTCTGTCCTTGGTAACCGGGACAGGGATTCCGCGTTCTTTGGCATAATCAATCGCATCATCCCGTGATTTGATATCCCACTCTCTCCACGGAGCAATAATTTTCAGATCAGGATTCAGCGCTTTGACAGCCAGTTCGAAGCGAACCTGATCGTTGCCTTTCCCTGTCGCGCCGTGAGCAACAGCGACTGCGCCTTCTTCTTCGGCAATCTCCACAAGCCGTCTAGCAATAAGCGGACGGGCAAAAGATGTTCCCAGAAGATATTTGCCTTCATACACGGCTCCTGCCTGAAGTGTCGGGTAAATGAAATCCGTAATGAATTCTTCCCTCAAATCTTCGATATACAATTTAGTGGCTCCGGTTTTTGCAGCCTTCTCATGAAGAGGTTCCAGTTCCTCTCCCTGTCCCAAATCTGCCGCCATCGCGATAACCTCATAGCCATAGTTTTCTTTCAGCCATGGAATAATGATGGACGTATCCAGTCCACCTGAATAGGCAAGTACTACTTTAGCCATACGCTGTCTCCTTTATTTTTTAATCAGTTTCTTCTGTAATATTTCTGTCTTATTTCAGTTAGTTTCTCAGTAATTATATGGACTACATGACCAGTGCCATAATCGCTTTATGGGCGTGAAGCCGGTTTTCAGCCTCCTGAAATACCACAGATTGAGGACCTTCGATCACTTTGTCGGTGATCTCTTCTCCGCGGTGGGCAGGCAGACAGTGCATGACGATCGCTTCAGGATGAGCTGCCCCAAGCACCTCGTCATTGATCTGATACGGCGCAAAAACTTTCTTTCTGATTTCGCTTTCTTCTTCTTGTCCCATACTGGCCCAGACATCGGTATAGAGAATATCTGCTCCCCTGGCAGCCGCCACAGGATCTTCGACGACCTGCACCGTACTTCTGTTGAGAGATGCATTCTTCAAAGCCAGATCCATAATTTCCGGTACTGGCTGGTATCCCTGAGGTGAAGCAATCACAATGTTCATGCCCATCTTGCTGCCGCCAAGCAGCAGGGAATTTGCCACATTATTGCTGTCACCAATATAGGTTAATTTCAGTCCCTGAATTTTGCCTTTTGTTTCTTTAATAGTCAAAAGGTCGGCCAGAATCTGTGTCGGATGCAGAAAATCGCTCAGGCCATTGATCACTGGCACAGACGAATGCTCGGCAAGATCAAGAACCTCCTGATGACTGAACGTTCTGATCATAATGCCGTCAACCATCCTGGACAAGACTCTTGCTGTATCCTGGATCGGTTCACCGCGGCCCAGTTGGATATCTCGGGCGCTCAGAAACATTCCGGAGCCGCCGAGCTGATAAATACCGGCCTCAAATGCCACTCTGGTTCTCGTCGAAGATTTGGTAAAAATCATTGCCAAAACCTTTCCCTGCAGGACAGGGTGGGGAATTCCGGCATTTCTATCAGCCTTCAATTCCATGGCGACGTCAACCATGTATGAGATTTCTTCTGCTGTGAAAGCATTCAGTGTAATAAAATCTCTGCCTTTAAACTTGTCTTTGTTTAATTGAACCATCATTATTCTCCTTCATCTCAATCATACGCAATACTGTATTATTATACTTCATCATGCATAATTATTCAATAGCCCTGATGAAAAAGAAGCTATCCCCAGACGGGTAACCCTTACCCTCCTGAGGATTAAAAACGAAAACATCTATAACGTCAGCTGGGATTTATCCGATATAACATTCAGAATTCCAGTATCTTACGTTAGAATATTAGATCAAAGAATTCTCTCCACGAGTGTAATCAGATAATAAGACAGAGCTGCGACGATTGCCGTGGAAGGAATCGTCAGACACCAGGCCATCAGCATCTGCTGCGCAACGCCCCAGCGCACGGCCGAAATACGTTTGGCGGCGCCTACCCCCATAATGGAACCGGATACCACGTGCGTGGTACTGACCGGCAGATGGAGACCCGGAAACGCCGTCGCTACCCAGATAACGATCGAGGATGACAAATCTGCAGCAAAGCCGTTGATCGGCTCAATTTTAAAGATTTTAGCACCAAGCGTATGAATGATTCTCCAGCCGCCCACTGCTGTACCACAAGCAATGGCTAATCCGCACAAGAACTTTACCCAGAGCTGAACATCCATCGTTGACTGTACCCCCGCGGCGACAAGCGCCAGCGTGATAATACCCATGGATTTCTGCGCGTCATTGGAACCATGGTTAAACGCAAGGAGTGCGGCTGAAACCATCTGCAGCCTCCGGAAGATACTGTTCGTTTTCATCGGCGCTTTATTGCGGAACAGGTAATATAGAATCGTCATAATCAGATAACCGAGTCCCATGCCGACGAGCGGTGAGCACAGCAGCGCCAAGATAATTTTCTTGATGCCGGCCCCTTGGACAACACCGAGTCCCGCTGCAGCGATCCCGGCTCCGAGGATTCCCCCAATAATCGCGTGGGAAGAACTGCTCGGAATACCAAAATACCATGTCAAAAGATTCCAAAAAATCGCTCCAATCAGTGCGGCGATCATCACTTCGGAAGTAACACTGTTCGCATCGACAATGTCCTTTGCAATGGTCTTGGCAACCCCCGTGCTGTACATCGCACCGATGAAATTGAGTACCGCGGCCATAATGATTGCGGTTCTTGGCGTAAGCGCTCTTGTCGAAACCGAAGTGGCTATGGCATTGGCAGTATCATGAAATCCGTTGATAAAATCAAATGCCAATGCAAATAGTACGACAACGAATAATGCAATATGCAGACTAGACATATTTTAATACGACCCCTTTTATTACAAGCGCAAGATCTTCACAACGGTCCGTGGCGTCTTCCAGATGTTCCAGTATTTCTTTCCATTTAATGATTTCAATCGGATTGCTTTCATTTTCAAACAGCTTGCCTACTTCACTCCGGTATAAACGATCTCCCTCGCTTTCTAGTTTATGAATTTTTTCTGTGTTTTCAAGAATAAGATTTAATTTGGTGCGAATACTGGGAAGGTTGTCCACAGATATTTTAATAATATGAATACAGTCATCCAGAACTCGAATCAGCTCTTCAACCCCAGAGTGGGGTGGCGTCGCTTTATACATGATCATCCGTTCCAAGGCGCCTTGAATAAAATCAATGATATCATCCATGTTTGTCGCCAACGCGTAGAGGTCTTCCCTGTCCATTGGCGTCACCAGTGTCTTATTCAGGTTGTCAATGATCTTGTTGGTAATATCGTCGGCACGGTGTTCCAAATCAATGAGTTCCTTCATCTTAACCGGGAAAGTGGTGGGATCCTTAATTGCTTCTTTTAATACCAGCGAGCTTTCGCAAATAAGCTGCGCATTTTCCTTCATAAGTACAAAAAAGTCGCTTTCTTTTTTTGACACAGTCTTTACTTCCTCCTTTATTATGACCTGGTGAAATCTTCCCACACTATCTTAGCACAAGAGCCGAGGATAAGATACTCAAATTTATAAAAAACAGGCACTTAAAACAATAGGCAGAATAGACCAAAAGATTCAGCCAAAAGCTCTCTCCAGCATCAGCTTAATCCGATTGATCTGGTTCACTTCACTGGCTCCGGGATCATAATCCACAGCAACAATATTGGTCTGGGGATACCGCTCTTTCAGGGTTTTGATCATTCCTTTGCCGGTAATATGATTTGGCAGACAGGCAAACGGCTGCATGCAGATAATATTGTTGGCGCCGCTTTTGATCAGTTCCACCATTTCCGCAGTCAGCAGCCAACCCTCTCCGGTCTGGTTACCCAGGGAAAGGAATGGCTTGACACTTTCCGCCATCTCCTGAATCGTCGGCGGGATATCAAATCTTTTACTATTCTTTAAGGCAGCCCTTAAATCTTCACGATAGCTTTCCGTATACTTGACTAACAGATTTCCGATGACTCTGGAAGATCGCTTACCGGCAAGATATCTGTAGTTGAATTCCTTCCCGTAGCAGCAGTAAAGGAAAAACTCCATCAGTCCCGGAACTACCATTTCTGCGCCCTCTTTTTCAATAAACTCGGCCATGTTGTTATTCGCCGCAGGGTGAAATTTTACGAGGATCTCCCCGACTAGACCAACCCTGGGTTTTCTCCGCTGAACAATCTCAATATTTTCAAAATCCCGAACAATGCCCTTCAAGTTTTCACGAAATAAGCTGCGGTCTCCATTGGCAACATTGATCTTGCAGATATTTATCCACTTCCGAAGAAGCAGATCCGCTGTTCCCGTATTTATTTCATAAGGCCTTACACGGTAGAAAACCTTCATCAGCAGGTCTCCGTAAAGCATCGCCATGATTGCTTTGACCGCCATGGAGACCGTCAGCTTAAATCCGGGATTTTTCTCTAAGCCTGAGACATTGAGTGAGAGTATTGGGATGTGTTCCAGTCCCGAGACCTGAAGCGCTTTCTTTAACAGCCCCAAATAATTGCTGGCCCGGCAGGGTCCCCCAGTCTGGGTTATAATGACCGAGGTGTTGTTCAGATCGTATTTTCCGGATTTTAACGCTCTTAATAGCTGCCCGATAATAATGACCGAAGGGTAACAGGAATCATTGTTAACATATTTCAAGCCTTCTTCAATATCTTCTTTATCAACTCTAGCCAGTACTTCAAAACGGTACCCCTCCGAACGGGCGACCTCCTGGGCAAATTCAAAATGGATCGGCGCCATCTGCGGAGCAAGAATGGTATGTGTCTTACGCATTTCCTTGGTAAAGATTGGTCTCTGAACAGTATTCGGCCCCTTTGCCGGATCCTCCATCAGATGATCATGCTTTATTCTGACATCCATCGCAGCTTTAAGTGAGCGGAGCCTTATTCTGACCGCACCCAGATTGCTGACCTCATCTATTTTAATCATGGTATAGATTTTACCGGCTTTATGTAAAATTTCCTGGGCTTGTTCCGCAGCTATCGAATCTGGCCCGCAGCCAAATGAGTTTAACTGGACAAGTTCGAGCTCCGGTCGTCCGGCAACAAAATCTGCTGCTTCGTAAAGCCGGGAGTGATACATCCACTGGTCCAGCACCCGGAGCGGTCTGATCACTTTTCCAAGATGGGCTACCGAATCCTCGGTAAGCACTGCCATCCCGAGAGCCGTGATGACTTTAGGTATGCCGTGGTTGACTTCCTGATCGAGATGGTAAGGCCTGCCGGAAAGAACAATCCCACGATTCCCTGTTTCAGCAAGCCACCGCAAGACCTCTTCTCCTTTTTTGCGGATATCTCGTTTGAAATTAAGATCTTCATCCCAGGCTGCGTCGACGGCCTGGATGATTTCTGCAAGGGTCATACCTAAATGTTTCAGCTCTTCATATAATCTCTTACTAAGCATTTTTTTATCTTCATACGGCAGAAAAGGGTTCCAGAATCGGACACCGCTTTGCTTTAACTCATCCATATTGGCTTTGATCACTTCCGGATAAGCGCTGATCACCGGGCAATTAAAGCAGTTGTCCGCCCCGGCTATTTCTTTTCTCTCCTTCGGTATGCAGGGATAAAATATGAATTTCACGCCTTGTTTAATCAATGACACGATATGACCGTGAACAAGTTTGGCAGGATAACAAACGGTATCGGAACAAATTGTCTCCATGCCCGCCTCATAAATCTTCCGGGTGGAAACCGGCGACAGCTCCACCCGGAAACCAAGACGGGTGAAAAAGGTAAACCAAAAAGGATAATTCTCGAACATATTCAAAACCCTTGGGATCCCAATGGTTCCTCTGACTGCTTTCCCTTTGGCCAGCGGCGTATAATGAAAGATCCTGTTCAGTTTATAGGCATAGAGATCCGGAATTTCATCTGTCTGATCGCGTTCCGATCCTTTTTCACAGCGGTTTCCTGTGATGTGCCTGCGCCCGTCGCCGAAACAGTTGACCGTAAGCAAACAGTGGTTCTGACAGTTTCCGCAGCGGGCCGCGCTGACTTCCACCGAAAAGTTATTGAGTTGCTCTGGGGAAAGCAGCGACGTAACCACTCCCTCCCGCCAGGCGTTCCTGGCCAGGAGGGCCGCGCCAAAAGCGCCCATGAGGCCAGCAATGTCCGGACGGACGACTTCTCGGCCGATGGTCTGTTCCAGGCTGCGAACCACAGCATCATTCAAGAAAGTTCCTCCCTGGACAATAACCTTTTCACCGAATTCCTCAGAACTTTTTAACTTAATTACTTTATAGAGCGCGTTTTTTATCACGGAGTAGGATAATCCTGCCGAAATATCCGCGACCGTCATGCCTTCTTTTTGGGCCTGTTTAACTTTGGAATTCATGAAAACGGTACATCTTGATCCTAAATCAGCAGGATTTTGAGCCAAAAGTCCTTTGCGGGCAAAATCCGCCACATTCATTTCCAGTGACCTCGCAAATGTTTCAATAAACGAACCGCAGCCGGATGAACAGGCTTCATTTAGCATAATATTTTCAATCACACCGTTTTTTACTTTGAGGCACTTCATATCCTGTCCGCCAATGTCCAGAATCAGGTTGACTCCAGGCAAAAAATGATTGGCGGCTGTGTAATGAGCAATGGTCTCGACTTCCCCCATATCAAAAAAAAGAGCTGCCTGAACCAGTTTTTCTCCGTAGCCAGTCACGGCAGAATAAGCAATTTCCGTATTTTCTGGAAGCCTGTTGTATAGTTCTTTCAGAATATTGACTGCTGAATCCAAAGGGTTGCCTTCATTATTGGTATAGGCGGAATAAAGAAGGGTGCCTTGCGGATCGATTAAAACAGCTTTTGTCGTGGTGGATCCGACATCCAGACCAAAAAAACATTGGCCCTGGTACGTCTCTAGCTGATTTGTGCTGACAATATTTTGGGCATGCCGCCTAACAAATGCGCGGTATTCCTCTTCATCTGCAAAAAGCGGATCAAGTCTAGCTGTTTCATACTGAAGTTTTTTTAGATCTGTTTTCAATTTTTGACCAAGCTGTTCAAATGTAATATCTTTATCCTGAACAGAGGCAAGGGCCGCTCCGATAGCCACATAAACTTCGGAATTTTCCGGCACAAGCATATCTTCATCCTTGAGCCCCAATGTTTCCTGAAAGCGAACCCTTAGCTGTGGCAGGAAGTGAAGCGGCCCTCCAAGGAAGCCAACTTTTCCTTTAATTTTATGTCCGCAGGAGAGCCCTCCAATAGTTTGATTCACAACCGCCTGAAAGATCGAAGCTGCAATGTCCTCCTTGCGGACTCCTTCATTTAAGAGAGGCTGAATATCGGTTTTGGCAAAAACTCCGCAACGAGCGGCAATCGGATAGATGACCCGGCTTTGGGCAGCCAGCGCATCTAGACCAGCCGCATCCGTCTTTAACAGGACAGCCATTTGATCAATAAAAGCGCCCGTTCCTCCCGCACAAATCCCATTCATCCGCTGATCAAACCCCTTGTAAAAAAAGGTTATCTTGGCATCTTCTCCCCCAAGCTCAATGACAACATCGGTTCCTGGCAGATAACGGTCCACTGCTTTGCTTCCGGCGATGACCTCCTGAATAAATGAAATGCCCAGATGCTCAGCCACAGCCAGTCCGCCTGAACCTGTAACTGCTACCGTCAGCGGAAATGCGGCATATTTCTGGCCGGCTTCCTCCACCAGTCTTTGCAACGTGCTCCAGATATCCGAGTAATGCCGGGTATACCGGCTGAACAACAGAACGCCTTCTTTATTTAAGACAGCTATTTTAATAGTGGTGGAGCCTATGTCTATCCCAACATGAAGGTTATTCTTATCTTTGTCAGTGATTCTTTGATGATGTGAATTCAGGTTGCATTCCCCCTCAAACAAATTCAGCAGAATTATTTTTCCATCTGAGGGGGTTATTATTCATTGTCTACCTTACCGTCTGAAGTTATTAGAAAAAATAATATAAATTTTTCTACCCACTTTCCGTCCTTCGTGTTAATATAATCTTATGGGATCATCATGGGATATCAATACCCAAACAGATGGAGCTCTCAAAATAGACCCGCTGGAATATAAATGATGAGAATCCATAGATTTATGAAGAAATGACTTTTCGATTCCGCGAAGAAGCTAAACCGTCGAAGAAGGTTCTTTTGAATTGGATTAAGGGGGATGGGTCATGAGTAAACAAATCTATCGGTCTCAAAACAAAGTGATTGCAGGGGTCTGCTCTGGAATTGCGGAATATTTTGAAATAGATCCTACGATTGTACGGATCATCTGGCTGCTCGCATTTTTTGCTGGGATTGGAATTCTTGCCTATCTCGTCTGCTGGGTAGTGATTCCTCAAAAACCTTTTGGCTCATTCGGCAGTTCTCAAAACTATGCCGGCTCAGCAGATATCCCGAATAATGATTATGATCAGGCTATCAATAAAGACAAAAGCCTTAAAGTATTTGGCATTGCACTGATCATTGTTGGTGCCGTATTTTTGTCAGACAGACTCTTCGACTGGTTCGACATTGACATCCTGCTGCCCATAGGTTTGATTGCCGTTGGTGTTTACGTGTTGTTTGCGAGGAGAGATCATTAATGAAAAAAAACATTACCCTGGGTGCGGTGATCATTCTAATCGGTGTAATCTGGCTGCTTAGTAATCTTGACGTTTTTTCGTTTTCAATCATCGGGACTTTTTTCCTATCACTCAGGAAGCTCTGGCCTCTGCTGTTGATCGGTGCCGGTGTCAGTCTATTGATTAGCAAGAACTCCATTCTGAAAATGATGGTTTGGATCATTATCGTCATTTGTATCATGTTTTATGGTATTTATGGAATGAATAACGGCACGTTGAATTACCCGGAATTTAAACTGCAAGAACATCTTTACTGATTGCATTGACCTTAAGTTGTTTTTTTGAAGGCTTTTGTCTCTCCAGATGATACAATCTGTATCAGAAAGATAAATATTTTGTCTATTTTGATAATTTTGATCTAGCTATGACTTTTTCGTGTTGGCTTATTTGCATGTTTTTTCGGCTGTTTTATGTTTTGATGTTTTGGTACGCTTCTTGCATCTATTAATTTGGAAAATAGATAAACTTTATATATATTTGGATGATTTTTTTCGGTATATTGCTCACTGCAATAATATATTTTTACGAAAATGTATTATCTAAATATTTATAATTTTTATCCTATTTTATATTAAGTAAGAATGTTATTTTTTGGACATGTGGAGGAGGAATTGCAGAATGAACACATTTGATGCTCTGGCAGCAAGAGGAGTATCCCGACGCAGCTTTTTGAAATTGATGGCTGCAACTACGGCAGCTTTAGGTCTCCCTGCTGCAGTATCTCCCAAGGTCACTCAAGCTGTTGAGACCGCCTTGGACAAACCGCCGGTCGTATGGCTGCATGGAATGGAATGCACAGGCTGTTCCGAGTCACTTTTGGCAACACTTAATCCGTCAGCAGCCGAAGTGGTCCTGGATATGCTTTCAATTCGTTATCATGAGACCATTATGGCGGCTTCCGGCTATAAGGCCGAGGAAGCTTATCAGGAAGCCCTGAAAGAAAACTTTGTGCTCGTCGTCGAAGGAGCTATTCCCTCGAAGGAAGACAGGTATTGCATGGTCGGCGGCAAACCTTTCCGGGAAACCGTTCTGGAAGCTTCCAAGAAAGCTCAGGCCATTATTGCCGTCGGCAGCTGTGCAACCGATGGCGCTGGAATCCCCGGAGCCTGTGAGGTTGACGCTGTCGGCGTCCGTGAACTGTTGAAACAAAATAACATTTCAACTCCTGTCATCAATCTCCCATGCTGTCCAGTCAAACCGGCCACCATGCTCGGAACGATTGTTTACTACCTGACCTATGGCACGGTCCCACCCTTGGATGATCAGGCCCGCCCGGTCGTTTTCTACGGTAAGCTGCTTCATGACAACTGCCCGCGCCGTGGCCAGTTTGAAGCCGGCAACTATCTGAAAGACTGGAATGATCCCACCCAAAAAGACTATTGTCTGCTCCTGAAAGGCTGCAAAGGCCCGAAGACGTATACCGACTGCGCACAGGTTTGGTACAACGACAATACCAACTTCTGTATCAACGCCGGTTCACCGTGTTCCGGCTGTTCAGAGGCAGGATTCTTTAAAACCTTCAGTCCTCTTTATGACAAACAAGAAGGCTTTGAACTTCCCGGTATCGGCCAAATCAATGCCGATGCTACCGGCAAGATTATCGGAGGCGTTGCCGTAGCAGGCATTGCCGTTCACCTTGCAGCTACGGCAACCACCGGCCGTTTAGGCAAAAAAGACCATGGACATAAGGAGGAGTAAGGAATGTCTGCACAAAAAATTGTTATTGATCCTATTACCCGTATCGAAGGCCACTTGAAAATTGAAGTAGAAATTGAAAACGGTGTCGTCTCGAACTCCCGCGTCATTGGCACCATGTACAGGGGTCTTGAAAACCTGGTTGTCGGTCGCGATCCCAGAGATGCCAGTTATGTTACGGAACGCGCCTGTGGCGTTTGCTCAACAGTACATGGCTTGGCTTCCGCGCTGGCTTTGGACGCCGCTTTTGGTGCTGAAGTCCCCTACGGCGGCCGCCTTATTCGGAATCTGATTTACGGCGCAACACTTTTGCATGACCACCCGCTCCATTTCTATCATCTGTCTGCTCTGGATTATTTAGATGTCATGGCGATTGCCCAGTACAAAGGCAATGATGCCGGTTTGAACGGCGTTAAGGACAAAATTTTGAAACTGGTTGCAGCTAACGATACAGCGCCTCTGACGCCGCGTTACAACCCCGATCAATATTGTGTAAATGATCCTGAACTTGTTACGTTGGCTGTTGCGCATTACCTGAAAGCCTTGGAAATGCAGGCAAAAGCCAAGAAAATGTCCGCGATATTTGCCGGTAAACAACCACACCAGTCCTCGATCGTAGTTGGCGGCGTCACGATACTGCCGACACTGGAGCAAGTCTTCCAATACCGTTCTATGCTGATGGAGCAGATCGCCTTCGTTGAAAATGTCTACCTTCAGGATGTCCTGACCTTCGGAACCGGGCCGCTTCTGCCTCTGGCCCAGGCCGGCGTTGGCGGTAGTCATGGCAATTACATGTCTTATGGTGGATTTGCCGGAGATGCAGAAGGAAAAGATTTGTTATTTACACCGGGTATCGTTCTCGACAATAACCTGGCGACCGTTCATCCGTTCAGCATCGACAAAATCACGGAAGATATCACGCATGCCTGGTACAAGAGCGACAAAGGCAGAACTCCTTATGAGGAAGACACGGTTATTGATTTGGATAAGAAGGACGCCTATACCTATGTCAAAGCACCGCGCTATGAAGGCAAACCGATGGAAGTCGGACCGCTCGCCCGTATGCTCGTCATGCAGCCGAAAGTGCTTATGGACGTTATTACGAAATATAACATCAAGCCCGGCGCTGTCGCTCGTCATGCCGCCCGGGCGGTGGAAACCATTCTTATGGCTAAGAAAATGCTCGAATGGGTCGATTCCCTCATTGCCGAAATGGGCAAGCCAAATTTTAAGATCCATGATACCGATCATTGGGAAATCCCTAAAAGCGGTCAGGGCGCAGGCCTGATTGAAGTTGCCCGCGGGTCGCTTGGCCACTGGATTAAAGTTGAAGACCATAAAACAGCAAATTACCAAATGGTCGTCCCCTCGACTTGGAACTTTTCACCGACAGATGGAAACGGCGTTTTAGGCCCGGTTGACAAATCCATGATTGGGGTACCGGTACCAGATCCGGACAATCCGATCAATGTCGTCCGTGTCATCCGTTCCTATGACCCATGTCTGGCTTGTGCAATTCACCTAATCGATCCGCAAAGTAACGAAATTAAGAAATACCAGATTGGCTTCTAAGGAAAGAGAGGGAACAAAAAATGGCTAAAGCATCTGATCATCCGCTTATCCAGCGAATCTCTCACTGGATAAACTTAATCACCTTTGCGGTCCTGATCTCGACCGGTTTTGTCATCCATGCTCCTTTCCAGGGAGCCAATATGAATGTCGCCAGAAATCTCCACTTTATCTTCATGTACATTCTGGTGATCAATGGGATTGTACGTTTCTATGTCTCCTTTTTCGGGAAAAATAAAGATTATAAGGAGTTTTTCCTGAACAAACTGGATCTGAAGACTTTTATCCCCCAGATTAAATATTATCTGTTTATTAGTAAGGAACATCCAAAGACCAACAAGTACAACCCGCTGCAGAAATTTGCCTATATTGCATTACCAGTCCTGGCAGTCTTTCAGGCCATCACCGGGATCATTCTATATCTGCCGATGAAGTTCTCAGGAGCTGCTCAAGCACTTGGCAGCCTGGCTGCAGTCAGAGGGATCCACTATGTTGTGATGTGGTTGTTTATTGCGATCATCTTTGTTCATGTTTACCTTGTCTTTACTGAAGCTAAGGATGAGTTTTTTCTGATGTTCTTCGGTAAAACCGGTAAGAAAGAAAAGGGCGGCGCTAACAAAGCAAATCAGTCGGCCGTAAAAAGCTGATATTTGCAGGCTAAAAATTTAATTCAATCATATTGAGTATAATATTAAAAGTAAAGCTAGTATCATCGTATTACTAGCTTTACTTTACGAAACTTTTTAGGAAAGGACTTCACGTATGACTCCACCAAAAATTATGCTGATGGGCGTAGGGAACGTTTTACTAAGTGACGAAGGCTTAGGCGTTCAGTTTTTAAATGAATTTAAGCCTGAAGAACTTCCTGACAATGTCGAGCTGCTGGAAGGCGGAACAGCCGGTCTGGAACTGGTTCATCTGATCAAGGAAATTGATTTCCTGATCATCGTGGATGCGATCAATGCCCAGACAGAGCCTGGCAGTGTCTTCCGGTTCTGTCCGGAAGATATCCGGGTTTTCCCGGAGAAGTACCAAGTATCGTTTCATCAGGTGGGCATTCTGGAAGTTCTTGCACTGGCGGGCATTCTGGGGAATACTCCCCAAACCCTGATCTATGGTGTTCAACCGAAGAGTCTGGAATGGGGCATGGACCTGTCAGAGGAAATTAAGGCGGTTTTCCCGCGACTCAAGGGACAAATGTTCAAGGAATTTGCTCAGATTAACGCTACATCCAGCTTTCTGCCTATTCCGCCTGCCGAATAGGCAGAAAATGCTTCTTGCTTAACATCAAATCAAAAAGATACCGCTGATAGCTTTTATACTATTGGCGGTATCTTTTTGTAACTTACAGTTTTACGACAAACCTCGCTATTTCAGCTTAGCCAAAAAGCAATGCAGCCTTTTCATACCTTCCGTTATCTGTTCCGGAGAACTTGCATAAGAAATCCGTAAATATCCCGATGCCAAGAAGGCGCTGCCGGGTACAACGGCAACCAATTCGGAGTCCAACAGCATATTGCAGAATCCGATATCATCCTTGATCTTCTGTCCTTCAAAGGACATGCCGATACAGTTCTTAATATTTACAAAAACATAAAAGGCGCCTTCAGGTTCCGGAAAGGAGATATGCGGCATTTTACGCAAAAGTCCGCAAATCAGATCCCGTCTGTCACTAAAAGCCGCCTTCATTCTCAGCACATCTTCCCTGCTTTCCCGCATCGCCCCGACTGCGGCCCATTGGGCAATGGAGCAGGCATTCGAGGTCAGATGGCTTTGAAACGAATTAATCTTGGAAGATAACTCGAGTGGGGCAATCGAATAACCGATCCGCCAGCCTGTCATCGCATAGGCTTTGCTCACCCCGTTAATGATAATTGTCCGGGAAGCCAGCTCCGGCATAAGTTGCAGCGGATTAATATGTTTGTTCTGACCGTAAACCAGCTTCTCATAAATCTCATCCCAAATCAGCCAGAGATCATGCTTCTGGGCGATCTCAGCCAGGCCTCTAACGGTCTTCTCGTTAAATAGGACCCCTGTCGGATTGGATGGGGAGTTCAGCAAAAGTGCGATGGTTCTGTCCGTAATTGCGGCTTCTACGCGGTCCAATCTTGGTATAAAACCACTATCTTCTGTTTCCACGATCACCGGTTTCCCATCTACAAGATGGATCTGTTCGATATAGCTTACCCAAGCCGGCGCAAGTAGGACAATCTCATCCCCTGGATCAACGATCGCTGCCAGCGCTTCATATATGCAAGGTTTGGCTCCCGGGCCAACGACTACCTGTCCCGGATCAAACTTCAGACCAAATTCCTTTTGGTAATAAGCACAAATTTCTTGACGAAGTTCAGGAACCCCAGGTGTTGATGTATAATGAGTTTTCCCTTTTTCCATCGCTTCCGCCGCATACTTGAAAGCGGACGGCGGGGACACGAAATCTGGTTCCCCGGATCCAAACGAAATAACATTCTTTCCCTGGCTCTTTAATTCTTTGGCTTTGGCGTCAACAGCCAACGTAGCAGACGGCTTCATGCCCAGAATGCGCTGGGACAGCTTCATACTTTCAAATCCTTTCACCTATGGCGTTCTGTATATGGTGCAGACATCATGATTGCAGGCATTGTTATTGAAACTATTTATTATCATATCGTAAATAATCAAAAATTTCATCATATTTCTGCCATTTTGGCAAGATTTTCGACACTTTTAGCTCTGATCTTTTCTTTTGGATTCATAATCTTCGATAGCTTTTTTCAGGGCCTGGGGACCCAGCACGGAACAATGAACTTTACTTGCCGGCAGGCCATCCAGCGCGTTGAAAACGTCTCTGCCGCCTATATCTAAAGCCTCCTCAATACTTTTTCCTTTGACTAAAACTGTAAACATGCTGCTTGCTGCTACAGCCGCGGCGCAGCCAAACACCAGGTAACTGATATCCGTCAGGATACCATCCTTTACTTTCAGATAGATCGTCAGCGAATCTCCGCAGGACACATCTCCGAAGATTCCCTCGGCATCCGCGTCAGGCATGCTTCCCACATTTTGCGGGCACATAAAATGTTCAATAACTTTATCCGAATAATCCACGTTTCTTCCTCCGGTCTAATCCCAATCTGTTTTCTCCAGAATCGTTTCAACCCTTTCGACCCTATATCTCTAATAGTCTACAACCAAAATTCTTTTTTCTCAAGTCTAAACGAGCGCGGTCTAAAGAAGTGCACATGGTCTGAAGAAGAGCGTTCTTGCATAAGCATAGTATGGCGTGCAGCAGCAGAGGCGGCTGCAAATCCATAAAACAAGTGCTTCATCCATAAAAAGGATATTTGTCAGGCTGTATAGAATTATCGATTAATTACGTCTAATATGTTGTTAAACACTTCTAATCTGTTATCAGATACTTCTAATAGGATATTAAACTGACAATACCATCGTATTGTGTCGAAAGGATGGTTAATTCATGGCAAAGAATTTCAGGAACTTGATGAGTTGGAAAAAGTCAATCAGCATCGCCTTAGTTCTTGTGATGGCTATCAGCATTTTTTACGGATTTGACTTTTTCCGTCTGAATGACAGAACAGTTTTGGCCTCGGATATCGCTATTACTGCGGTTGACTTGGATCAGCTCGGAGTTGATACCACGACAACTTTTTTACTGACCAGTAAAGAAAGCCTGACAGAAAAAACAGTGAAAGCATCACTCAAGCTTAGTCCGAAATTTTCCTACACCTTGGATAAACAGAATAATGGCAAGAGCTATAAAATTATTCCCGAGGAAGAATTAGCGCCGAATACGATTTATCGTCTGGCCTTTGATCCGGAAGCATCGGGAAAGGAAAACCTCAGCTGGGCCTTCCAGACCAAAGCAGCCTTTCAGGTGCTTCGTTCCCTTCCCGGAGATAAAAGCACCGCTGTTCCGGTAGACACAGGAATTGAATTGACTTTCTCTTCCGACAACTATGAAATTAGCAGCCTGAAGGATTATTTCAGTATCTCACCCGAGGTGAAGGGGGCTTTCGAAAAGCACAAAAAAACGCTGGTATTTACGCCGGAAGCACTGCAATCGGCCACCGTCTATACGGTCACGCTCAAAAAAGGCTTTGTACTCCCCGGTACGACGGAAACCCTGTTCGAAGACTATCGTTTCAGCTTTGAGACCGGGACGGTTGAACAGAACAATCCTCCTTTTACGTTTGATCTGAACACAAGTCTGACCGAATTCAGCACCAGTGAGCAGCCTGCATTTTCCGTATATTTCACCAACAATACATATTCGGAAGGTCAAATCATAGATACGCCTCCGCTTCATATCAACCTTTACCGCTATCCGGATCACCAAAGCTTTCAAGCCTCTCTGACGAAACGGGATGTTCTGCCTGACTGGTCCTACTATACCTGGAACCATTATCTCGAAAAACTACCGTCAGCCTACATACTGGCTGAATATGACACCGAATTTCTGAAGACAGACCCTTACAATCAATACATCATGCTACCAGGAACACTGGAAGCAGGGTACTATTCTGCAGAATTCCAGGCAGAGGAATCCGTCAGGCAAGTCTGGTTCCAGGTAACCGATCTTGCCGTCTACCTTGCCCAGGGACAGGACGAAAGCCTCTTTTGGGTTAATGACCTGCAGACCAAAGCATCCGTTGCTGAAGCCACTGTCAGTCTTGAAAATAAGAAGATTATCGCCAGTACGGATAAATCCGGTACGGTTTTGATCAAGCAAAAGCTGTCCGGCGAGCAGAGAAGTTATGCTTGGATCCGGCAGGGAGGCAAAGAGATCCTTGTCCCCATAGAAGCCTGGGATGAAGAAGGTAACACCGGCCAGATCAATCCGTCGGATTACTGGAAGTATCTCTATTTAGACCGAGGACTTTATAAGCCTGGGGATACGGTGAACTTCTGGGGAATCACTGCCCCGCGGTCCGGGAACAGTGCGCAGGGCAGCCGGATTGAACCGCTTCGCAATCTCACAATTGAAGTATATGGTTATGACGGTGCCTACTACCCGGGGGGTGAGATTTCTCCGATCCTGATCCAGGAGACCGCAGTAAAAGATGATTGTTTTCAGGGTCAAATCAAACTTCCCGTTCTAAAACCCGGTTACTATGACCTGCAGGTTAAATCTGGCGATGTTCAACTGCTCTCACGAAGCTTTTCTGTAGAAAACTACCAAAAACCGGCCTATCAAGTAACATTGACTCAAGATAAGAAAGCCATCTTCGCCGGAGAGAAGGTGAATTTTCGGTTCTCAGCCGCCTTCTTTGAAAGCACGCCTGTCCCAAGTCTGTCTTTGCACTACTTTTTATCTGATCAGGAAGGTGACTTGACTACCGATGCAAAAGGAACGGCAGTACTTTCCTATACCGGCAAGGCTCGCGCAGAGAATTATACGGACTACGATTTTCAGACTTGTTCAGCCAACGCCACCCTTCCCGAAGCAGGGGAAATCTACAATTACACTGAACTGCTTGTCTTTAAAAGCAAAGTCTACATCAACGGCCAAGCGATCCGCCAGAAAGATACCTATACCCTCTCCGCCAAATTATCATCTGTTGATTTGACCAAGCTAAACAATGGAGAATTTGCTTCTGAAGAGAACTATCTTCAGGGGCCGGTTGCCAATGCCCCGGTGAAAGCTAAGCTCTACCAGGAAGTCGTTACAAGAACCGAAACAGGTCAGTACTATGATTTCATCAGTAAAAAAGTAGTCAGATCTTATAATTATGACTATGCCACAAAACTGGTCAGTGAGTTTACACTAACGACAGATTTTGACGGAACACTGAAATATACAGGTCAAATTGATCCGAAGGAATCCTACAATCTCTATCTTACAGCACAGGACAGTGACGGTCGATCCTTTACAAGACAATTATACATCAGCAAGCAGGACCCTCAGCCGGATAATGCTTATTACTTCCTGCAGGGAACACCTGGTATTGACGGTTATAATCCTGGGGACCAAGTTCAGGTGTCCATGATGGTCAATAGCCAAGTTTTAAATCCTGCCGGAAGAAATATTTTATTCTACCACGGTCAAAAAGTCATTGATGCCTACCAGGTAAGCACCACCCCTAAGTACAGCTTTTTGTTTACCGATTTGTACATTCCGAATGTTACCGTAGGCGGGGTCTACTTCGACGGGAGCAGCTACTATGAAGCGAGCAGCGTTATGATACCGTTTGCAAGCCAAACAAAAAAACTGAATGTCGCGGTACAATCGGATAAGACAGAATATCGGCCCGGCGATAAAGTTCACTTGAGTCTTAAGGTGACCGACGGCAACAATGCCCCGGTTAAAAGGGCTCAGATTAATCTAAATCTTGTTGATGAAGCCCTATTCAGCCTGCAAAACCAGAGTGTGGACCTTCTGAACAGCCTCTATGGCGATAATCAGTATCTGACACTGATAACCAGAAAGTCCCATTATCACCCTGGTTTTTATGGTTTTGCTGAGTCTGGCGGGGAGGGCGGTTCGGGACGCAGTGATTTTCGGGATACCATACTCTTCACCACGCTGCAAACCGACAGTAGCGGGAATGCCTCAACGGACTTCACCCTACCGGACAATCTGACGTCCTGGCGGGTTACCTACCAGGCTTTTACTCAGAATCTTCAGGCTGGAAGTGGCACCTCACAGCTTCCGGTACGCCTGCCATTCTTTGTCGAAGTGACACTGAACAGCAATTATCTCGCAGGAGATTCTCCAATTATTCTTACACGTTCTTATGGAGAAAAACTGAAAAACAGCCAAAATGTTTCTTATACCATGAAACTAAGCAGTCCCAGCGGCAAGGAACAGACCTGGCATCAAAGTGATACAGCATTTTCTGCTGCAGATTGGAAGCTGCCGGCCCTCGAAGCAGGCACTTACCATCTGACCGTATCCGGCAGCCAAAATGGCCTTACTGACACGCTGACCAAGGAATTTACCGCTGTGAAATCGTTTCAGCAGAGGATTGTATCGGACCAAAATCTTTTAACGGAAGGCCAGGGACTCAAGGGTTCTTCTGAAGAACCAACGACAGTGATCTTCAGTGATTCTGAGAAGAGCCAGTACCTCCGGGGTCTTTACCAGCTGATCTGGAATAATGGAAGTCGCCTTGAGCAAAAGCTTGCCGCCCAGGAAGCCGCCAAGCTTTTGGAAAAGTACTTTTCCGACAGTCCCGAATCTAATATCTCTCTGGTTGGAGATACGGAGGATCGGGCTTCTCTGCTCCTTTATCAGCGGCCCGACGGTGGAATCAGCATCCTCTCTTATGGAGAAAGTGATCCGGCCTTGTCGGCAATGGTCGCTTCCGCTGCCCCAGGTGTCTTTGATGATCAGGCCTTAATCCGCTATTTTTACAGAATTCTGGAAGCTAAAGACGCAGAAGCAGGAAAAGGGGGAGATCAAGGAAATCAGGGAAGTCAGACACCTACGGCAGAAGATGAAAGTGTAATTCTTCTCGGGCTCGCTTCCCTGGGAGAGCCTGTTCTTCTGCAGATTGACAGCTATATGCAGAAGGAAGATTTGTCTGCGGAAGCAAAGATCAACCTGGCTCTGGCTCTTCTGGAAACCGGGGATGGAGCCTACGCCAAACAGGTTTATAAGGAATTGCTCAGCACTTATCAGCAGGACCTCGGTTCCGTACTGCGAATCAACGTAGGAAGAGATCAGGATGATATGATTCTGGCTACAACCCGGATGGCACTTCTGGCAGCGCGCCTGGACCAGCCGGAGAAAAGCAAGCTTTACCAGTACCTGCTTGAGAATCCAGGCAAAGATATTTTGAATACGCTCGAGCAGCTGGAAATACTCCGCTACAATCTTCAGTATATGGCCTCTTCGCCTGTAAGCTTTACCTATGAACTAAACGGGAAAAAAGAGACCAAAATCTTAAAAAATATGAACTTCTTTAAACTGACCATTCTACCTGAGGATTTAACGAAGATATCATTTACCAGGATTAAAGGCAAGGTTGGCATGATAAGCTACTACAGTGTTCCGGTTCAGGCCGGAGAAGGATCAGAAAATACAGATCTTAAGATCAGCCGTACCTATCGCGTCGGCAGTATGGTGACAAATACCTTCCATCGCCAGGACCTCGTCCAGGTTGTGTTAAGCTATAACATCGGCGATAAAGCGCCCCAGGGGCTTTATGAAATTGTGGATGTGCTTCCTGCCGGTCTTGCTCTTATCCCACGTCCCGAAAATTACAATGAAGACCCGACTGCCAAAAATCACTGGGATTATCCAACAGAAGTCAATGGACAAAAGCTGGTCTTCCAGGTCGGCAAGGACAAAGGCACGATTACGTATCTGGCACGAGTTATCTCACCTGGTGAATTCAACTGTGAAGCACCCGTTTTGAGCAACATTAAGAACAGTATTGTCTACACAAGCGGCAGCCAATCCAGGATTGTGATCAAATAAAATGGGGGCATGACCTATTACGAATATTCGCTGCTTTGTTTTATGTAAAACTACCTTAAACATGACTGCCTTACTATTATTATGCTTTTTTTTCTTACTCCTTTCCGGATGCGGCGGAACAAGCCTAACGGAAAAGTCCTCCGGCGAAGACGACGGGATATCCGTTTCCTCCCATCCCGGTTTTATCACCACGGAGGAATTAAATGCTATCCTGACCGACCAGCCTGCTGTACCTTCCAAGGCAGATAAAAGAATCGTAAGTGCCGTGATGCCGCATCATCTGACAGCCGCCCGCCTCATTAATGATCTGATGCAAATACTTGCCGCGCAGGAGCCAGGCCTAATCATCCTGGTAGGCCCAAACCATCTTAACAAAGGGAACCGGATTATTACAGGCCTGTATAACTGGGAGACTCCTGAAGGCCTTGTCGAAACGGATCAGCCGACGGTCAACCTTCTGCTTAAAAACAGCCTGGCGAGCAGAGATGAGGAAAACCTCTCTTCGGAACATTCCATTGGCTCGCTAGTGCCGCTTATTAAGCATTATCTTCCCAAAGCAAAAATTGTACCGCTCATTCTGCATCATGATGTCACCCTTCAGGAAGTCAATACGTTGCTTGCCGGGATCGAGCCTTTTCTGAATGAACATACGGTTCTGATCTCGTCGGTTGACTTTTCACATTATCTGACCCGGGCCGAAGCCCAGGTCAAAGACCGCGAAACCTTGAAATATATGCAGGAATTCGATTATCCTGCCCTCTTCAGGCTGGGCAATGATTACCTGGATTCCCCTGCATCGCTCACTGCATCTTTCCGGCTGGCTGAGAAACAAGGAATTCGGGCTTTTCACGTTTTGGGCAACACAAATTCCGGTATACTCCTGCAAAACGATATGACTCAGACAACCAGCTATTTTACGCTAGTGTTCTACGCTGATATCTGAAAATCATAAAAGGGGGGCGTAACGGCACTCTGATAGAGTTTGGTTACGCCCTCCCTTTTTATTCATTTTTATCTGTTGGTTATTATTATCTTATCTGTTCTTACTTTACGTTAAAGCTCCTTTGAAAGGCCTGCTCCAGAATTTTCATCGCCTTGTCAATTTCGTCAAATGTGACTGTAAGCGGCGGTAGGAAACGTAGGGTCTTGCCGCCGACGCAGTTGATTAGCAGTCCATTTGCACAGCAGTTGTTGACAATCTCGGGTCCGTTTTCTTCAACAGGCAGGCCGACCATCAGCCCGAGCCCCCTGACCTTACCGGGTAAATCAAATTTTTCAGCAAGCTTCTGCAGCTTATCCTGGAAATAATACCCCTTGTTCTCGATCCCGGTCAGAAAATCTTCCCGGGTCATGATCTCCATCACTTTGCAGCCGACAGCCGAGACCAGATGGTTACCTCCGAAAGTCGAAGCATGGTCTCCCGGCTGGAAAGAAGCAGCTGCGTTATCTGTTGCGAGCATCGCACCAATCGGTACACCATTGCCCAGTGCTTTGGCCAGTGTCAGGATATCCGGCTTTACGCCGGACCACTCGTAGGCAAATAGTTTCCCGGTCCTGCCCAGCCCACACTGGACTTCGTCAAAGATTAGCAGCGCCCCGTACTTGTCGCATAATTCTCTGGCTTTTTGCAGAAACTCACGCGAAACAGGGTGCACGCCGCCTTCCCCTTGCACAGGTTCGATCATTACAGCCGCAGTCTTCTCATTGATAACCCCTTCCAGTCCGCTCAAATCATTCAGCGTGGTATAGGAGAATCCTTCCGGCAGCGGCTCATATCCCTTCTGGTACTTAGCCTGGCCTGTGGCTGTTATCGTTGCCAGCGTCCTGCCATGGAACGAATTCTTCAGGGATACGATCTGAATTTTTTCAGCCCTAAAATGCTCCTTGGCATACTTCCTCACCAGCTTGATGGCAGCTTCGTTGGCCTCCGCTCCGCTGTTGCAGAAGAATACTTTATCCGCAAACGAATTGTCCGTCAGCATCTTCGCGAGTTTGACCTGCCCAGGGATCCAGTACAGATTGGAGGTATGCAGGATCTCTCCCGCCTGTTCGCAGATGGTTTCCACGATCTCCGGATTGGCATGTCCAAGTGAGGTTACAGCCAGCCCCGCGACAAAATCCAGATATTGCTTGCCGTCACTGTCCCAGACCAGCGATCCAGATCCTTTGACTAACGCCATTGGCAAACGGCCATACGTATTCATGACATTTTCTTTGCCCATCGCGATCATTTGTTCCGTATTCAACTCTATATTCATATCGACCATCGACCTTTCTTCCCTATAATACGGTTTATTAATATTCTCCGTTTATTTAATCATCGTCCCTATCCCGCCGTCAGTAAACAATTCCAGCAAAATCGCATGCGGCTGCCTGCCGTCCAGGATATGAACGGTACCTGTTCCCTGTTCCAGCGCATTTACTGCACATTCTATTTTCGGTATCATTCCGCCTTTAAAGATCCCTTCCGTCATCATTGCCGGTACATCCTCCTTCGGGATAACGGAAATAAGAGACTCTGGATCATTGATATCTCTCATAATTCCCTTAACATCGGTCAAAAGCAGGAATTTGTCAGCCTTTAAGCATCCGGCGATGGTTCCGGCAGCCGTATCGGCATTTACATTATAGCTTTCGCCATCATCTCCACCGGCCAGCGGTGAAATAACCGGAATATATCCCTGATCGAGAAGGCTGGTAATGATCCCCGGCGTAACCTTCTTGATCTCACCGACATATCCGAGATCGATCTCCTTGACCATTCCTTGTTCATTAGCCAATTGCATCGGTTTCTTCTCGGCAACGAGCAGTTTAGCGTCCTGGCCGTTCAGCCCTACTGCCTTTCCGCCAAAGCTGTTTAGCATCGAGACAATCTCCGTGTTCAGCTTTCCGACCAGAACCATCGCTGCAATTTCCATGGTCTCTTTATCCGTAACCCTTAATCCCTGTACAAACGTGCTTTCTTTGCCGACACGCTTTAGCATCGTATTGATTTCCGGTCCTCCGCCGTGAACAATAACCGGGCGGATGCCAACCGTATGCAGCAGCACGATATCGAGCATGACCTTTTCTTTAAGCTCCTGATCGATCATCGCATGCCCGCCATATTTGATCACAACGGTAGACCCGGAGAATTTTTGAATATACGGCAAGGCTTCGATCAGAATATTCGCTTTATCCAAATCGCTGGTCTCTGCACTAAAATCTTCCATTTTGAGCGCCTCCTTTACCCCTCTTCATAAGGTGTCCCTAAAAAACTTAAGTGTTTTAAACAGATAATCACCAGTAAATAACATTTATATTTGATAGTCGGTCAATTAAGCTTCTATTCTTACGTCCGGTAATCAGCGTTGATGTCAATATACTTATGTGTAAGATCACAGCCCCAGGCCACAGCCTGTTCATTTCCGTCACCTAGGACGATGTCGACCTTGATGTCTGTATTCTTCAACAAAACCGCAGCTTCCGTCTCGGAAAACGGCAGCCCCTGTCCATGTGCAGCGACTTGCAGCCCGTTCAGATAGATATCCGCTTTGTTCGGATCAAAGCTGGCTCCGGAGTATCCTGCTGCAGCCAGGATTCTTCCCCAGTTGGCATCTTCACCATACATGGCCGATTTCACCAAATTAGAGGAACAGACACTGCGGGCGATCGTTCTGGCGGCTTCCAATGATACAGCCCCTGCGACTTTCACTTCCAGGAACTTGCTGGCCCCTTCGCCGTCTCTTGCAATCGCTTTGGCCATCGTACAGCAGGCTTCCCGGACCATGGCAGAAAAGTTCTCCCATTCCTGACCTTCCGGCGCAACTCCCGATAATCCGTTGGCTAAGATCACGACCATATCGTTCGTACTGGTATCTCCATCCACGGTCACCATATTGAAGCTTTCATCCGTTGCCGCCTTCAGCAGTCCTTTCAGCTTATCCTGCGCAACCTGCGCATCCGTCGTGATAAAACACAGCATCGTTCCCATATTAGGGTGGATCATACCCGAGCCTTTAGCCATGATGCCAAGTTTTATCGTTCCCTGGGCACACTGCAGTTCAAAAGCAAGTTCTTTGCAAACCGTGTCTGTGGTCATAATAGCCAACGCCGCCTGGTGAGCGTATTCAGTTTTTTCACTTTCGGAGACTTTTCCCTTAAGTGCCTGAACTTCCTTTGCTGCCAGCCTGATTCCTGGGATGACTTTAGCCAGCGGCAGTTCCTGCCCGATTACCCCTGTAGACGATACCAGAATATCTTCCGGAGCAAAGGCGAGCTCTGCTGCGGTCACCCTGGCCATCTCCAAGGCAGCGTTGTCACCAATCTCTCCCATGCAGGCATTGGCATTACCGCTATTGACGACAATAGCCTGCGCTTTGCCGTTTGCAAGATGTTTCTCGGTGAGTACCAGCGGATGGGCCTTCACGACATTGCGCGTGAACATCCCTGCCGCACTGGCCGGAATCTCAGATAGGATCAGCGCTAGATCGTATTTGTCTTGATATTTTATGCCTGCTTGAATCCCGCAGGCATAAAATCCGAGCGGCGCGGAAATCCCGCCATTTATTTCTTGCCAAGGATATAATTTATCCGTCATTTTTATTCCTCCTTCGATCTTTTCTGTCTCTAGATGTTTGGGGACAAATGAAACGTCCATTTATCTCCTATGGCCAGAGCGCAGTGGTTTGAAGGCCCGTCGTTTCCGGAAGCTCAAACAGGATGTTCATATTCTGGATGGCCTGGCCGGATGCTCCTTTGACCAAATTGTCAATCACGGAAACCAGGACGACCCTGCCGGTCCGCTGGTCATATCTTAGCTGAAGGAATGCGTGGTTGCTCCCATACGTATATTTCGTCTGGGGCCACTCTTTCTCCGGCAGCACATGAATAAACGGTTCCTTCTCGTAAGCTTGCTGCCAGCAATCCCGCAGTTCCTGCTCCGTTATTCCACTCTTGACAGTTGCATAAACGGTAACCAGTATGCCTCGGGTCATTGGCACGAGATGCGGGGTAAAACTAATCACGACTTTCGCATCCGCTGCCCCGCTTAGCTGCTGCTCGATCTCCGGTGTGTGGCGATGCACACCAACACCGTAAGCTTTAAAATTCTCATTTACTTCGGAATAATGAAGGTTCTGGACAATCCCGCGGCCTGCTCCTGAGACACCCGACTTGGCATCGATGATGATGCCGGTTGGATCAAGTAGTCTTGCTCGGAGTAGCGGCACCAGCGCTAGCTGGGATGCTGTGGGATAACAGCCCGGATTCGCCACAAGGGCTTTCCCTGCAATTTCATTTCTGTATAGTTCTGGCAGTCCGTAGACAGCCTCTGGCAGCAAAGCTGGATCAGCATGCTTAACCTTATACCAATTTTCATACTCCTGGGCGTCTTTAAGTCTGAAGTCGGCTCCAAGATCCACAATTTTTATGCCGCGTTCCATCAATTCCCTAGCTCTGGCCGCTGCTATACCATGCGGCAGTGCCATAAACATCACGTTGACATCAGGTATCTCCTCCGCCTCCAGCACGTTTTCCAGACTTTCCTGAAGGTGAGGGCAAATATCTGAAATACGCTTTCCCGCAGATGTAGAAGAGCCTAAATACGCCAGCGTGACCTCCGGATGGTTATTTAATAAACGAAGCAATTCCTGCCCTGTATAGCCGGTTGCTCCAAGAATTCCAACTTTAATCATCCATATCCCTCCTGTAACGGTAATGCAGCGTTTAGTTTATTTAATAATTTATTTTAATAATTATACACTTATGTGAATAATTATTCAATACCTAAGCCCTTAAATTTTTACTTTTCTCCGATACTTCTTTTAAATTATTCTGATCAATTTTTCTATCTATTCTCTCAGTTTATCTTACTATACATTCCGTCTTTTTCCAAAAAAAAATACTCTCCGTTATGCGAAAAGTATTTTTCATGAGACCTTACAACACGATCTTCTTCCTTTGCTGCGTAATGGATTCATTTCTGATGTTCTTATTAAACCCTGAACCGGTAGCCTGCTCCCCAGACCGTTTCGATATACTGCGGGTTGGAAGGGTCGCTTTCTATTTTATCACGCAGTCGGGCGATATGAACCGTGACCGTAGCAGAATCACCGAGCGCCTCAAGTCCCCAGACCTTTTCAAATAATTCGTCTCTGCCGAATACCCGGTTGGGATGCCCTGCCAGATATAAAAGCAGCTCAAATTCTTTCTGGGCCAGATTGGCTTCTTTGTCATGGATATAAACTCTGCGGGCTTCTTTCTCGATCCTGAGTCCACGGATCACTACAGTGTTGTGCCTTATCTGCTTTTCGCTGAATTTCTTCTTCAGTTTTTCATAATTCTGCAGATGCGCTTTGACCCTGGCGACGAGTTCACCCGGGCTGAAGGGTTTCGTGATATAGTCATCCGCTCCGAGATTAAAGCCTTTGATTTTGTCGATTTCCTCTTTTTTAGCGGATACCAGAATCACAGGAACCTCTTTTTCATCTCTTAGACTGCGCAGAATCTCCAAACCATCCAGACCCGGAAGCATGATATCAAGGATTAGGAGATCATAGCCGTTTTCCTGGAACTGCTTCAGACCGGCAGAACCATCCGCACAAATATCGGCTGCAAAACCTTCCACTTCTAGGTAATCTTGTTGCAGTTCCGCAATATTCAGATCGTCTTCAATAATCAGAATCTTTTTCATAACAGTCCTCGTTTTTGGATGGTTTTCTTCATGTAGATTTAGAGTTGACATGGTACTCGTCTTTAAGATAGGCCAGTGAAATCAAAATACTCATTCCTTCCTTGCCGTGGGACGTTGCCCAGATAATACCCTGATGCCCCTCGACGATCTGTTTGGCAATCGCAAGTCCGAGGCCGCTTCCCTCAATCCCTGTTCTGGCCTGATCGGAACGGTAAAACCGGTCAAAAATATACGGCAGATCCTTTTCACTGACTCCACACCCATTGTCCTGAAACTCCATAATAATACTGGAAGGCGTCTCCCTGAGCAGAACCCTTATTACCGCCTCATCTTTGTCTATATACTTGCGGGAGTTGTCCAGAATGTTCATTACAATTCTTTTCATTCGTTCCCGATCAAGAAAAACGCAGCGCTTTTGGGTCAGGTCACTGAACATTTCCGTGTGTATTCTATTATTTTCGAGTTCAGGTTCACTTTCCAGTAAGCAGTTTCTAATGAATTCCTGAACATCGGTCCTTTCAAAATTAAACGGAATCTGGTTTAGATCAAGTTTGGCGTAGAGCAGCAAATCATCAATCATCTTATCAACCTGCTCAGCCTTTACATAGATGGTTTTCAAGTATTTCTCCGTTTTTTCCGGGGTATTTGCGACGCCGTCCAAAATGCCTTCAACATAACCCTTAATCGAAGTAACGGGAGTCTTTAAATCATGGGATATGCTGGATATCAGCATTTTTCTGTTGTCTTCGTATTTCAGCTGGGTATGGATCGATTCCTTGAGCTTAAGGCGCATAAGCTCAAGGTCCCGGCACAATGCTTCAATCTCCTGGTCACCTTCTTCGGCAATCTGGCAGTCTAGGTTGCCGGTCCGGATCTCATCTGCAGCATGTTGTAGATGATTCAGTGGCTGCAAAACCGCCCGCGAAAACTGATAGGAGATCAGGATGTTCGTAACAATGAAAGAGCAAAGGAACGTCAGGCCGATCACAATGAGAAACTGAATCAGGCCGTTAGCTGCTTGATCCGGTGGAACGAGCAACAGCACGGTTCCCCCAGCAGTATCTGTGGGATCCTGCGCAATAATCTGAACCGTAAAGGACTGACCACTGATCACAATGCTTTCCTTGCCAGGCTTGTTTTGTCCTGCTTCCAAGGCCTTAGCCAGCTCAATTTTGCCAATTCCCGGTGCATCCAGCGAGGTATAGATCATGCTATCATCCTTCAGGATAATCAGTTCGCCTCCGATTTCAGCTATTTTCTGGCGCAGCAGCCGCTGGAACTTTTCATCGGCAATCGCGTCGGGGCTCTCCTGCTGGATCAGTCTTTCTATATCCATCAGTACTGCCTCAACCTGAGAGGCCCGCTGGTAGCTTTCCCAGGAATATATATTGCCATATAGTTTGCTGTATATAAACAGATAAGCCATGGCGACCAGTACTGTAATCAGTACCGGAATTGCCACGGTAGCTGCATTTGCTGCGATTAAGCGTTTCTTAAGATTCATTGCAGGTCCTCATCATATTCAAGTCATTTAGTATCGTCTTTAAGCAAAGCAAATTCTGCGATTTAGAACTCTTTTTTATCAAATAAATAAAACCCTGCTGTAAAAAACATCAGCGCGTAGCCGAGCATCAGACAAAAATCCCTGCCAATCTTCGCCAGCGGAAAAGAATTAGCCAGCCACAAATTATACCAGTCAAGCTGCGTAGTAATCAGCAGGCTTGTGTACTGGGAAAAGAAAATGCCAAAAGCCTTGATGGCCAGAAAAGCAATAACCGCAATAAAAAATACCGATGTGCCACTTTTAAATATATTGGTCAGAAGCACAATCCCCAAAGCCAATGTAAACAGTGGAAACAGACTGATCACATAAGCAAGCATCGTTCGCTCTACGGCGGCAAAAGTAGCGGAATTGGCATTAAACAGAAAACCGGCCAGCATTGAGAAGACCATTAGGATCAGTAGGTTGGCTAGAATAAAAACCGCAATGGCCGTGACTTTAGCCATAAATACTTTCAACCTGCTGACCGGCCTGGTCAGCGTAACACGCATCAAGTTATGGGAAAATTCCCCGGAAAAACAATCAATGGCGACGAGCGCTGTAAACAGTGGCAAAATTGTATTAACGACGACCGATAGAACCAGTACGGGAAATTCCACGCTGCCGGCGCCTCTTACACCAAAGCCGCTTCTGACACCAACGACAGCCAGCTGCCCCAGCACAATCACAACCAGTGAGATAATCAGCGCAACCAGAGCTTTCTTCTTTTTGTACAGCTTTTCAATTTCATTGATCAAAGCAGCTTTATACGCGGCCATTGCGTTCCACCTCACTGACAAAGTAATTTTCCAACGTGGCGTAATTCTGCAGAATCTTTTCCGTGCTGTCCACATTGAGCATCTTTCCGTTGACGATGACCCCAATCCTGGTGCAGGTAAGTTCAACATCATGGATCAAATGGCTTGAAATAAAAAAGGTCGTTCCTTCCTGTTCAGCCATCTGCTTAATGAGATTACGGACATCGATCATCCCCTCGACATCGAGTCCGTTCAATGGCTCATCCAGAATCAAAACTTTAGGCCTGGCCAGAATAGCCGCAGCTAAACCCAAACGTTGCTTCATGCCCAGGGAAAACTTCCTGGGTTTTTCCTGTTTGTATTTGATCATACCGGTAAGCTCCAGAACTTCATCAATTCTGTGGTCATCGACTCCCGGATAATACCGGGCACGCTGCCTTAAGTTCTCATAAGCGGTCAAGAACGGATAAGAGTCAGCAATTTCAATAATACAGCCAACTTCCGCCATGGCCTTCTCATACGATTCGGTAATACTATGCCCGAAAATCTTGACATCACCGCGGTCCGACCGGATTAAGCCGGTCATGACCTTCATTGCCGTTGTTTTTCCTGCACCGTTTGGCCCAAGAAAACCAAAAATATCTCCCTGATCAATTTCCAGATTGATATCGTCAATACCCCGGCCATTTTTATACAGTTTGGTCAAGCTGCATATTTCAATTACTTTTTCCATTTAATTGCCCCCATTGCGCATGCAAGGAGCCTGCCGGGGAATCCCGGCAGCTCCAATTTTAAAGTTATTGCCATTGGTTATTCGTTTTGTTACACGTTATTCGTTGTCTGTCATCTAACATTGCGTCTATTCATTCCAGAACAGGCGAGAAGACGGAATCGTAAGGCCCATTGGACATGTTCAGGTTGAAATACACCTTGGCATTTGCTTCATCCAGGTAGATACTTCCGGACCGGTTCAATCCATCATTATCTCTGAATTCAAACATGGCATCCGATTTTGCCTGATTGGAAGTTGTGGCGTCAAACGTAAAGGTCAGGGCATTCTGAGCATACGTCTCAAAGCCTTCTTTGTATTCCTCGGAATATTTTCCGGCAATATTTGCGCTCTCAACATGGGCGATTTGCAGAATGCGTTCGCCAATCTTGACAAATTTCCCGTCTTGCTCGATGATAATATCGTTTTTAAATGTCCCGATAAATTTTTCAGGATTGGAGATCTGAGGTCCGGCACTGTTTCTTTCTGTTGTTCTCTTAACTTTTTTGCCGCTAAGGTCCGGCTTCTGAACAACCGTTTCATTAATATCCGTCAATTTAACAAGCGTTTCCATCGTAATTTCATGGGCCTGTTCCTGTGCGTCCTTTCCGGATAATATCACTGTTGCCAGAATGTAATCCAAGAGACCGTCCGAATTAACTGTGGCCGACCCTTCAATTTGTTTCACATAGATATCCTGCGTTAGTACAGGGATTCTGGCACTATAGCTGTTTTGTCCCGAAAAAGCCTGTTTGACCTGAAGGGAAGCCACCGCGTTGACCAAAGCCGGAATCTGTACTTCAGACAGGGAACCCGAAAGCGCTTTGCTGCCATCGGCATTCTCCTGAACAACCACATGGTCCTTCAAACTGCCGACAACCGCATCCACAATCTTCTCAACATCTTCCGCTTCATCCTGTTTAAAAGGATTGTCAAATACATCCATTTGGCGTTCCTGGGTATATTCGGTATAGTAATAGGCTTCATTGCCGGTGCCGATATCCGTGCCATTGATCCAGGTGTTCTTATCCGTATAGTAATAAGAATCGGAAACCTTTCCGTCTGGACTCAGACTACGGGAGCTGTCTTCAGTCGCACCATTCAGCCGGTCAAATTTTTTGACATCGTTCTGGGAACTGATGATTTCACCGTTATACTTTATGACAAATGAATAATCCAGGGTAAAGTTGTTAAATTTCTCTGAACAGCTCGCGGCGCTTTGCTTTAAGCCGTCCTTAAGCGTATCATAGCCGCTCTTGCTGACAATGTCCGCCAGTGCAGTTGATGCAAACAACAGAATCCCGACAGTAAAGACTACCGGCAGCGCCGCTTTTTTAGATATTCTCATCTTCACTTACTCCTTTTCAAATATTGGAAAGCTTTCTGATCTTATTTTACTCCCAATATCTTGAATATCTGTAAACAGAATCTAAACAATTTATAAACAATGCTTCTGGGCAGAAGGAACAACTCTTATTTCGGTTTTTAACCTTTTAAATAGATTTAAAATAGTGCCAAGCACCAGCCTAAAAAGCTCAGGTCCGTTACAGCTTCTACGGCTGATTATCTGATATATTCGGGATTAATTGTGCATCTTCCTTTA
Source organism: Dehalobacter sp. MCB1 (assembly GCF_003590275.1). Classification (NCBI taxonomy): domain Bacteria; kingdom Bacillati; phylum Bacillota; class Clostridia; order Eubacteriales; family Desulfitobacteriaceae; genus Dehalobacter; species Dehalobacter sp. MCB1. Next base: position 70,644 of record NZ_LXPC01000009.1, on the reverse strand, counting down.
TTTATTGCCAGCACGGTGAATTTCCTTTTGTGACCTTTTATAATTAATTTTTTTATAAATTAATCGTCTGCCGCCACCGGCTGTTCCTTGGCCAGATAATTGCCCACTCCTTCGAAAATAGCCATGGCCAGCTGTTGCTGATAAGCACTTTGGTTTAATTTTTTTTCTTCTTCCGGATTGGACAGGAAACCGACTTCAATCGTCACGGCCACCATATTCGTATTCTTGAGGATAAAATAGCTTTGGTTTGCCTTTGCTTCCCGTTTTTTTGTTCCGACTTTATTCAAACTTTGCTGGATACTTTCAGCCAGCAGTTTTCCTCCCTCGGATTCCGGATGGTAAAACACTTGCGGGCCATGCTGTCTTTGATCGGAAAAACTATTGGCATGAATACTCAGATATATTTTAGCCTGGGATTCCATAGCGGTTTGAATCCGGTAGGCCAAGTCCTCTCTTTTGCGTTGAAGCAAGCTTAAAGAAGTCCCAAAATCCCGGTCCTGCTCCCTTAGCATCACAACTTTGCTTCCGGCCTGGATGAACAGTACCTGCAGCCTTTTAGAAACCTGCAGGTTCACATCCTTCTCCAGGGTTTTATTGACGCCAACAGCCCCAGGGTCAACCCCGCCATGACCGGCATCGATCGTTACGGTTACCCCCCCGAGTATCCAACTCCAGCCCGGAACATCCTTAGCAGTATGTAATGCTGTTTTCTGGCTGAAAAAAATACCGGTTACGGCCAGAAGAACAATAATGCTTGATGCCAGTATAATCTTTGGTTTCGGAATTATTTGTCTGTGCATCAATCCGCTGATCCGTGAATAATTTATTTGTTTGGCCATGGTTCTCCCCCTCTCACCTATATCTATGGTGAAGGGCAGGCAATTATTCAGGAGGGAATGATTATAAAGTATGGTCTTTATCATAATAAAAAATCCCCCAACCATACGTGTGTTGAGGGATTATTATATTTATTGAATTAACGTTTCGAGAATTGAGGCGCTTTGCGAGCCTTTTTGAGTCCGTATTTACGGCGCTCTTTCATACGTGGGTCACGGGTAAGGAAACCTGCGCGTTTTAAAGCCGGACGAAGACTTTCATCTGCTTTAAGCAAAGCTCTGGCAATACCCATTCTGAGGGCACCGGCCTGGCCGGTTGTACCGCCGCCGTGAACTCTGGCAATTAAATCGTATTTCCCTAAAGTTTCAGTTATTTCTAAGGGCTGCTGAACAATCATCTCTAAGGTTTTTTTACCGAAGTATTCACTTAGGTCTCTGTCGTTAATCGTATATTTTCCGTTACCGGCCAGAAGTCTGACCCGGGCAACTGCATTTTTCCTTCTGCCTGTACCTTGATACTGAAGCTGTGCTGACATGCTTTTACCTCCTTCCAACTATTTCATATTCCATACTTCTGCTTTTTGAGCCTGATGCGGATGTTCCGGTCCCGAGTATACCTTAAGTTTCTTATACATCTGTGCACCAAGTTTGTTGTGAGGAAGCATTCCTTTTACAGCATGTTCCATAGCTTTTTCGGGGGCTTTGCTCATCAGCACCCGGTAGGTCATTTCTTTCAGTCCGCCTGGATAACCGGTGTGCCAGCGATACATTTTATTATCTAGTTTATTGCCGGTAATCAATGTTTTATCTGCATTGACGATAATGACAAAGTCACCTGTGTCAACATTTGGGGTAAATATCGGCTTATGTTTTCCCCTGAGCAAGCGGGCGGCTTCAGCTGCCACTCTTCCCAAAGAGACACCGGCTGCGTCAATGACTAACCATTTACGGTCCACCTCATGGGCTTTCGCAAATTGCGTGGTGGTCATGTTGGTTCCCTCCATTTTTAATCGCGTGCATCATGTTTTCATGTACGATTTCGTTATATCATCACCTGACGTGAAGGGCTCATTCACGTTTCGGTAAAAGACTACTTAAAAATTTTAACTAAAATAACGTCTTTCGTCAACCTATGGTTTCCTGTTTCTCAAATTTCCGGAAAGATTTCACCGGGACTGGATCCGTCATAGTTGACATAGGTTAGGGTCAGTCCTCTGGCCGGAGCAGTCTCACCTGCTTTGGTCCGATCCCTGGACATAATTACATCTGAAATCTCTTCCGGAAGTATTCTGCCTTTACCTACATCCAATAAGGTACCGGCAATGATTCTTACCATGTTATAAAGAAACCCATTACCAATACAGGTAACTACGATTTGTTCATCCAACCAACATACTTTGCAGTGGTACAGTGTCCGGACAAAACTTTTAGCCGAAGACCCGGCAGCGGCAAATGCGCTGAAGTCATGTTTCCCTTCAAGTTGGGAAGCTGCCATTTGCATGGCGTCAACATTCAGCTGCACCGGCTCATGGAGAGCGTACAGTCTTCTGAAAACGTCAGGAATTCGTCCGTTGTCAATTCTGTAATCATATCTCTTCCACTTGGCGCTTCTCCTGGCACTAAAATCTTCAGGCATATCCCTGGCCTCAAGAATTCTGATATCATACGGCAGAATACTGTTTATGGCCTTAGGAATCTTCTCCTGCGGAATACGCGCTTCTGAACAGAAATTAACCACTTGGCCGGCAGCGTGTACGCCTGTATCCGTCCTGCCCGCCGTTGTGATTCTGATTTCTTCGGCAAAAAGCTTCTTCCAGACCTTTTCCAGCTCCCCCTGGATGGTTTGTCCATGTTCCTCTGGCTGGCGCTGGAATCCGTGGTAGTTTGTACCATCATAGGCTAATCGCAGAAGGATGTTGCGCATTTTTCTCTCCAGCAATACGAAACTTTGATTTAATGTTTGACTTTAGTTGAAGCGGCATCGGGCCAGGTTACCTTGCTGGAGTAACCTGACCTTCATCTTAGTCCACTAGCTCAACTAAAACCATTTCGGCAGCATCTCCACGACGGTATCCGTTTTTCATGATTCTGGTGTAGCCACCCTGCCTATCGGCGTATTTAGGAGCTATCGTTTCAAACAGCTCTTTTACTACCGTCTCATCCAACAGAAATTGCATTGCTTGACGTCTGGCAGCTAGGTCACCCCTTTTGCCTAAGGTAATCATTTTTTCTGCCAGTGAATTCAGCTCTTTTGCTCTTGCTTCTGTCGTCTTGATCTTTCCGTGCTTCAGCAAGGAAGTTACAATATTTCTTAACATTGCCTTTCTTTGGCTCATGTTAACTCCAAGCTTACGGTATGCCAACTGTGATCCCCCCTTTAGGTTTAATCTTCCGGAGTACGGAATCCCAGCCCAAGTTCTCTGAGCTTGTGTTCGACTTCTTCCAGAGATTTGCGTCCAAGATTGCGTACTTTGATCATATCTTCTTCTGTTCTTTGGGTCAGTTCTTCAACACTGTTTATGCCGGCGCGTTTTAGGCAGTTATAAGATCTTACGGAAAGATCCAGTTCTTCAATGGTCATCTCCAGAATCTTATCTTTGGCTTCTTCTTCTTTTTCCACCATGATTTCAACATTACCCAGATTATCATTCAGTCCGATAAAGAGCCTCAAATGTTCGCTCAAAATCTTGGCTGCGAGGCTCGTTGCCTCTTTTGGGGTAATACTGCCGTTAGACCACACTTCCAAGGTAAGCCTGTCAAAGTCAGTCATCATACCGACCCGAGTATCTTCTACAGCATAGTTGACTTTATAGATTGGGGTAAAGATAGAATCGACAGGAATAACGCCGATTACCTGATCTGCCTTTTTATTCTTCTCAGCCGAGACATAGCCGCGGGAACGTTCGACGTTCATTTCCATGAAAAGACGTCCGTCTTTATCCAACGTGGCGATCTTTAAATCTGGATTGAGAATCTCAATATCGGGACCGGTGATAATGTCTCTTGCGGTAACAACCCTTTCCCCTTCACATTCCAAACGCAGAACGCGCGGTTCATCTGTATGGCCTTTGAGAGCGAGGGATTTAATATTGAGGATGATCTCTGTTACGTCTTCCAAGACTCCTGGAATAGTTGAGAATTCGTGTAATACGCCTTCTATTTTGACTGAAGTTACCGCGGACCCGGGTAGAGAAGAAAGCAGGATACGACGCAGGGAATTCCCTAAGGTAATGCCATAGCCTCTCTCCAAGGGTTCAATAACAAATTTGGCATAGGTATTATCTTCAGATCTCTCAACACATTCAATATTGGGCTTCTCGATTTCAAGCATCGGAATGCACCCCTTCTTTCCCGGAAAAGTTTAACGAGAATATTTCTCTACGATAAGATGTTCTTCAATCGGAATCTGAATATCTTCACGGGTCGGCATGTTGATGACGGTCCCGGTGATAGTATTGATATCCAGGCTTAACCATGCCGGAACAGCACGATCCTTCAGGGATTCGGCCATTTCCTTCATTCTGTTGTTGTCTCTGCTGCTTTCTTTAATCGAAATTGCTTCACCAGCGCTGACGAGATAAGATGCAATATCGACGCGTTTGCCGTTGATTGTAATATGTCCATGCGTTACAAGCTGGCGTGCTTCGGGTCTGGATGAAGCAAAGCCCAGTCTGTAAACTACATTGTCCAAACGGCGTTCTAATAAACGGAGAAGGTTTTCCCCGGTCATACCTTTTTGACGTGCAGCTTTATCAAAATAGCCACGGAATTGCTTTTCCAGAACGCCATAGATTCTCCGAACTTTCTGCTTTTCTCTGAGCTGAATGCCATACTCAGTCGGTTTCTTGCCTCTGCTCTGTCCGTGCATTCCCGGAGCATACGTCCGACGGTCCACAGCACATTTATTGGTATAGCAGCGATCCCCTTTCAGGAATAACTTCTGACCCTCGCGCCGGCACAGACGACATACTGATTCTGTATATTTAGCCATGTTTTACACCCCCTATACTCTTCTGCGTTTGGGCGGCCGACATCCGTTATGCGGTACCGGAGTTACGTCCCGAATAAGGTTCACTTCCAGACCTGCTGCCTGCAATGCTCTGATTGCGGCTTCACGGCCTGATCCTGGACCTTTCACAAAACATTCAACAATTTTAAGCCCATGCTCCATTGCTGCTTTGGCAGCTGTCTCTGCAGCCATTTGCGCAGCAAAAGGCGTGCTTTTACGCGAACCTTTGAAACCTAAAGAACCCGAGCTTGACCAGGAAAGTGCATTTCCGGTCGTGTCGGTAATCGTGACAATCGTATTATTAAAAGTCGACTTGATATGTGCTATGCCGCTTTCAATATTCTTACGTTCTCTTTTTCTGGTACGAACTACTTTACGAGCCATGTTTCAATGCCCTCCTTTACTTTTTCTTCTTACCGCCAATTGCTCTTGCGGGGCCTTTTCTTGTACGGGCATTGGTTTTGGTCCGCTGTCCGCGCACAGGCAGTCCACGACGATGGCGAAGGCCACGATAACTGCCGATTTCCATCAGTCTTTTAATGTTAAGGGACACTTCCCTACGCAGATCGCCTTCGACCTTAAATTCTTTATCAATGGTTTCTCTGATCTTGGCGATTTCGTCGTCTGTAAGATCTTTGACCCTGGTATCAGGGTTAATCTGTGTTTTTGTCAGGATTTTTTTGGATTGAGAAATGCCGATACCATAAATGTAGGTAAGAGCAACCTCAACACGTTTGTCCCGAGGTATATCCACCCCTGCGATACGTGCCATCTAAATTTCACACCCCCGTTTTAATCGATGTTCGAAGTTCGATGCTCGAAGTCCGAATAATCAGTGCTTATTGTTGTTTTTCTCGTTCTTAATCTTTTGATAACGGCCTCGCAACGGTATACACCCGTTGCCGTTCTATGTTCGATGTTCGTTGTTTGAAAACAAGATGCCGCGATCATATACCCTAACATCGTGCCTCGAACTTCGAACCTCGAACATCAAGTTAGCCTTGGCGTTGTTTATGCTTTGGATTTTCGCAAATAACCATGACTTTTCCGTGCCGTTTAATGATTTTACACTTTTCACAAATCGGTTTCACAGAAGGTCTTACTTTCACCTGTGATCCCTCCCTCGCCCTTACTTAAATCTGTAAACAATTCGTCCTCTGGTCAAGTCATAGGGAGAAAGCTCCACCGTGACCCGGTCTCCAGGCAAAATTCTAATAAAATGCATCCGTATCTTGCCGGAGACATGCGCCAGCACCTTATGACCGTTGTTCAGTTCTACCGTAAACATTGCGTTCGGCAGTGGTTCCAGTACTTTACCTTCAACCTCAATCACATCTTCTTTTGACATTGCGCCTATCCCTCCTTTGACATTTTATACCGGTCTTCAGCCTTCAATTCGAGTTAGTATTTCCGGGCCATTTTCAGTGATGGCCACTGTGTGTTCAAAATGTGCCGATGCTCGGCGATCTTTTGTTACAACAGTCCATTGGTTCTCAAGAGTCTCAACCTGATAGCCTCCTAAGTTAACCATGGGTTCTATCGCCAGGACCATTCCTACCTCGAGTCTCGGCCCCCTGCCGGGTTTGCCAAAATTGGGTACTTGAGGTTCTTCATGCATTTTTCTGCCGATTCCGTGACCTACATAGTCCCGAACGACCGACATTGTATTCTCTTCTACATACGTCTGAACAGCGTAAGATATATCAAACAGCCGGTTGCCTTTCAGCGCCTGGTCAATCCCACACCTGAGAGATTCTTCAGTCACTGCCAGCAGATTTTGAAGTTCCCTACTGATTTCTCCTACCGGCAGTGTAATCGCAGAATCACCAACGTATCCGTCAATGATTGCCCCGCAATCAATACTGATAATATCTCCACTTTTCAGGGCCCTTAAACCCGGGATCCCATGCACCACTTCTTCATTAATCGAAGTACACAGTGTTGCGGGGAAGCCGTTATACCCTTTGAAGGCAGGAATTGCATTGCATTTGCCAATGTAATCTTCCGCTGCTCTGTCCAGTTGTTCCGTAGTTACTCCCGGGGCAACCATTTTCCGCATCAGTTCCAGAGTTTCTGCCACGATCCGGCCAGCTTTCCGCATGCGGGCAAGCTGTTCCTTACTCTTCAATTCAATCATGGTTTCTTACTCCAACACACTGAGAACATCGCTGAAAACCTGCTTAATATCCTTATCTCCCTGAATTCTCTTGAGCAAACCTTGGTTGTTATAATATGCAATCAGGGGTTCAGTCTGTGCGTTATACACCTTCAGCCGGTTTTGTGCTGTTTCTAGTGTGTCATCGCTTCTCTGGTAGAGTGCACCGCCGCACTTGTCACAAACATCCTTTTCTTTAGAAGCGTTAAAGACAGTATGGAAGGTTGCTCCGCACTGTTTGCAGACTCTTCTTCCGGTGAGCCGTTCCAAGAGATCTGCTTCGCCCAGTTCAATGTTGATGACTCCGTCCAGAGTAATTTTCATGTCGCTTAAGATTTTCGCCAAAGCATCCGCCTGGGCAGCCGTACGGGGAAACCCGTCCAGAAGGAAACCATTTTGACAGTCAGCCTGAGTCAATCTGTCAGCTACAATCCCAATCGTGACTTCGTCGGGGACGAGGGTTCCAGCATCCATATATTCTTTGGCCTTCAGTCCCAGGGCAGTCTGTTCCTTGATTGCGGCTCTGAACATGTCCCCAGTTGAAATGTGAGGTATATGATAATGCTCAATGAGCAAATCAGCTTGTGTTCCTTTTCCTGCTCCAGGAGGACCCATGAGTATCATTCTCATCTCGATTGCCTCCTACTTTAAAAATCCCTGATAGTGACGTTGCATCAGTTGATTCTCCATCTGTTTCATCGTATCAAGAGCAACGCTGACCACAATCAGCAGGGATGTTCCACCTAAATAAATGTTATCTATTCCGGTGAACCCCATGATCAGACTGGGGAGAACAGCAATCAGTGCCAGGAATATCCCACCTGCCAAAGTCACTCTGCTCAGGATTTTAAACAGATAATCTGAGGTTGGACGGCCCGGACGAATTCCGGGAATAAAGCCACCGTACTTTTTAAGATTATCCGCGACATCTACAGGATTAAAGGTAATTCCTGTATAGAAATAGGTAAAGAAAATGATGAGCAATGCATACATGATCAAGTACGGTATTGAATAGGCTGAGCCGTTCATCTGCAGCCATTTCTGAGCAAACAGAGCAAAGGCTGAGTCCTGTGGGAGCCAGGTCGCAATGGTTGCCGGAAAGGCCATTAAGGAAATACCAAAGATAATCGGAATAACACCAGCCTGATTAACTTTTAACGGAATATGAGAGCTCTGTCCGCCGTATTGCTTGCGGCCGACAACTCTTTTGGCGTATTGAACCGGAATTCTTCTTTGGCCTTCCTGGATAAATACAACAGCGGCAATAATCAGCGCTGCAATAACCACTAAGCCTACGATTGATATCCAGCCAATTTCGCCAACCTTCAGCAGCCCAACCAAGTACTTGATTGCATCCGGAATCCCAGCTACAATACCGGCAAAGATAATGAGTGAGATACCATTGCCAATGCCATTTTCAGTGATCTGTTCGCCCAGCCACATCAGAAAAGCTGTACCTGCGGTCAGTACGACTGCAATCATAATGTAAATTGGAATCCTAAGCGACTCCTGAGGAATCATAAGCGCGCCTCTTAAGCCGATGGTTAGTCCAAAACCATTGATGAAACCAAGTACAACAGTACCATAGCGGGTATACTGAACAATCTTTTTCCTGCCCTGATCGCCCTCTTTTGATAGTCTTTCCAGATAAGGAATGACGACCGTTAAGAGTTGAATGATGATCGAAGCAGTGATATAGGGCATGATACTTAACGAGAATACAGAGAAGCGTTTCAGGGAGCCACCAGAGAATGTGTTGAAGAAATCAAACAATCCTCCACTGCCCATCATGTTTTGAAGCACTTCACGATCCATAAACGGAATTGGGATGTGAGACCCAATCCTAAAGACCAGAAGCATAAGCAAGGTGAACCCTATTTTCTTCCTAATGCTTGAAACTTTCCAGGCATCTTTCAGGGTTTCAAGTATCAATTTATTCCACCTCTACTTTTCCACCGGCAGCAGTAATTTTCTCTGCTGCTGTTTTGCTTACCTTATGAACTTTTACGGTTAATGATTTGGTCAATTCCCCGTCTCCGAGTACTTTGACACCATCCTTGACTTTATTGATGAGTCCAGTCTCAAATAAAGCTTCAATGGTAACTTCTTCACCATTTTCAAATCTTTCTTCAAGATCGGATACATTGATGACCTCATATTCTTTACCAAAATTATTTGTAAAACCGCGTTTCGGAAGTCTGCGGGTAATGGGCATCTGGCCACCTTCAAATCCTGGACGGACACCACCGCCAGAACGGGCTTTCTGACCCTTGCTGCCACGGCCGGCCGTGTTCCCAAGTCCCGAGCCATTGCCTCTTCCAACACGTTTACGTGATTTGGTCGAACCTTCTGCAGGTTTGAGTTCATGGAGTTTCAATATGGACACCTCCTTACTTGGTGCTGCGATACATTATATCGGTTTATCGTTCCAGGGCCTTTGTCGCTCCATTCCACCATGGCCGTTGCGACATCAGGCCATCATGTCGTTAAATGATTTCTTCCACTGCCTTGCCGCGGGCTTTGGCAACGTCAATATCACGCTTCAGCGCCTTGAGGCCGGCCATCGTTGCATTGACAACGTTATGAGCATTGGAAGATCCCAGCGATTTTGTAAGTATATCTTTAACCCCTGCTACTTCAAGAACAGCACGCACCGGACCACCGGCAATAACTCCGGTACCTTTGGCAGCGGGTTTCAGCAGAACCTCACCGGCACCAAATTGGCCGAGAATCGGATGCGGGATCGTTGTTCCTTTTAAAGGTACAACAATCAGATTCTTCTTAGCATCTTCTACGCCTTTACGAATAGCCTCCGGAACTTCGGTTGCTTTTCCGAGTCCTGCGCCGACAATACCATTGCCGTCGCCGACGACAACCAGGGCACTGAAGCTGAAACGTCTTCCGCCTTTGACAACTTTAGCAACACGGGCAATGTGTACAATTTTCTCGGTGAGCTCCAGTTTACTAGGATCGATATTTGACAATGATTTTCCCTCCTTTTCTAAAGATTAGAAGTCAAGTCCTGCTTCTCTAGCGGCTTCGGCCAGAGCTGCAACTCTGCCGTGATATAGGCTGCCGCCGCGGTCATAGACCACTTGGGTAATTCCTTTATCCAGTGCTTTTTTCGCAATGAGTTCACCAACTTTTTTGGCTCCCTCGATGTTTCCTCCGGACAACTCTGCTGCTTTAAACTCAGCATCAAGAGAAGAAGCTGCGGCCAGGGTAATTCCAAGGTCATCGTTAACAACCTGGGCATAAATATGATTTAAGCTTCTAAATACCGCCATACGTGGTCTTTCGACTGTGCCCTGGATTCTTTTGCGGACACTTTTATGCTTCTGTTTCAGAATTTGTCTGCGGTCACTCTTTTTAATCAAGCTTTTTCATCCTTTCTACGCGGCAAGAGATTTTGCCCTTACCTTATTTCTTACCGCCGGTTTTACCTTCCTTGCGGCGGATGACTTCTTTTTCGTATTTAATCCCTTTACCTTTATACGGTTCCGGTTCACGTTGCTTACGAACATCTGCAGCAAAATTACCGACTTGTTCCTTATCGATTCCTTTAATAATCACCTTGTTCGGTGCGGGAACTTCGACTTCGATCCCTTCATAGGGTTCCATTTCTACGGGATGAGATTTGCCGACAGTAAGCACAAGTTTTTTACCTGAAAGAGCAGCACGATATCCTACTCCGACAAGATCCAAATTCTTGCTAAACCCGTTTGATACGCCTTCCACCATATTGGCAAGAAGGGTGCGGGTCAGTCCGTGAAGCGAACGGTAGAAAGGTTCGTCGTTGGGACGGGTAACGCTGATTGTATTTTCTTCTACTTGAATACCGATTTCAGGCCGGAATTCTCTGGTAAGCGTTCCTTTAGGGCCTTTAACGGTAACGACCTGACCTTCTTGTTTAACTTCCACCCCACCTGGAATGGTGATTGCTTTTCTACCAATTCGAGACATATTCTACACCTCCATCCTTTACCAAATATAGCAGATAACTTCTCCACCTAAACCTTCATTGCGTGCCTGTCTGTCAGGCATGATGCCTTTGGAGGTAGATATCACAGCAACGCCCAGACCTCCTAAGACTTTAGGAATCTGGTCTTTTTTCGCATAAACTCTTAAGCCGGGGCGGCTGATACGTTTCAAGCCGGTGATGACTCTTTCCCGGTTAGGGCCGTACTTAAGGTATAGTCTCAAGACCCCCTGTTTATTGTCATCAATATATTCATAATCCTTGATAAAGCCTTCCTGTTTCAATAGTTCGGCCAGAGCCTTCTTAATGCTTGAAGCAGGTATTTCAACTTTATCGTGGTAAACCATCCCGGCATTCCGGATCCGTGTCAGGAAATCGGCGATAGGATCTGATGTTATTGACACTTTTATTTCCCCCTTTCTCCAATAATGCTTACCAACTAGCCTTGGTTACACCAGGCAGCTCGCCTTTATAAGCCAGTTCTCTGAAGCATATCCTGCATATTCCAAATTTTCTCATGTAAGCGTGCGGACGGCCACAGATCTTGCAGCGGTTATGCACGCGTACAGAATATTTTGGTTGGTGACGAACAATCATTGACGTCTTGGCCATATCTTAAGCCTCCTTCATATCTAGTCCTTAAACGGCATTCTGAATGCTTTAAGCAGTTCCTTTGCTTCTTCATCAGTGTTCGCCGTTGTCACAAAGACGATATCCATTCCTCTAATTTTATCAATTTTGTCAAAGTTGATTTCCGGGAATATCAACTGCTCTTTGATACCGAGGGTATAATTGCCTCTGCCGTCAAAAGCCTTAGCGGACACTCCCTGAAAATCTCTGACGCGAGGAAGCGCTACATTCAGCAGCCTGTCAACAAACTCATACATCCGGTCACCTCTTAAAGTAACCTTCACACCAATTGGCATGCCTGCACGAAGCTTAAACGCTGCAATCGACTTCTTCGCCCGTGTTACGACCGGTTTTTGACCCGTAATCGTCATGAGATCATCTACAGCAGAATCAATGGCTTTCGGATTTTGAATGGCTTCTCCCAGGCCTATATTGATAACCACTTTTTCCAGACGCGGTGTTTGCATAATATTTTTATAATCAAATTTCTTCTGCAGAGCCGGGGTTATCTCATTTTTATAATAATCTCTTAAGCGAGCCACCAGAGTACCTCCCTTCCAGAATTACTTCTTATTTTCTTCCGGCAAATTGTGTCCGCAATTCTTGCAGACTCTCACTTTACCTTCTCCAGTAATCTTCATACTTTTCCTGGTGACAGAATTACATTCTGTACAAAACAACATCACATTGGAGCTGTGAATCGGAGCTTCTTTATCGACAATTCCACCCTGAGGCATATCTTTGGTCGGTTTCTGATGTTTCTTTACAATGTTGACCTTCTCGACTACGACTCTGCTCTTCTGGGGAAGAACCTCAAGAACCTTGCCTTTTTTTCCGGCATCCTTGCCGGTTATTACCATGACCATATCGCCTTTTCTGACGTTTACTTTTGTTCTTTCGGCGGACATTATAACTTCACCTCCGTCCGGTTTTTTCTATAGTACTTCCGGTGCCAGCGAAACGATTTTCATGTAATCCTTTTCTCTCAGTTCACGGGCAACGGGTCCAAAAATACGTGTGCCTTTCGGACTTTTGTCATCTTTAATAATGACTGCTGCATTTTCGGAAAATCGGATATATGAACCGTCTGGTCTTTTAATTTCTTTGGTAGTACGGACAACAACAGCTTTGACAACATCACCTTTTTTGACAACGCCGCCTGGTGTTGCTTCTTTAACCGCAGCAACGATGACATCACCAATTGTTGCGTAACGACGTTTAGAACCACCCAACACACGGATACATAAAAGTTTTTTTGCTCCGGTATTATCTCCCACTTTAAGGGTTGATTCAGCCTGAATCATTGGGCGGAACCTCCTTTCTTAGCTGCTTGATATTTCCTCGGCTTAGAGAATAACCGCTTTTTCAACAACTTTGACCAGTCTCCAGTTTTTTTCTTTGCTTAACGGTCTGGTCTCCATAATCAGGACGGTATCCCCTAATCTAGCCTCGTTATTCTCATCATGCGCCTTGTATTTTTTGGTAACCTTTACTGTTTTATGATAGATTGGATGTTTTTTTCTGGTTTCAATTGCAACAACAATCGTTTTATCCATTTTATCGCTGACAACTTTGCCATATTGCGTTTTGCGCATTGTTCTTTCCAATGTTTTTGCCTCCTTTCCTACCTTAAGCACGTTTGAGCTCGCGCTCACGGAGAATGGTTTTGCCTCTCGCGATCCCTTTACGAACCTCTTTGATCCGCATCGGGTTATCAAGTTGTCCTGTAGCTAATTGGAAACGCAAATTGAATAATTCCGTTTTGAGTCCGTCAATCTGTTTCAGGAGCTCTTCATCGGTCATATCACGGAAATTCTTATTCTTCGCCATCTGCGCCACCTCCAACCTGTTCTTCAGCCTGATCCTCTTTGCGGACAAACTTGCATTTAATCGGAAGTTTATGAGCTGCAAGTCTTAAGGCTTCACGGGCAACTTCCTCGGGAATACCTGCAAGTTCGAACATGACTCTGTTGGGTTTGATAACAGCAATCCAGTATTCCGGAGTACCTTTACCACTACCCATTCTAGTCTCAGCCGGCTTTGCCGTGATCGGCCTATCAGGAAAGATATTGATCCATACTTTGCCGCCACGCTTAATGTAACGCGTCATTGCGATACGAGCTGCCTCAATCTGCCGGTTGGTGACCCAGGCATTCTCGAGCGCCATCAATCCATATTCACCGTAAACTACTTTAGTACCTCTCTGAGCCTTTCCTTTAAGACTCGGACGATGTTGTTTACGATGCTTTACTCTGGTTGGTACTAACATTTTATAATCCTCCTTCCTCCTGAACGGACTTCTTGGTCGGAAGAACTTCTCCACGGTAAATCCATACTTTTACGCCAATTTTGCCATACGTTGTATTGGCTTCGGAAAATCCATAGTCAATGTCTGCCCGTAGGGTATGAAGAGGAACTTTTCCCTCGTTATACCATTCTGTACGGGCAATTTCAGCTCCACCCAGACGTCCGCTGCATGAAATTTTGATTCCCTGGGCACCTGCACGCATGGTACGGCCTACAGTCTGTTTCATCGCTCTCCGGAAGGAAATGCGTTTTTCAAGCTGCTGAGCGACACTGTCAGCCACCAGCTTGGCATCCAGTTCAGGCTTCTTGATTTCAACAATATTAACTGCAACCTGTTTGCCGGTCATTGTTTCCAATGCCTTGCGCAGGTTTTCAACTTCAGCGCCGCCGCGACCGATTACAATCCCAGGTTTTGCAGCATGAACAGATACTTTGACCCTGTTTGCAGCGCGCTCTATTTCAACTTTAGGAACTCCAGCTTGTTGGAGTTTGTCGGTTACAAATTTACGAATTTTTAAGTCTTCGTGGAGGAGCTCCCTGTAGTTCTTATCAGCATACCAGCGGCCTTCCCACGAACGGATAATGCCAATACGAAGACCTTTGGGGTTAACTTTTTGACCCATGCTTTGCCTATTCCTCCTTCTTATCCCCGACGACAACGGTAATGTGACTGGTCCGTTTACGGATCCTGTCAGCTCTTCCTTGCGCCCGAGGCATGATACGCTTTAAGGTTGGTCCCTGATCAACAAATACTTTGGTAACATACAGATCATCCGGACTCATTTCCAGGTTGTGTTCCGCGTTTGCTACTGCTGACTTCAACACCTTGCCAACCGGTTCAGCAGATATATTCGGCGTAAATTTCAAGATCGCCATCGCTTCTTCAACTTTCTTGCCGCGAATCAGATCTACAACCAGGCGCACCTTGCGAGGAGAGATACGGATAAATTTAGCAACTGCTTTTGTTTCCATTTTTCTTTACCTCCTCTCAACTAGCGTAAGCCGCTCGATTTTTCACTTCCGGCATGTCCTTTGAAAGTCCGGGTCAATGCAAATTCACCAAGTTTGTGCCCGACCATATCTTCTGTAATATAAACAGGTACATGCTTGCGTCCGTCATGGACGGCAATTGTATGACCAATCATCTGTGGGAAAATGGTGGATCGTCTGGACCAAGTCTTCAATACTCTCTTCTCGCCGTTTTTATTCATATCTTCCACCCGTTCTAACAAACGAGCGCTGACATAAGGTCCCTTTTTTAGAGATCTGCCCATTATGAGGTCTCCTTTCGCTTACTTCTTATCTCTACGCTTGACAATAAACTTATTGCTTTGGTTCTTCTTTTTCCTAGTCTTGGCGCCGAGGGCTGGTTTACCCCAAGGAGTGACAGGATTACGTCCAATCGGGTTACGTCCTTCACCACCGCCATGGGGGTGATCACACGGGTTCATGACTGAACCGCGGACTGTCGGACGAATCCCGAGCCAACGGGATCTTCCAGCTTTACCGATTGTCACGTTTTCAAAATCCAGGTTTCCGACCTGGCCAATCGTGGCCCGGCACTCAATGTGGATCATTCTCATTTCTCCCGACGGGAGTCTGAGTGTTGCATAACTGCCTTCTTTGGCCATCAACTGAGCTGATCCGCCGGCTGACCGGACTAACTGACCGCCTTTGCCGGGTTTCATCTCAATATTATGGATCAGTGTTCCGACCGGGATATTCTTAAGCTTTAACGTATTGCCGGTTTTGATATCAGCTTGTTCGCCACTTACAATTTCCTGGCCCACCTTAAGTCCATTGGGAGCAATAATGTAACTTTTAAAGCCGTCAGCATAGTTTAGAAGAGCGATGTTAGCAGAACGGTTCGGATCATATTCAATGCTAGCAACCTTGGCAGGAACGCCATCTTTAATTCTTTTAAAATCTATCAGACGATAACGTCTCTTGTGGCCGCCGCCTTGATGACGAACTGTCAGACGTCCTTCATTATTCCTTCCACCCTTCTTGCGCAAGGGGGCGATAAGGGAACGTTCAGGCTCATTCCTGGTAATCTCATCGAAATTCAGTACAGTCATCTGTCTGCGTCCCGGAGATGTTGGTTTGTACGATCTAATTGGCATTTTTTTCTACCTCCTTTGCCTTAAAACTACAGACCTGCAAATCCTTCAATTTTGTCGCCGGCCTTCAGGGTTACAATAGCTTTCTTCCTGGTAGGTGTCATACCTGAATAACGGCCCTGGCGTTTTTCTTTTCCTTTAACCTTCATGGTGCGAACGTCATCAACTTTAACTTTGAACATTTTCTCTACAGCTGATTTGATTTCAATCTTATTAGCCGCAGTGCTAACCCAGAAGGAGTATTTATTTTCCTCTACCAATCCGACCGATTTTTCAGAAATGACCGGGCGAATCAGCACGTCACGAGCATCACGCATTGCTCAGCACCTCCTCAGTCTTCATCACAGCCGCCTTGGTAAATATCACAAAATCATATTTTAAAAGATCTACAACATTTAAGGCATCTGCTCTTGAGGTAAGCACTCCCTGTATGTTGCGCGCAGAGACCAGAACGTTATTATCGTCATTGTTCTCCACAACGAGAAGCGCTTTTTTATCAATTTTCAGAGCTTCCAGAAGTTTAACCATTTCTTTGGTTTTTGGCTGCTCAAAGCTGATTTGATCAATTACGATCAGGCTGTTGTCAATCACTTTGCTGGAAAGTGCTGAGCACAAAGCCAGTCTCTTCACTTTCTTAGGAAGCTTTTTACTATAGTCTCTCGGTTTTGGCCCGAATACGATGCCGCCGCCTCTCCAGAGCGGTGAACGGATGGTGCCAGCTCTGGCCCGACCTGTTCCTTTTTGTTTCCAAGGCTTGCGACCGCCACCTCTGACTTCGCTCCGACCTAATGTAGAATGGGTGCCGACTCTGGCGTTTGCCAGCTGGGCTACAACAGCGGAATGCATAACATGGGTATTGGGCTCTATTCCAAATATCGTTTCATTTAATTCCATTTCTCCAACCGGAGATCCTTGCATATTTACAACCTGTACCTTAGGCATTGCTTTATCCTCCTTTCCTTACGGATTATTTCGCTTTAACCGATTCTTTCAGTATCAGCAGGCTTTTTTTAGCACCAGGTACGCATCCCCGAATAAGGATGTAGTTTTTATCAGTATCAACCCTTACAACTTCAAGGTTTTGAACCGTAACTCTTTCTCCACCCATCCGTCCAGGTAAATTTCTTCCCTTGAAAACACGAGCCGGCCCTTTCGCGCCCATGGAACCTGTACGATGATGATACTTTGATCCATGACCCATGGGTCCGCGACGAGCTCCATGACGCTTATGCATACCAGCAAAACCCTTACCTTTGGAAGTTCCAACTACATCAACTTTGTCACCGGCTACGAAGATATCCGCTTTGATTTCCTGACCAACTTCAAAGGAATCTACCTCAGCAGTCCTGAACTCCTTAATAAAGCGCATAAATTTGACACCGGATTTTCTGAAATGACCTTTTTCAGGCTTGATTGCAAGATTTTCTCTTTTCTCATCAAAACCAACCTGAATTGCGTTATAACCGTCTGAAGCTTCAGTTTTTTTCTGCAGGACATAACAAGGACCGGCCTGAACAACAGTCACCGGAATCACTTTTCCGTCTTCTGCAAAAATTTGGGTCATACCCACTTTTTTACCCAGAATTCCTCTAGACACGACGCCACCTCCTGTACACTTTGAAGTGCACCGTCTGAAACGGGGCACGAGAGTGTAGTCAATTAATATATTATATGCGTTTAGCAACACTTACCCCAAAAGTGTTCCACACCTCCGGGTGTTTCGTGTCACAAACATATCTATTTTACCACATATTCCAGAAAAACGCCAGACTCTAATTATAATTTAATTTCGATATCTACACCAGAAGGCAGATCCAGTCTCATCAGTGCATCCACTGTTTTGGAGGTGGGATCAATAATATCGATCAATCTCTTGTGCGTTCTCATTTCAAACTGTTCGCGGGAATCCTTGTTGACATGCGGCGAACGCAAAATGGTGTAAATACTCTTTTCTGTCGGAAGGGGTATCGGGCCATTTACGCTTGCACCGGTTCTTTTTGCGGTATCAACAATTCTTTCTGCCGACTGATCAAGCGTTTTGTGGTCAAAGGCCTTCAGCCGGATTCTAATCTTTTGGTTCATTTCTTTACCTCCTAAAAATATCGCCTGTTAAACAAGGCTATTGGCGCAAAAATTCCCTGTCTTGCGGCGGAGTCACCGAAGACAGCAACCTTTTGCGTAGAGAACATCCATCCGTGGACGTTGGCCGCTCCTTGCCGTCCATGGCACCGCGACACTAGTCCATCCGTGGACGTTGGGAAGCTGCGCAGACATCTTCTGGCAGCTTCCCCAAATATCAACTAGTAAATTATTCGACAACTTTGGCTACGACGCCGGATCCAACGGTACGTCCACCTTCACGGATAGCGAAGCGGAGTCCTTCTTCCATAGCAATCGGAGTAATCAGTTCACATTCAATTGATACACGGTCGCCAGGCATAATCATTTCTGTACCTTCCGGAAGTTTGATCACGCCGGTAACGTCAGTTGTTCTGAAGTAAAACTGAGGACGGTAATTGTTAAAGAAAGGAGTATGACGTCCGCCTTCTTCTTTACTCAAAATATATACTTCACCGCTAAACTTTGTATGCGGTTTGATGCTTCCGGGTTTAGCCAGAACCTGTCCGCGCTCGATGTCTTTACGCTCAACACCGCGAAGCAGTGCACCGATGTTGTCACCAGCTTGAGCCTGGTCAAGCAGCTTACGAAACATTTCAACACCTGTGCAAACGCTCTTGCGAGGTTTCTCGTTAAGACCAACAATTTCAATTTCATCGCCCACTTTAAGAACGCCACGCTCTACACGGCCGGTAGCAACAGTACCACGACCAGTGATCGTGAAGACATCTTCTACAGGCATCAGGAACGGTTTGTCTACAGCACGCTCCGGCTGAGGAATATAGCTGTCAACAGCATCCATCAGATTCCAGATCCTGCCGCACCATTCGCAGTCTCTCTGTCCGCATCCGCACTCCAGAGCTTTGAGTCCCGAACCGGGAATAACAGGGATATCATCGCCAGGAAATTCATATTCGCTTAACAATTCACGAACTTCCATTTCAACCAGTTCGAGAAGTTCAGGATCATCAACCATGTCAACTTTGTTCAGCCATACAACGATGTAAGGCACACCTACCTGACGGGCAAGCAGAATGTGTTCACGCGTCTGGGGCATCGGGCCGTCAGCAGCGGATACAACCAGGATGGCACCGTCCATCTGAGCAGCACCAGTGATCATGTTTTTAACATAGTCTGCATGGCCTGGGCAGTCAACATGCGCATAGTGACGGTTAGCAGTTTCATACTCAACGTGAGCGGTAGAAATCGTAATTCCGCGTTCACGCTCTTCAGGTGCTTTGTCGATCTGGTCAAATGCAGTCGCAACAGCACCGCCGACCTTAGACAGAACAAATGTAATTGCAGCAGTCGTTGTTGTCTTACCATGGTCAACGTGGCCGATAGTACCTACGTTAACGTGGGGTTTGGAACGGTCAAATTTTTGTTTACCCATTTAAGTTTCACTCCTTAAATAAATTTAAAATGTTATTTTTTTGCAGTTAATTTTTATCTTAAGCCCCCTGCCGCTTGGCAATAATACCTTCGGCAATATTTTTGGGCACTTCCTCATAGTGATCAAACTGCATTGAATATACGCCCCTGCCCTGAGTACGGGAACGGAGCTCTGTCGCATAACCGAACATCTCCGAAAGTGGCACAAAACCGCGAATGATTTGGGCACCCGAACGAGCTTCCATACCTTCAATTCTACCTCTGCGCGAGTTCAAATCTCCGATAACATCGCCCATATATTCTTCCGGTACGGTGACTTCTACTTTCATCATCGGCTCCAGAATTGCGGGGTCTGCTTTAGCAGCCGCTGCTTTGAAAGCCATTGAACCGGCAATTTTGAAGGCCATTTCAGATGAGTCGACATCATGGTAGGATCCGTCAACGACAGTCGCCTTGATATCCAGAACCGGATACCCGGCCAGGATACCATTTTGAAGGGCTTCTTCGATACCAGCACCGATTGGCGAGATATATTCCTTAGGAATAACACCACCAACGATTTTGCTTTCAAATACAAAGCCAGTGCCCTGTTCGAGCGGTTCGAATTCAACCCAGCAGTGGCCATACTGCCCACGTCCACCAGACTGCCGAACATATTTTCCTTCTGCTTTGACATGCTTGCGGATCGTTTCCTTATACGCTACCTGTGGACGACCCACATTACAGTC
This sequence comes from Dehalobacter sp. MCB1, assembly GCF_003590275.1. Classification (NCBI taxonomy): domain Bacteria; kingdom Bacillati; phylum Bacillota; class Clostridia; order Eubacteriales; family Desulfitobacteriaceae; genus Dehalobacter; species Dehalobacter sp. MCB1. The sequence goes on along the minus strand of NZ_LXPC01000009.1, from coordinate 50,370 downwards.
AACTTTAAACTCTCGCATCAGCCTGTCAACAATGATTTCCAGGTGAAGTTCTCCCATCCCTGAAATAATGGTTTGTCCGGTTTCTTCATCCGTACGCATCTTAAAGGTAGGATCTTCTTCAGCAAGCTTCGCGAGTGATCCACCAAGCTTTTCCTGGTCAGCCTTCGTTTTAGGTTCAATTGCAATATGAATAACTGGTTCGGGGAATACCATTGATTCCAAAATAACGCGGTTTTTCTCATCGCATAACGTATCCCCTGTGCTGACATCTTTGATGCCGACAGCTGCAGCGATATCCCCAGCACGGACTTCATCGACATCTTCGCGGTGATTGGCGTGCATCCGAAGAATACGGCCAATTCTCTCCTTCTTGCCCTTAGTCGAGTTCATAATATAGGAACCCGCGCTGAGCGTTCCGGAATAAACGCGGAAGAAGGTCAATTTCCCAACATAAGGATCCGACATAATTTTAAATGCCAATGCCGAAAAAGGTGCGTTGTCATCGGAATGACGTACGTCTTCCTCACCGCTATCCGGATTGACACCCTGGATGGCCGGCACATCAAGAGGAGACGGCATATAATCGACGACCGCATCAAGCAAAGGCTGAACCCCTTTGTTCTTGAAGGATGATCCGCATAAAACCGGAATGAATTTTAAGCTAATCGTGCCTTTGCGGACTGCCTGCTTGATTTCTTGTTCGGAAATCTCTGCGCCCTCCAGATATTTCATCATCAATTCTTCATCGACATCTGAAACAGCTTCCAGCAATTTTTCGCGGTATTCCTGCGCCAATTCCATCATATCTGTAGGGATATCGGAAACATCACTTGCTGTTCCGAGATCATCTGTGTATACTGTTGCTTTCATGGTAACCAAATCCACAATCCCGCTAAATTTGTCTTCAGTTCCAATTGGAAGCTGAATAGGAACGGGATTTGATCCCAGGCGGTCAACGATCATGGAAACTCCACGGAAAAAATCTGCACCGACTCTGTCCATCTTATTTATATAAGCGATACGAGGTACACCGTATTTGTCGGCCTGGCGCCAAACTGTTTCCGACTGAGGCTCAACACCACCAACTGAACAGAACACCGCTACAGCACCGTCCAGCACACGCAGAGAGCGCTCAACCTCAACAGTAAAATCAACGTGCCCGGGTGTGTCAATAATATTAACATTGTGCCCTTTCCATTGACAGGTGGTAGCTGCAGAAGTAATGGTAATCCCACGCTCCTGCTCTTGAACCATCCAATCCATCGTGGCAGCACCATCATGCACTTCACCGATTTTATGAACACGGCCAGTGTAAAATAAGATGCGCTCTGTAGTTGTGGTCTTTCCAGCATCAATATGCGCCATGATGCCGATATTCCGAGTCTTCTCCAAGGGAACTTGCCTTGCCACTTATTATCAGCCTTTCTATCTAGATAAAATAAACTCTAAAGTAACCCCAAGCTTTAAATTATTGTGATTACCAGCGATAATGGGCAAAAGCCTTGTTTGCTTCGGCCATTTTATGGGTATCTTCTTTTTTCTTATAAGAACCGCCAGTATTGTTGGCAGCATCCATCAGTTCTCCGGCCAGTTTTTCCTGAATGGTTTTCTCTCCCCTTTTACGGGCATACTCAACCAGCCAGCGCAGGCCAAGAGTCAGACGACGATCCGCACGTACTTCGATCGGCACCTGATAGTTGGCACCACCGACTCTGCGTGCTTTGACTTCTAATACAGGCATAACATTTTTTAATGCTGTCTCAAATACTTCAATAGGATCTTTACCGGTCTTATCTTGAATAATCTGAAAGGCATTATAGCAATTCGATTCAGCAACACCTTTTTTGCCGTCAAGCATGATCTGGTTAATAAATTTTGTAACGGTCTTATTCTTATAGATTGGATCCGGCAGGATCTCTCTTTTCGCAATATAACCTTTTCTGGGCAACTGTATTCCTCCTTCCTAAAAAAACTGCAATAAAATTGGAGTGCAGCTAAAATATAACATATTTTAGGCAACGATGCTTAGCACCTTATTTTTTCTTAGGTCTCTTGGCCCCATACTTGGAACGAGCCTGACTACGGTTTTGAACACCGGTTGTATCCAATGCCCCACGAACGATATGATAACGTACGCCCGGAAGATCCTTAACACGGCCCCCACGAACCAGAACTACGGAGTGTTCCTGAAGGTTATGGCCAATTCCAGGGATATACGTGGTTATTTCGATGCCATTGGTCAGGCGGACACGCGCTACCTTTCTCAGAGCAGAATTTGGTTTTTTAGGTGTTGTGGTATACACTCTCGTACATACCCCTCTCTTTTGCGGAGAACCACCCGAAGGAAAATCCTTGCGTTTCAACGAATTATGTCCCCATTGAAGAGCAGGAGCGGTCGATTTTGTAATAACTTTTTCTCTCCCTTTGCGGATAAGCTGGTGAATTGTCGGCATAACTGCACCTCCTTCCTGTAATAATCATTCTACAAAAATCAAATGGTTTTTGGCAACCAAGAAAGCTGCTTATAGGAACCCTAGTCATTCAGAATGGCTGCAACTGCAGCACCCACTTTAATACCACAGGCTTTACCCAATTCAGTCATCGTAGGAACTTCCTTGATTTCAATTTGTCTGACAGTACACGTCTCCAGGATCGGGCGAAGAAGCTTTTGGTCTGCATCCTTGGCAAGATAAACACTGCCGACTTCGCCTTTCTCCAGCGCCCGACTGGTTTGTTTAAAACCAACCACAACTCTTTGCGCTTTTTTTATAGATTCATCAAGCATTTTAAAATGCTCTCCTCCCCCTATTCCAAAATCAGACTATATTATTTTAGCAGTAGCCTATTTCTATGTCAAGAATACAATTGCTCTAGACTTCAGTCCTGGACTGAAGGGCCCCGCCGTCTGTGACTTTCAGGGTGCGGTATTTGGACATCCCGGTACCGGCAGGGATTAGTTTTCCGATAATGACATTCTCTTTCAGGCCGATCAGCGGATCGACTTTTCCTTTAATGGCAGCTTCTGTGAGCACTCTGGTTGTCTCCTGGAAAGATGCTGCCGAGAGGAAGGAGTCGGTAGCCAGCGATGCCTTGGTAATTCCAAGCAGCACCGGACGACATTCAGCAGGTTCTCCGCCTTCCTGCAGGACTTTCTGGTTTTCCTCCTCAAACTCGAAGATATCGATCAGTCCACCGGGTAGAAGGTTGGTGTCTCCGGCTTCTTCTATCTTAACTTTTCTAAGCATCTGCCGGACCATGACCTCGATGTGTTTGTCATTGATATCAACGCCTTGCAGACGGTATACCCGCTGCACTTCTCCGAGCAGGTAAACCTGTACACCGATTATTCCTTTGATCTTCAACGTATCATGGGGATTAACGCTGCCTTCAGTCAATTCATCACCAGGGGAAATGACCTGGCCATTCTTGACTTTAAGGCGGGAACCGTACGGTATCGTATAGACTTCCTGTTCCCCGGCTTCACTCATGACTTCCACTTCTCTGCGGCCTTTGACTTCTTTAATCGTGATTGTGCCGCTGATTTCGGAGATAATCGCTTGGCCTTTAGGCTTGCGTGCTTCAAACAGTTCCTCTACCCTCGGCAAACCCTGGGTAATGTCGTCTCCGGCAACACCACCGGTGTGGAAAGTACGCATCGTAAGTTGGGTTCCAGGCTCACCGATAGACTGGGCAGCAATAATGCCGACTGCTTCGCCGATTTCAACCTGACGTCCGGTGGCAAGGTTTCTGCCATAGCATTTCTTGCAAACGCCGTAACGGGTCTTACAGTTCAGCACGGACCTTATCTCAACTTTGTCATAAACATCAGCAATCGCTTTGGCTTGTTCTTCATTGATTTCGTAATCGGGAGAAGCCAGCAGTTCACCTGTTTCAGGATGATAGATCTCTCTTACCGGGAAGCGTCCTACCAGACGTTCTTCCAGTTTTTCGATCATTTCACCGCCTTCCTTGATGTCTTCGACCATGATGCCTTTATCGGAACCACAATCATTCTCCCGAACAATGACATCCTGGGATACATCGACAAGTCTGCGGGTCAGGTACCCGGAGTCGGCAGTTCTAAGTGCGGTGTCAGCCAAACCTTTGCGCGCACCGTGTGAGGAAATAAAGTACTCTAATACAGTTAGGCCTTCACGGAAGTTGGCTTTAATAGGCAGTTCAATCGTCCGGCCTGACGGGTCAGCCATCAGTCCGCGCATCCCGGCCAACTGACGCAGCTGTTGAATATTACCGCGGGCCCCGGAATTGGCCATCATATAAACCGGATTAAATTTATCCAGTGATTCCATTAACGCTTTCGTTACGGAATCATTTGCTTTAGTCCAGATATCGATAACGAGGCCCTTACGCTCTTCATCTGTAATGAGACCGCGCCGATACTGCAGTTCAGTTTTGGCAACAGCAACATCTGCTTCACCCAGAACGGTCTTCTTTGCTCCAGGAACCTTAATATCATCAATACCGACAGTTACGCCGGCCTGCGTTGAGAACCGGAAACCAAGGTTTTTGATTCCGTCGAGCAGGGAGGCTGTTTTTTCGTAACCGCAAAAACGATAGGTCTTGGCAACAATCTTATCAAGAGATTTCTTGGTGACCATTTCATTAATATAGCCGGCTTCTTTAGGAATTACAGTATTGAAGATCATTCTCCCTACGGTGGTTTCCAAAAGCTCTCCGTCTTTACGGACTTTGATTATCGCCTGGAGATGAATCGCTTTGGAATTATAGGCCAGAACGGCTTCATCATGATCCTTGAATACCTTGCCTTCGCCAAGAGCTCCGGGTCTTTCCATCGTCAGATAGTAACAGCCCAGAACCATGTCCTTGGTCGGTGATGCAACTGGACGGCCGTCCTTCGGGTTAAGGATATTATGTGCGGATAGCATAAGCAGCCGGGCTTCAGACTGAGCTTCAGCGGAAAGCGGCACGTGCACAGCCATCTGGTCACCATCGAAGTCAGCATTGTAAGCCGTACAAACGAGCGGGTGAATCTGCAGAGCCTTACCTTCAACAAGTATAGGCTCAAAAGCCTGAATTCCAAGCCTGTGTAGCGTTGGCGCACGGTTCAGGAGTACAGGATGCTCGGCAATAACCTTTTCCAGGACATCCCAGACCTCCGGCCTTACTCTTTCCACCATTCGTTTGGCGCTTTTAATATTATGGGCATAACCCTCATTAACTAAGTTCTTCATCACAAAAGGCTTAAACAGCTCAATCGCCATCTCTTTCGGCAGACCGCACTGGGAAAGCTTCAGTGTCGGTCCGACAACGATAACAGAACGGCCGGAATAGTCAACACGTTTTCCTAAAAGGTTCTGACGGAATCTTCCCTGCTTGCCTTTTAGCATATCACTCAACGATTTTAGCGGTCTGTTGCCAGGTCCGGTCACAGGCCGTCCGCGGCGGCCATTGTCAATCAGTGCGTCAACAGCTTCCTGAAGCATTCTTTTTTCGTTACGGACAATAATATCCGGAGCGCCAAGATCAAGAAGCTTTTTCAGCCTGTTGTTTCTATTAATAACTCTGCGGTACAGATCATTCAGGTCGGAGGTTGCAAACCTTCCGCCGTCCAACTGAACCATTGGGCGTAGTTCGGGTGGAATAACCGGGATCGCATCAAGAATCATCCATTCCGGACTGTTTCCGGACTGTTTAAATGCTTCGACAACTTCCAGGCGTCTGATCGCCCTGATTTTCCGCTGACCGGACACTTCCTTAAGCTCGGTACGAAGTTCCTCGTTTAGTTTATCTAGATCAATCTCATACAATAATTCCTTGATGGCCTCAGCACCCATCTCTGCCTTGAAGCCACTGCCGTATTTTTCTCTGGCCTCCCGGTATTCTGTCTCGGTAAGAAGTTGCTTTTTCATCAAGGAGGTATCCTTTGGATCAACAACAATATACGCGACAAAATATAGAACTTTTTCCAGCGAACGCGGTGACATGTCCAGCAGAAGCCCCATTCTGCTCGGAATCCCTTTGAAGTACCAGATATGGGAAACTGGCGCCGCCAGCTCAATATGTCCCATTCTCTCGCGGCGGACTTTGGATCTCGTTACTTCAACACCGCATCGGTCACAAATGATACCTTTATAACGGACTCTCTTATATTTACCGCAGTGGCACTCCCAGTCACGGGTAGGGCCAAATATTTTCTCACAGAAAAGGCCTTCTCTTTCGGGCTTTAAGGTACGGTAATTAATGGTTTCAGGTTTTTTTACTTCCCCATAGGACCATTTACGGATCATCTCCGGAGAAGCCAACCCGATACGCATCCTCTCAAAATTATTCACATCAAGCATGGTATTTTCTCCTTTCGCCCATCAACATCAAGCTTTCTCAATCTCAAACGCACATTTTACTTGTAATCCGGATCAAAATCTTCAGACATGTTATCGCTGAAATCATCGTCCAGATCATTAACAAGATCATCACCAAGGTCAGACTCGGGAACACTCAGGATAGGGAAATCTTCAGTTTTGTCATTCAAGTTGTCATCCATATCTTCATCTAATATTTCGTCTTCATTATCATAGCCAATACCGCTTTCGTCATTGGCATCAATCACGGAATACTGATCATCCATTCCCAGTTCATGAGCAACTTCTGTGACGTCATCATCCAGATCCTTAATTTCAATTTCCTGATCTTCTTCTGAAAGTACAGAAACATCAAGTCCAAGGCTCTGCAATTCCTTAATAAGCACCTTAAATGATTCCGGCACGCCCGGTTCAGGGATATTTTCACCTTTGACGATTGCTTCGTAGGTCTTGACCCTGCCTACCACATCATCGGACTTAACGGTAAGTATTTCCTGCAGCGTAAACGATGCGCCATAAGCTTCAAGCGCCCATACTTCCATCTCTCCGAAGCGCTGACCGCCAAATTGTGCTTTACCTCCTAACGGCTGCTGGGTAACCAGCGAGTACGGACCTGTGGAACGGGCATGGATCTTATCATCGACAAGATGGTGGAGTTTTAACATATACATGTAGCCAACAGTAACTTCATTATCAAAAGGCTCACCGGTACGGCCGTCATAAAGAACGGATTTTCCATGTCCAGGAAGCCCGGCCTCTCTCAAGGTGTCAAAGACATCATCTTCTCTGGCTCCGTCAAAAACCGGTGTAGCAATATACATGCCCAGTGCTTTAGCGGCCCAACCAAGATGAGTTTCAAGAACCTGTCCGATATTCATACGGGATGGAACGCCGAGCGGATTCAGAACGATTTCAATCGGCGTGCCGTCCGGCATGAAAGGCATATCCTCCTGGCGCATGATTCTGGAAATAACCCCTTTGTTTCCGTGCCTTCCTGCCATTTTGTCGCCGACGGATATCTTACGTTTCTGAGCAATATAGACTCTTACCAGTTGATTGACCCCAGGGGCCAGTTCATCGCCATTCTCACGCTTAAATACTTTAACATCAACGACTTTTCCCGCCTCGCCGTGCGGAACACGTAAAGAAGTATCCCTGACTTCTCTGGCTTTTTCACCAAAAATTGCCCTTAGCAGGCGTTCCTCAGCCGTAAGCTCTGTTTCCCCTTTTGGAGTAACCTTGCCCACTAAGATATCTCCAGGGCGCACTTCGGCACCAATCCGAATAATACCGCGTTCGTCAAGGTCTTTCAAAACATCTTCTCCGACGTTTGGAATATCTCTCGTAATCTCTTCAGGCCCAAGCTTGGTATCCCGGGCATCCGCTTCGTATTCCTCAATATGAATGGACGTAAAGTAATCTTCTTTAACCAGTTTCTCACTGATCAGAATAGCATCCTCATAGTTGTATCCTTCCCAGGGCATAAACGCTACCAGAACGTTTCGCCCAAGGGCAAGTTCTCCATTATCTGTGGACGGGCCGTCGGCTATTACCTGACCGGCACCGATTCTCTGGCCTTTGACAACAATCGGTTTCTGATTGATACAGGTTCCCTGGTTACTGCGCGTATATTTCAAAAGTCTATTCCGGGTTGTTGTGCCGTCATTGTTTTGAATGATGATCTCATCGGACGTAACTCGTAAAGCAGTTCCTTCTTTCGGAGAAACCAGGCAGACACCGGAATCAACAGCAGCCTTATACTCCATGCCAGTGCCGATATACGGTGCATCTGTTTTAAGTAAAGGTACAGCCTGACGCTGCATGTTGGAACCCATTAGCGCACGGTTGGCATCATCATGCTCGAGGAATGGAATCAAGGCGGTCGCAATCGATACCATCTGCTTCGGCGAAACGTCCATATACTGAATGTTTACCGGAGGGACCAGGACAAAATCTTCACCGTGGCGCGCTTCGATCTTTTCGCTTAAAAACTCCCCATTTTCACCAACAGCGGCATTGGCTTGGGCAATAATGTATTTTTCTTCTTCATCAGCTGTTAGGTAATGAATCTCATCCGTCACCTTGCCGTTTTCTACTTTGCGGTAAGGCGCCTCAATAAAGCCATATTCATTGATGCGACCATACGTGCTGAGTGAACCAATTAAACCAATGTTCGGACCTTCAGGCGTTTCAATCGGACACATCCGGCCATAGTGGGAATGATGCACGTCGCGCACTTCAAATCCAGCTCTCTCTCTGCTTAAACCACCAGGTCCCAGCGCACTGAGACGGCGTTTATGCGTAAGCTCGGCAAGCGGATTGGTCTGGTCCATAAATTGTGATAACTGGCTGCTGCCAAAAAACTCTTTAATTGCAGCCACGACCGGACGTATATTGATCAGCACCTGAGGTGTAATCCCCTCAATGTCCTGAATCGTCATTCTCTCTCTTACCACTCTCTCCATACGGGAGAGACCGATTCTGAACTGATTCTGAAGAAGCTCACCAACCGAACGCAAACGTCTGTTTCCAAGGTGATCAATATCATCAATATGTCCTTCACCATTGATTATTTTAAGCATCCGAGAAATCGATGCGATGATATCCTCAGATGTTAAATGCCGTATGTTCTTGGGAATATCCAAACTCAGTTTGTTGTTCAGCTTATAACGGCCTACTTTTGCCAAATCATATCTTCTAGGATCAAAGAATAAGGATTCCAGAAGACTGCGAGCACTCTCGACCGTAGGTGGTTCTCCTGGACGAAGACGTTTATAGATTTCAACCAGCGCTTCTTCCGTCGATTCCGTATTGTCTCTTTCCAGCGTAATTTTAATGTTCTCATTATCATCGAAGGCTTCGAGGATCCGGCCATTGGTTGAATAGCCAAGGGCTCTGACCAGTACAGTAGCCGGTAGTTTACGGGTTCTGTCAACCCGGACAAAAATATTATCATTAATATCTGTCTCAAATTCCAACCAGGCACCACGGTTCGGAATAATCGTCGCGCCGTAAAGCTTTTTACCGCTGGTGTCAATGGTTTCAGAATAATAAACGCCGGGCGATCTTACCAACTGACTGACAATAACACGTTCCGCACCATTAATAATGAAGGTGCCTTTATCAGTCATCAGGGGAAAGTCCCCCATAAACACTTCCTGCTCTTTAACCTCTCCTGTTTCCTTATTAATAAGGCGTACTTTGACTCTGAGAGGCGCTGCAAACGTAACATCACGTTCTTTACATTCCTCAACCTCATATTTTGGATCGCCGAGGCTGTAGTCTATGAATTCCAAAACCAGATTTCCGGTAAAATCCTGAATTGGGGAAATGTCGCGAAACATTTCGCGCAGTCCTTCCTTCAGAAACCACTCGTAGGAATTCTGTTGAATTTCGATTAAGTTGGGCATATCCAGAACTTCCCGAAGCCTCGCATAACTTGCCCGTTCTCTTGTTCCAACTTTGATAGGATTCACCATGCCGTTTCACCCTTCCAGTGTATTTTCCTGATCGTTCCAACAGAAAACTAGATAATCAAGAAATAATTATAATCGTTTGCGAATACCTTAATACAAATATTCATTAGTATCCAAACACCAAAAAGCAAAGAGCAGATAGGCATAAACAACCAAAAGCAAGGCTTTTTTGGAAAAAACCTCGCTTCAATGTTTATGGAGCTGCCTCACACGAGATGCAATACATCCACACTATTATCTCCCAACTTTATTGGTTTGTCTTAGCTTAAGATCACAGTGACAGTTATTAATCTTAACAAGTATACCGATATTTGTCAAGTGTATATTTTGCTATTTTTTTACTAATTTTCATCCCTGCAACATCTTTTTACCAATAAAGGTTAAATATCTTCTATTATATATTAAATTCCAAAAAGTTAAAGGTATTTAGATATTTTTCAGCTTGGTTCTAGTCAATATTCCATTAGTCGGTCCAGAACGCATTTGGCATCAACGAATACCCGGCGTTAAATAAAAAACTGAACCGGTTTAAGCATGGCCGGTTCAGTCTGCAATACATTTTTCGTTTTAAATTATTTTACGTCTACGCTGGCACCAGCTTCAACAAGTTTAGCTTTGATAGCTTCAGCTTCTTCTTTGGCAATTTTTTCTTTAACAGGTTTCGGTGCGCCGTCAACGAGATCTTTAGCTTCTTTTAAACCAAGACCAGTGATTTCACGGACAACTTTGATGACGTTGATCTTAGCAGCGCCAGCGCTGGTCAAGATAACATCGAATTCTGTTTGCTCTTCAACAACAGGAGCAGCAGCACCAGCTGCCGGAGCAGCCATAACAGCTGCGGGAGCAGCAGCGCTTACCCCAAACTCTTCTTCGAAAGCTTTAACGAGCTCAGCAAGCTCAAGAACGGTCATACCTTTTACGGCTTCTAAAATTTCGGCAGTTTTGGACATTAGAATATCCTCCTTAAAATAATTCACATATTTTTTATTTTTGTTTTGACCAGTCATTAGATCTGTTAACATCCGGTACCGTCCAAACCTTCGTGTCAGATATTGGATAGTCCCAGAGTCTGAGCATGCATCGGGCCTCGGGCATCGAATCCCGTGCCTCGACTATGCCTGGGCTTCTTTAAGTTTACGAACTTCTTCCAAAGCATAACCAAATTTGCGGATAGGCCCTTGCAGAACGTTGACCATTCCTTGAAGTGGACCTTGCATTCCGGCAAGTACCTGGGAAAGAAGAACTTCTCTGGACGGAAGATTTGCAAGATCTTTTACTTTGTCGGCGTCAATGACCTTGCCGTCAAGAACTCCAGCCTTAATGGTCAGGCTCTTGTTTTTCTTGCTAAATTCACTGAGAATTTTCGCAGGAGCAACAGGATCTGTAGAAAAAGCTAAAGCAGTGGGACCTTCCAGAAATTCATCCAAACCGGTAATCCCGATTTCGTCTGCAGCCCGGCGAACCATTGTATTTTTTAATACGCGGTATTCAATACCGGCCTGGCGAAGTTCTACTCTCAAATTGGTTACCTGCGATACCGTCAGACCTCTGTAGTCTGCCAGGATCACTCCGCTTGCACCTTCAAACTTCTGTTTGATATCTTCAACAACTTTTTGCTTCTCTTCAAAATTTGGCATACACACACCTCCTTCCGAACGCATACTGCCGTATGTGTTTCGTTCACCGCTCCTTGCCATCCATGGCTACCACGGCATTAGGCCAGTTGAATATTATTCATCCATGACGTATTCGATACTAGGCACTTCCAGTACCGTCGTCCATTGGCCATTAAATAAAACTTGCCTCTGCTGGACGCAGAGGCAAGATTATTAATGTCTTTCATGTCTTCAAAAGACGATCCTGTCTCCACCTCGGCAGGAAATTAAGCTTAATAAAGCACCTGCTTTCTACAGCGGAAAATTGCTATTATTTTTTTGAATCTTACAGTATATCTCGGCCCTTAAAAAATGTACTCAGACAATCTTTAAAGGATTGATTTTCACTCCTGGTCCCATGGTAGAGGATACCGTTACGCTACGGACATACTGTCCTTTAGCAGCAGCAGGTTTTGCTTTCATGACAACTTCAGCAATGGTTTTGTAGTTGTCTATCAGCTTATCCTGATCAAAAGAAACCTTGCCGATCGGTACATGAATGATACCGGCTTTATCAGCCCTGTATTCCACTTTACCGGCTTTAATTTCTTTAACTGCTCTCTCGACATCAAATGATACAGTTCCGGTCTTTGGGTTCGGCATGAGGCCCTTGGGTCCCAAAAGCTTACCCAGCTTACCGACAGTACCCATCATATCCGGTGTTGCTACAGCAACATCAAAACCAAACCAGCCCTGTTGAATTTTTTCAACCATATCTTCAGCACCGACAAAATCAGCGCCAGCAGCTTCGGCTTCTTTAGCTTTGTCACCCTTGGCAAAAACAAGGACACTTAATGTTTTGCCAGTACCATGAGGAAGAACAACCGCTCCGCGGATCTGCTGATCAGCATGGCGGGTATCAATTCCTAATTTGAAAGCAACTTCAACGGTTTCATCAAATTTTGCCTTGGCATTGTCTTTTACTACGCCAAGAGCTTCGGCAGGCTCAAATAAAGCCTGATTATCAAACGCTTTTAAAGCGTTAAGGTATTTCTTACCTCTTTTTGGCATCTTTCTTTAACCTCCTTGTGGTCTTCGGGCCAAACCCTCCCACATTGTTCAAAGGAATTAAATAATATCAATCCCCATACTGCGTGCAGTCCCTTCGACCATCCGCATTGCAGCTTCAACGCTTGCTGCATTTAAGTCCTTCATCTTTTGCTCAGCAATTTCCCTTACTTGATCCTTGGTCACTTTTGCAACCTTTTGCTTATTCGGAACAGCTGAACCAGACGGAATGTTGGCTGCCTTCTTAAGCAATACGGATGCCGGCGGAGTCTTCAGAACAAAAGTAAAGGAACGGTCTTCATAAATCGTAATCTCTGCAGGAATGATCAGTCCAGCCTGATCCTTCGTTCTTTCATTGTATTCTTTGCAGAAGCCCATGATATTAACACCGTGCTGACCCAAAGCAGGACCAACCGGAGGTGCCGGATTTGCCTTACCTGCGGTGATTGCTAATTTTACCAGTCCAATAACTTTCTTTGCCATAATTACACCTCCTTGCTGTGGAATATCTATTTAGTCAAGCTTTTCCACTTGCCCAAATTCGAGTTCGACCGGCGTCTCTCTCCCAAACATGGAAACAGAGACCCTGACTTTCTGTTTTTCTTCGAGGACTTCTTTTACAACACCAATAAAGTCTTTGAACGGACCAGCAATGACCCGAACAGACTGCCCGACAACAACGTCGATCTTGGTGCGGATTTTCTCGAGTCCCATTTGGCGCAAAATAACAGCGACCTCATGATCCAGAAGCGGAATCGGTTTGCTGCCGCTTCCTACAAACCCGGTTACCCCAGGCGTATTGCGGACCACATACCACGAGTCGTCAGTCATGTCCATTTCTACCAAAACGTAACCTGGAAATACCTTGCGTTTGGAGATTTTTTTCTTACCGTTTTTTATTTCGATCTCATCTTCCATAGGAACTAAAACGCGAAAGATTTTATCCTCCATATTCATGGATTCCACGCGTTTTTCCAGATTTGTTTTCACCTTGTTCTCATATCCGGAATAAGTGTGAATAACATACCAGTTCTTCGTCATTAACCGAAAGCCTCCTAAGAAAGATTCATCCAATTGTCAAGTGAATTGTTAAATGCCAAGCAGATTGGTCATTGCGTACGTTAGCCCGCTGTCTACAATCCAAATCAACAAAGCAACAATTGCCACAGAAACAAGCACGACACCTGTATAGGTCAGCAACGTCTGACGTGTCGGCCAGTGCACTTTTTTCAACTCAAGTCCAACTTCACGAAAAAAAGCAAACCGTTTTCCGGGGTTCTTAAACCTATTAAGAAAGCCGCCTTTTGCACCTGTGGTATCTGCTTTCTTTGCCACTGCCATATCTTCACATCCTTAACGGAATATTCTTCCGGGTCGTACTATTTTGTTTCCTTATGAACAGTATGAGCCTTACAAGTTTTACAGTATTTTTTGATTTCAATACGATCTGGGTCATTTTTCTTATTCTTATTGGACTGATAATTTCTGTTTTTGCACTCTGTACAAGCCAATGTGATTGCAACACGCATTCGGAACACCCCCCCGGCAATGGCATTAAACTGCATATTTTACAAGTCGCACAGAATAATTTAACACAATAATAAAGTCTTTGTCAAGGAAGATTACTTTGTATGTCACAAATAAACTGTGAAATCCTCTTGCCAAAATAGGCAGAACGAATTAGGATTGTATTATTGTCGATATTTATTCATTATATCATAACTGTGTTTAGAAAATAAAAAAAGAATTAGAGGTCTGTTTTATGTCCAATCCAGATTACCCAAACATTTTTGATGCCCATGCCCATATTTTCCCACAAAAAGTAGCTTCCAGGGCAGTAGATTCCATCCTGTCCTTCTACGACGAACTTATACAAGATATGGAGCCGGGAAAAGGAACCGCCTCCGATCTGATCGCTTCCGGTGCAGGCGTCGGGATCAACCGCTTTTTAATTTCCTCAACCGCTACGAGAACAGAACAAGTCGAGTCAATCAACGATTTCATTGCCGGTGTTTGCACCGATCCGCAGTTTGTCGGCTTCGGCACCATGCATCCTGAATTTCCTAATCCTCAACTGGAAATCGAGCGAATACTTTCACTCAGTTTAAAAGGCCTGAAGCTTCACCCTGATTTTCAGGAATATAACATCGACGATCCATCTTTGTTTCCTATATATGAGGCAGCCGAGGGCAAATTACCGATCCTTTTTCATATTGGGGATATTCGGACTGACTACTCTCATCCACACAGACTTGCTCACATTTTGGAAATGTTTCCTGATCTAGTGGTCATTGCAGCCCATCTGGGCGGCTGGAGTTTGTGGGATGATTTTGACCACAGCCTGTTTGAGCGAAATGTCTACATCGACACGTCCAGCTCTCTGATGTTAATAGAAAAAGAAACAGCTGTTGATATTATTCGCTCCCATGGCATTGATAAAGTACTGTTTGGCACGGATTACCCAATGTGGTCACCCGAATCCGAACTTGAGCGTTTCTTATCACTTGGCCTGACGAAAGAGGAAAACCAGAAAATCCTCTGGGAAAACGGCAGAAAACTGTTTGGCCTGCAGCCGTGAACCCTACAATACTATGAAATCAAGCTGCATCTAGTCTTCTTTATATACTCGCTTCCGTCTCCAGATTCAGCAGCCGGGAGGATTCCTTCGCAAACCAGCGAATGCTGTAGGTGACAACAGACAATTCAATCAGCGCATGATAGTAAAAACTTGTTGAGGGCATATTCTCCTGCCATTCATTCAAAATAGCGTGCAGTTTGCTCCAGACACGCAATTCGGGAAACTGAGCTGCCTCTTCTCCCTTGACCTTTTTCTGAAGCTGCAAATTGTAGCTTGTCGCACTGAACATCACATTGTGCAGCATTTCAAAAACATGCTCAAATTCAGGACTCACCGCCGGATCATTTGCTTCCTCCCGGCGGGTTTTTCGTTCTGCGGCAAGAAAAAGTAAATCCTGTGATCTTTGCCAGAGGCCCCGGCTGTAATTTAAATATTCCTTATATAATGGTTTACGGGCCTTGGGGTTTTTCTTGTTATTGCCAAACCACAAGACGTTCCACTCTTTGCGGTATAAATCATATAAATTCTCAGCTTCCTGAAACAAGCTGTTGAATTCCGCTTTATTCTTATGCATTTCTTCTTCCGAAGCCAGATTCAGGTATAAATACCGGTTCACTGCATCGACAAACATCCGGACAGCAAAATTATTCAGTTCAATCAGTTTATCCTCAAGCACTTTTTGGTGACGCGGAGGTGCGATCGTCAAATTGATCACATTGGCTGTCACCAGTCCGATAAGGATGGCCAGCGACCTTGAAACGGCATGGGATAAAAACTGTTCCTGTGGAGAAGCCAGGATAAAAATAGCTGAAATGACCGCCAGTACGATCTGGTTCGGCACTTTAATCACTGTCGTAAATATGATGATCAGAACAATCGTGGCAAGTGCCATACTCAGAAACTGCAGCGGTATGGCCAGTCCGATCGCTACAGCCACAATAATTGCAATGATGTTTACTATAATTTCTTCCAGCGCATTTCGAAAACTTCTTCCGAGTGATTGCTGCATACAAACCACTGCAGATGTCGCAGCAAACAAAGATGGTTCAATATCCAAAAGGATACAGATATAAACACTGACGGCCACGGCTAGACCTGTCTTTAACGTTCTGGCTCCGATATTCATTCCACAGCTCCTTAAGGTTTTATTCTTTATTTATTTCTATTGTCTTATGATAACATAATCTGTCCCGGATAATAAACCCGCACCCTAAACACTTCTTTTTTCTCTGAAGCATACAGTATGAAAAAGGAAGTGTGTTTCTTGAAAATTCATGTTGTAAGCTCAGGACAGAGCATCTATTCCATTGCTCGCAAATACGGGGTCTCACCCCAGAAAATGATTGCGGATAATGAACTGACCAATCCCAACCAGCTGGTTGTCGGGCAGACGGTGGTCATTCTGGAAAGTAGCGGAACACATACGGTTGCCGCCGGTGAGTCTCTTTATCTGATTGCCCAAAAACACGGTGTAACTGTGAATGCGTTACTCGCCGCCAATCCTCGGATAACAGATCCGAGCCGTATCTATGCCGGTCAGACTATTGCGATTCCGGCAGCATCTGCCAGCTATGGAACGATAGAAGTGAACGGGTATGCCTTTCCGAATATTAACAGAGACATCCTCCGAAAAAGTCTTCGCCATCTTACATATCTTAGTATCTTTAGTTACCAGGTCAACGCGGACGGTACCCTGAATACGATTCCGGATGAACCACTGATCCAGGCAGCGAGAGAAGCCCGGACAGCTCCACTAATGGTCATCACAAATATCCAGCAGGGTGGAAGCTTCAACAGTACGCTGGCCAGATCCATCCTGACAAATCAGACTGCTCAGAATACTTTAATCAGTCAAGTTATCAGAACGCTGAGAGAAAAAAACTATTACGGCCTCGATATTGATTTTGAATACATCTACCCATCCGACCGGGAAAACTATAACAACTTTCTCCGAAGAATCGTCAATACGCTCCGCCCTTTAGGCTATCCTGTGACGACAGCTCTCGCCCCTAAACTGAGTGCCGACCAAAAAGGTCTGCTATACGAAGCCCACGACTATCCTGTCCACGGGGCTCTGGCCAACCACGTCATCCTAATGACCTATGAATGGGGTTACACCTACAGCCCGCCCAAAGCAATTGCTCCTGTAAATGAAGTACGCAAAGTATTGACCTATGCGGTGTCGGCTATTCCGAGACAGAAAATCTTTATGGGTATCCCCAATTATGGCTATGACTGGACCCTTCCATACGTTTCCGGTACTGCCGCCAGAACAGTCTCTAACAGCGGGGCGGTAGATCTGGCCAGAACTGAAAAGACAGCAATCCAGTATAATTCAACAGCACAGTCTCCGTATTTCACCTACTACGATGATTCCGGCAAAAAGCACGAAGTATGGTTTGAAGATGCCCGAAGCATCTATGCCAAACTGTCCCTGGCCAAAGAATTTCGAATTGGGGGCATAAGCTATTGGACAATTGGAAGATATTTTCCACAGAACTGGCTTGTTTTAAGATCTTTATACAATATAAAGAAACTGCTTTAAATTTTTATAGTATAAGACTTGTTCACTCCTCAAACAATATACTGAGACAAATTATTTAAGTGCAGACCAAAGGAGGAACAGTATTAATGAAACACAATCCGGATGACCGCAGAGATAATGTCGACAGAATCCAGAAAAATATTAATCACACCATCCAGAATATGGAGCTTGCTGATGAAATGATTGCGAGAACTAATGATCCAAAAAGTAAGAAAGATTTAAAAGAAAAGAATGATCGAAGGCGTGATGCGTTAAACGGAATGAGGGCGGAAATCCGGGACGAAGCCCTGGATAAAAAAAAGCAAGTATAGAATGATCCAAAAAATAGTGGCCAGGCAATAGCCTGGCTTTGTTTTCGAATTTAACCAATTAAATCTTTTTTTATTTATTGAGAACCCATTTGATGATAGCAATCCCAAAAATTACTTGCTATAATTTAGAGTGCATATTGACTAATACCTTGGTGTACTACATCGGATGGGGGTAATACCGGAAAAATGAGTTCAATAAAAGTGATGGTCGTTGACGACTCTCTGTTTTCAAGAACGTTTATTATGGAAATACTTCGCGACAGTGGCTTGGAAGTCGTCGGGGAAGCCGATTCTTACGACAGCTTAATCGAAACATATGAACGGTGCAAACCCGATGTAGTAACGATGGATATTGTTATGCCTGATATAGACGGATTTGAGTGCAGCCGTGCTCTTTTTGTAAAAGACCCCAATGCAAAGATTATTCTTGTCAGTTCGATGAAGGACGAAGAATCGGAAGCTGAAGCGCGCCGCATCGGGATTTCCGGATACATTCAAAAACCTGTTGACGGCGACTACCTGGTTCAGATGATTAACAACGTTATGGTGCCGGATATTCATTATGACCATCTGCTCGCATATGGTCTGGAAACCTTTAAGGAATCTATGACCCAGAATATTGCCCGAATGACCAAATCACCCGTTTCTTTTGCTTCATACGAAAATTTTGAAGACCATTACTTTTCCCAGGGAATTACAGCTGTTATCGGGCTGATCGGCCGCCACTCCGGATCTATGATCTTAGATATATCGATGGAAACTGCGGAAAAGGTTGTTGAGATAATCCTGAAACGCGCTCATAGAAACCGTGAAGAGGTGTTGGCCATGGTTGCCGAACTGGCCAACATTATTGCCGGGATTGCCTGCTCGATGCTGAATAAATCCGATAAAACCTATAGTCTGAGCGTTTCTCCCCCCAGTCTTTTTTACGGTACCGCAACTGAAATTATGAGTCCAAATCTTAAAATGGATGCTGTGAAGGCAGAAACTAACTTTGGGAATATTTTCCTGGGTGTGGGTTTTAAGAAAGGGTCGAGTATATGGATGTAAGTATTATTAATCCTCTTCTGACTGCTTTTACAGAAATTCTGCCTCAGCTCGGCTTCCAGTCGGTCGAACGGCGCAAGGTGTCCAAAATTGAAGCAGCCTTTCAGTATAATGGCATTCTTCTGAACATCTCACTTTTCGGAACAGTGAAAGGCGCGATCCTGTTCGGGATGAATGTTGAAGCTGCTAATAAGTTTGCATCAAAAATGATGATGGGCGTGCCGGTGACTGAACTGGATGCCATAGCCAAAAGCGCGATTTCCGAGATGGGGAATATAATCTGCGCGAATACCTGCACGCAGTTTACGAAAATTGGCATTACCGATCTGGATATTTCACCTCCGACCCTCATGATCAGTGAAAACGGTGAGGCAACCCTACCCGTGCCGAAATCAATTGTCGTAAATTTCCTGATTGATGATATTGAACTGAATGCCTACGTAAGCCTGATAAACAGTTGGAGTTCATCTGGCATAAAGGAAATCAAGTAAATATTGGGGAGATATTAGTCTGGGTTTTAAGTAGAATTCATCGAAGCTATGCTGGAGTTTATTCAGGAGAGATGCCTGAGTATACATAGCGGGCTTTGACTTTAATGGTTTATACGATACACAAAAGCCTTAGACACTTGTCTAAGGCTTTTTTAATTTCATTGGTTGCGGGGGCCGGATTTGAACCGACGACCTTCGGGTTATGAGCCCGACGAGCTACCACTGCTCCACCCCGCGATGTTAAAAAAACGTTCCAGCTCGATATCTCCAATTATAGAATGGTGGGCAGGGATGGATTCGAACCACCGTACCTTTCGGAACAGATTTACAGTCTGCCGCCTTTAACCACTCGGCCACCTACCCATTTCAATTGGAGCCGACGATGGGACTCGAACCCGCAACCTGCTGATTACAAATCAGCTGCTCTACCAATTGAGCTACATCGGCATTAGACACCAACGTATTGTATCAAAGATTACGGCTACTTGTCAACAATAAAAGTCAATTTTCTTCTGGAAAGATTTACAAAACGGAGTACCTGATTTTATTCATATTATATGGGATTTTAGGCCCCTCTGTGCTCCAGATACCTTTCCAACTTTCGCTTGACCCGCTGCAGTGCATTGTCAATGGATTTGACATGCCTGTCAAGATCAACGGCAATCTCCTGATAAGATTTGCCTTCAAGATAGGACATCAGCACTTCCCATTCGAGCGAACTTAAAATTTCGCCCATTTTTTCTTCAATATCGTCAAATTCTTCCCTGCTGATGATCAGTTCCTCGGGATCCGTGATTTTATTTCCAGAAATAACATCCAAGAGTGTCCTGTCGGAATCCTCATCGTAAATAGGTTTGTTTAGCGATACGTACGAATTGAGCGGAATATGTTTTTGTCTGGTAGCCGTCTTGATCGCTGTAATGATCTGCCGAGTTATGCACAACTCGGCAAATGCTCTGAAAGAGGAAAGCTTGTCCCCACGGAAGTCACGAATTGCTTTATACAGCCCAATCATGCCTTCTTGAATAATATCTTCTCTATCTGCGCCGATCAAAAAATACGATCTGGCTTTTGCCCTGACAAAATTCTTGTACTTATTGATTAAGTACTCCTGAGCTTCTGCGTCACCGATCTTTGCTAACTCAACTAGTTCCTCATCCGCTATGTATTCATTAGCCTCGAATTCTTCTGGAATCTCTGTCTGGATACTGTAAGTCAAGTCCATCCCTCCCGAAACCGATTCACGAAGGTAACGCTGAAGCGTCCATTATATGCTTATAACAAAACAATTATACCTGAAATGCACAAATAGCGTCAAGATGAAGATTGGCGGGATATGGCGGGATATGGCGGATTAAGTCTGATTTCTCTGTCTCCGGACCTCATACATGATGATAGACCCGGCTACGCTGGCATTTAAAGATGAAATTCTGCCACACATTGGCAAGGATATAATTTCATCGCAGGTTTCTCGGATCAGTCTCCCGAGTCCCTTATCCTCTCCGCCAATGACGATGACCCTTGACCCTTTCAGTTCCGCCTGATAGATATCTTTGCCGCCTGCTTCCGCACCGGATACCCAGCAGCCCTCTTCTTTGAGATATTTAAGTGTCTGGACAAGGTTACTTACTCTGGCCACAGGCACATATTCCACAGCTCCGGCCGACGTTCTGCCGACAGCTGGTGTGAGCGCGGCACTTCTTCTTTTGGGAATGATAACCCCATGAACACCCGCTGCATCGGCAGTTCGAAGAAGGGCTCCTAGATTATGCGGATCCTCGATCTCATCCAGAACAAGGATAAATGGATCTTCCCCTCTTTGCCTTGCTATCTCCAAAATATCGGATGGTTCTGCATATTCTTTGGCAGCAGCAAATGCCACCACTCCTTGATGCTTTTCTCCGGCAGTATATTTGTCCAGGACAGTATTTTCCACAAATTGATACGGTATGCCGCGTGTTTTAAGCAGATGCAGGATGTCCGAATTTCTTCCCGGCCCCTTTTCATTTTTGACCAGCACTTTATTTACCGGATTCCCGGATTTGATCAGTTCGGTCACAGCGTTGCGTCCGCACACAATATTTTCTTCCAAAGCCGGTTTCTCCTTTCAAACGACAATCACTTTCTTACATATTTTACAACACTGTACTGAATGTCATTATAAGTATGCAATTCACCTTCGGACTCAACTCTCCAGTTGTCATCTTCGTCGACATTTCTAAAATGCCTATCCGCAGGGAATGTGTGCCTGATTTTTGTCACATACAGTTCATCCAAATAGGGCATGAGCAGCTGAAAAAGCGATTCTCCGCCGATCACACAGATATCGTCCGAAGGGTATTTTTTTAACTCCTGAAGCAGGTCATCCAGAGAGTGACAGCTAATAACTCTATTATCCCGGAAATCCCTGTTTGTACTCAAGACGATATTGGTTCTGTCCTTCAAGGGTTCTTTTCCTGGCAATGATTCATAGGTTCCTCTGCCCATGACCACAACCTTGCCGACAGTCATCTGCTTAAAAAACTTCATATCTTGCGGGATTTTCAGCAACAGGTTTCCTTTATAACCGATACCCCAGTTTTGATCTACCGAAACAACCGCTTTCATCCGTAACCCCCGTCCAACATTTTTCCCGACGCCGCGCGGGTAAATAATCTGCAGATAACAGACTCCTGTAGCAGTACACAACTGTTATTATTTCCTGAAATCAAACAGCTCTCTTACTTCCTGCTGTCTGCCGCACGTCATCTTCCCTTCATGGCATTTGCTGACCAGACAGGGCGGCAGCGCTTTTTCATAGAGTACATCGGATAATTCTCTGAGGATTTTCAGTTTCTTGACAGCGAGCTTTCTGATTTCCCACTGGGCATTCATACAGGTCCTTTCCGAGAGCATCTGATTGTCTATCCTTGCATTCGTGGACATGATCATTTTTATAAGCTGGCAGTTCAGAATAAATGGCATAGCTTTACCCAACCCAAATTTTTGATAAATCTCCCTGGAAAATGTCCGATAGGCTTCCGTTAGATCCAAGAACTCCTCCAAAAATGGGGAATTACAAATGCTATCCGGAATAATTACTGGTCTTTTCATGTCGCTGAAAAGGTTACTGAAATCTTCCCGGAACATTTCCGGCAGACGGTGACGGATCTGCTGGTGATACGTCACCAGGGAACACATCATCCCAAAAGTGGTCCGGGACTGTTCGGCAATGCTTTCATGCCCGTAACCAAGTACCCTCCGGACAATTTCTTTCGCCTTGACCGGAGCTTCTTCCCCCCAGGATAGTAAAACTTCGGAAGACGCCCTGCTTTGGGTGCTGGTCAGAGCGCCCAGGCCAGCCTTAATGTCCGGTTCCTGATAACCGGACATTAAGATGAGATCATCTTCGGGATTGATCCTCGCCAAATCTGTCCGATAGAAGTCTTCAATGATTGCTGATTCCTCCGTACTGTCATAGCCACAGGGGAACAGTGCGCGTAATTCAACTGGAAGAAAAGCTTCCAGCTCATTTTTCAAAGTGTCGAATATCCCTTCATATCTCCTGTCATTGAATAAAAGAAAGAACTCCCACAGTTTATCTCCGGACATCGAAACGGATAGATTCGTCTTTGCCGCAAGCGGCAGGATATAGCGGGCATCTTCGATCGGAATCGCGTAAAGGTAATGCTCGGGCTTAGGTCTCCCTTTAAATCCGCCTTCCTTCAGTGCACACATTCTGGTATACAGATCTAATGCCTGCTGCCCAAGTTCCCAGGCTCTGTGGCAATCTTCAGGCGGCAGGTCGGGAAAAGCAAACGCGTCCTGATCAAATGCCACATATCTTTGACTTTGTTGGACATAGGATGCTTTCAGCTCACAGAGCAACATACTCTGAACCCGATTGATGCCTTCGGCAACAAAGAATATATTGGCTGTTTTCAAAATTTTCTTTAGTTCCGTGCCGGATATTCCGCTTAAATGATTTCGTTTAATCCAGTCTGCAACCCGGTCCAGTCCGGTATGTTCAAAATTCGTGATCTTCATGCTCTGACTCCCCCCGTTTTCCAGTTTCTTCGGGTAAAGTGTCTCTTTCTGTTTTCTTGTTATTTTCTGTCGCCATTGTCTCAAGAATCCCGTCTATGCTGTTTAGAACCGCGCTCATCCGCGTATTTTGGCCAGTAATATGCCAGTAGCCGATAAGTGCTTCGAAGGCTGTAGAATGCCTGTAGGTGACAACATCAATACTGCGCGGATAGTGGCCCTTCGCATTACGCCCCCTCAGAACAACCTCCGTCTCCGTTTCATCCAGTTCGTTCATGAGATGCCTCAAAATACCTGCTTGCGTTTTGGCCTGTACATAGAAAATAGCCCGCTTATGCATGAGTTGTACCTTGGCAATGTCCTGCTCCAGAAGATGCTTGCGCACCCATAATTCGTAAACGGCGTCACCTATATAGGCGAGCAGCAGGATATTAATATCCTGCCACCGCTTATTGATTTGTACCGACCAAATATCCGGCATGTCGTTATCCTGTTCAGGTTCGTTATGCTTAGGCAAATGTTATCATCCCTTAACTATTTCAAATACCAACGGGCACCCTCGGGGGTATCTTCAATCACAATCCCGATGTCTTTAATCCTGTCCCTGATGAGATCCGCAGTCGTCCAGTCTTTGTTCTTACGGGCATTGGCTCTGATCTCCATCACAAGCTCCATGACCTGGGCCAATTTTCCGGAATCCTCCTGTGAGGCTTCGGCCTCAACCTCCAGATCAAATCCAAGTATCCCAGCCAGCTCGATCAAAGTCCGTGCTGCTTCAGCTAAAGATTCAGTCTCTATAGAACCTTTGGCAAGATACGTATTAATTCCTTTGGCCAACTCGAATAAAGCTGCATAAGCCTGGGCCGAATTAAAATCATCGTCCATAGCCTGTTCGAAAGCATTCCTAGCTTCCAGGCAGACCCCAGCCATTTCATTGTCCGCCTTCAGATCCGGGTTTCCAGTAATCATACCGAACGACCTACCCTCTTTACCCAGTGCTTTGCCCAACGCCTCTTTGGCCAGACGCACGCTGTTTTTCAGACGGTCCAATCCTTTAGAGGCCATGACTAGCTTCTCATCATCAAAATCCAGCGGACTGCGGTAGTGTGTTCCGAGCAGATAAAAACGGATAACATCTCCCGGGAATTTTTCGGTAACATCTCTGACCAGAAAGAAATTCCCCAGCGATTTGGACATTTTCTCCTGATTAATAGTAATAAACGCATTATGCATCCAGTACCGAGCAAACTGTTGGCCCTCCAGACAGCCTTCGGACTGCGCAATTTCATTCTCATGATGCGGAAAAACCAGGTCGCCTCCGCCCCCATGAATATCAAACCCAGGACCGAGGTATTTCAAGGACATCGCTGAACATTCAATATGCCAGCCGGGCCTTCCTTTACCCCAAGGACTTTCCCAGAAAGGTTCACCCGCTTTGGCTTTTTTCCATAGTGCAAAATCCATCGGGTTATGCTTCTTGTCATCCACCTCTACACGCGCCCCGGCCTGCATATCTTCAAGGGTCCGGCCGGACAGCTTACCGTATCCCGGGAATTTGTCCACAGCAAAATAAACATCTCCGTCAATATGATAGGCTAAGCCCTTTTCCTCCAGCCTGCGGATAATATCAATCATCTCCGGGATATGTTCCGTGGCTTTCGGATGAATATCGGCAGGAAGAATATTCAAAGCCTTGGCATCCGTAAAGTACTCATTAATATATTTACCGGCTAGTGCTATCGGGTCACAACCTTCTTCAGCGGCGCGGTTAATGATTTTATCATCAACGTCGGTGAAATTTTGGACATACGTGACGACAAATCCTTTATGGATCAGGTAGCGCCTGACCATATCGAAAACCACCAGCATCCGGGCATTTCCCAAATGAAAATAATTATACGTCGTTGGGCCGCAGGCGTACATTGAAGCCTTTCCCAGTTCCCTCGGCACAAACTCTTCTTTGCGACGCGTAAGTGTATTATACAGTCTGATCGCCATCACGATTTCCTCCTTGTACTTACTTCGGATAAACAGACGTCTTCTCCAATCTCCCGTAAATGTTTTCTTTGCCTAGAAGCTCCATGATCCGGTCGAGATCAGGGCCATGCATCTGCCCCGTAAGTGCAATCCTGACTGGCATAAACACGTCCTTGCCTTTCAGGTTAAGTTCTTTGGTAATCTCTTTTAAAATGTTCTTGGCTGCTGGCGCGTCGAGCAAGGCGGTTTCCCGGACCTTAGCTGCAAAAAGCTGCAATACTGCCGGTACGGTATCCGCCTTCATAATCGCTTCAGCTTCCTCCGGCAGCACATCAATTTCTGTTCCAATAAAATAATGAATATAGGACTTAACCTCACTTAAGCAGTTGATTTTTTCCTTGACGGCATCAATAAAGCCGGTCACCCACTGCTGTTCGGCCGAAGAAAGTTCATTCGGAAAAAGTCCTTTTTCTCTCAAAAACGGCAGCACCAGCCGAACAAGGTCTGCCGAAGCAGTCTGTTTCAGGTAATGCGCATTAATATAGTTCAGCTTATTCAAATCAAAAACTGCCGGGCTCTTTGATACTTTCTCCAATGAAAATTCTTTCTTGAGTTCTTCGATCGTAAAGAACTCCTGCTCACCGGAGGGCGACCAGCCTAAAAGCGCAATAAAGTTCACGACGGCCTCCGGCAGATACCCTTTATGGAAATAATCCATGACAGCAGTATCCCCGTCCCGTTTGCTCATCTTCCGCCCTTCCGTATTCAAAATCAAGGAGATATGGGCAAAATCGGGCGCTTTCATTCCAAGAGCCTCATAAATTAGGACCTGACGCGGCGTATTCGATAGATGTTCTTCGCCTCTGACAACATGCGTAATGCCCATCAGGACATCGTCGATGACCACGGCATAGTTGTAGGTTGGGATTCCATCTGATTTGACAATGATATAATCCCCGATTCCATCACTTTCGAAAACGACTTTTCCTCTGACCGAGTCATTGATCACAATATCCTGACCTTCCGGCACTCGGAAGCGGACAACGGGCTTCCGTCCTTCCATTTCATAAGCCTGGCGTTGTTCTGTGGTCAGCGTCCGGCATTTTCCGAGATAGCGCGGGGTCTCCCCACGGGAACTCAGCTCCTGACGTTCCTGCTCCAGTTCTTCTTCCGAACAGTAGCACAGGTAAGCATGTCCGCTTTGAAGAAGCTTATCCGTGTATTCACGGTATGTACCGAGCCTTTCCGTCTGCCTGTAAGGGCCGGAATCTCCGCCGGCGTCTATCCCCTCATCCCAGGTGATCCCCAGCCAGTGTAGCGCTTTCATGATATCCTGCTCTGATTCGCGGCTCGACCGTTCCAGGTCGGTATCCTCTATCCTAAAGACAAAGGTCCCACCTTTGCCTGCTGCAAACAAATAATTAAAAAGAGCTGACCTTGCTCCTCCGATATGCAGGGGCCCGGTCGGGCTTGGAGCAAACCTTACTTTCACCGTCATAATCGACATAACCTCATTTCTACTTCGTACTGCTTGTCTTCAGCAGGTATTAAAGCTATTAAAGATCCTATTAAAGATCCTATTAGGAATAATTGCGTTTAATATTATATCAGGTCATACGGGTAAAAGACAAACAATTGCCTGCGAACTGATTCCTTCTTCTCTGCCCTCGAAGCCCAGGCATTCCGTTGTCGTTGCCTTGATCGATATACAGTCCGGACTTGCGTTCAGAATCTCTGCCAGATTCTTTCTCATCTGCGCGATATAAGGCAGCACTTTCGGTTTCTGAGCGACAATAATACTATCCAGATTCCCAAGCCTATAGCCTTCGCCTTGCGCAAGCTTTACAACTTCAGCCAGCAGTGCCAGACTGGAAATGCCTTTGTACCGGGCATCGCTGTCGGGAAAATGTTTACCAATATCACCAAGCGCACAAGCCCCGAGAATCGCATCCATTACAGCATGCGTCAGGACATCTGCATCAGAATGCCCCAAAAGTCCTTTCTCATGAGGAATTTCTACTCCGCCCAGAATTAACGTCCGTCCCTCAATCAGTGCATGGACATCGTAGCCCAGTCCTATCTTCATTGGAGGCACCTCTCTTCTTCTGCACAGGATGGACTCGGCCCAAAGTATATCTTCAGGCGTGGTCACTTTGATATTCTCGTAATTGCCTTTAACAACCCTGACCGGTAAACCCTGCCACTCAAACAGAGAAGCATCGTCCGTGGCCAGGTACTGCTGTTCAAAGGCAAGTTTGTGTACTTTTTCTAAAAGGTTCCGGTTAAAAATCTGCGGTGTCTGAATCCCCCGGAGCTGTTCCCGTGGGGGTGTTTCCATAACTCGGCCCTGAGCATCCACCTTTTTTACAGTATCTTTCAAAGGTACAGCCATGACAGCCGCTTCAAGGTCTGCCGTTTCTTCAAGAAAACGGTTCAGATCATCCAGTGTTAATAAGGGTCTGGCACCGTCATGGACGATCACGCTGTCCACCTCAGGACTTAAGGACTGAAGCGCCCGGTAAACGGAGTCCTGCCTTTCGGCACCTCCCTCAACCACTGCTGTCACCTTTTTTAGGCTGTATTTTTCCACCAACTTTTTAATTGCCAAAATATCTATCCCTGCCGCAGGAATAATGATCTCTTTAATCAGCGGACAAAATTCCAGTGTTTTAAGAGTAAAAACAAGGATAGGGGTCCCGGCAAGTTCAAGCAGAAGCTTGTTGCCTTGACCCCCCATCCTTTTTCCCCGCCCGGCGGCAGGTACGATAGCAGCGATATTAGCCGAACGCATTAAACTCATGGGAAAACTCCTCAGATGATTTTTCCTGCATCCCTTTGGGTTTAGCAAAGATCATCCTACCTGCAGCCGTTTGCAGAACAGTCGTAACCAGTACGGTGGTCTGTTGCCCAATGTACCTGCGTCCTCCGTCAACGACAACCATCGTTCCATCGTCTAGATAAGCTACACCCTGTCCAGCCTCTTTTCCTTCCTTCATAATCTGAATATACATCTCTTCGCCCGGAAGGACGACTGGTTTTACAGCATTGGCCAATTCATTGATATTTAAGACTTTTATCCCCTGAAGCTCGGCCACTTTGTTCAGGTTATAATCATTGGTCAATATCGGCGCGTCTAGAATATTCGCCAGTTTGACAAGCTTACTATCCACTTCAGCGATGTCTTCAAAATCACCTTCGTAGATCTCAACCTTGATGACCGATTCCTTAGAAATCTGGTTCAAGATATCAAGCCCTCTCCGACCCCGGTTTCTTTTGAGGGCGTCTGAAGAATCGGCAATATGTCTGAGCTCTTCCAGAACAAAACCAGGAATGAGAAGAACCCCATCTAAAAAACTCGTTTTAACAATATCCGCTATTCTGCCGTCAATAATCACACTGGTATCAAGCACTTTATAGCCTGCAGCAGGCTGCTTCCCGTGCCCTTTATCCTTATTCTTTTCTTTTTCAGCACGTTCCCCTTTCAGCTTGGGTAAAAAGTTGAAAAATCCAAGAATATCATCCTTGCGATTGATCCCAATAATCAGGCCGACGTAGCCAAGTAACAAGCTGACAATGACCGACAGAATCGGACCGAGAAACGGAATATCCACAAAAGTAATGCAAATCAGACGGGCAATCAGCAAACCGACAATACCCCCAAGTGAACCTCCGACTAGATCGTGAATCGGCATGCGGGTAAGTTTGCTTTCCAGCCATTTGACAAGGCCAATAAAGACTTTCATACATACAGGGGCGAGAAAGAAACCAAAAGCAGATAACACAGTAAAAATAATAATATAAGTCCAGTATAAGTGAATCTCAAAACCTAATGTCTGGCTAAGCTGACGAATATCGACAACCTTTAATATCAAGTAATCTACGTAAATTCCTGCTGCTCCAAACAGCAGCGTAATGATGCCGCGAACAATTTTGCTAAGCATCAAATTCACCTCCCTTTTTCTATATTTTGGCTAAAAACAATTCTGTTTATACCAGGAGCCTGAAATTTTCCTGATCTGTCCCCTATGAAATTGTTTAGCGGTATTTTCCCCTGTATCTCATCATTATATCAGGTTGTATTTCTCTTTCAAAGCAAACGACAAATTATTTCAATATATCTTAATTCAAGAAATATTTCCCGATTTGATGAAATTGACAACAGCTTCAGATGCTGTCTATAATGAAACTGGCAGAAAGGAAGTGTATGTTCTATGAGTCCAATCAATAATGATTTTCAAGAAACGGTTGATGCTATGCTCATTCGGCACCAAAGCATCTTGGATATTTTATCAAAAGGACAAGAGGCTTCTTCCCGGGTAAACAGGGCTATAACGAAGGCTGTGACTTCTTGCGGCTGTGTCTCAGTGGATGCCCACAAGAGCCCAATTCCAGAAAATGCTACCCTATCAGATCTTAAATTTCTCCTGAACAGTCATCTGGAAGGAGACCTTTGTTCCAACTGCCGTGAAGTTGTCGAAATCGAACTGGGAAATCAGCTTTTTTACATCTCAGCTCTTGCCAATATTCTGGGCTTGTCCGTGAACGAAATCTTGGAAAAAGAAGAACGCAGACTTAAAACACTTACTGTTTTTAATTTTAGATAGCTGAGCTTAAAAGAAGATTAAAGGATGCAGAGATATTTTTATCATTTCGTATATTTGTTATCAGTTACCAAATGAGTTTACATATCAGTGATGCCTTGGAATGACTGCCGAGGATGTCTTTTGACATCCTTTTTTATTTTGGTATCATCATCTAAAAAAGAAAATCCAGTGCTTCCTCAATGTTCTTAACCGGAATGATCCGGCAATCGGTCTTCTCTATACTGCTTGCATTGACTTCTGGTACCAGGCAATTTCGAAAACCAAATTTCTCCGCTTCTCTGATCCGCTGCTCGATATGAGAAACTCCTCTAATTTCTCCGGTCAGGCCAAGTTCCCCGATTAACGCGATATTTCCAAGCGGCTGATCTTTAATTCCCGACATCACAGCGGCGATGACAGCAAGATCTGCTGCCGGCTCATCCACATCGAGACCCCCGGCAATATTGACAAAAACATCCCGGGCGCCAAAAGCGTATCCGGCCCGTTTGTCCAGAACTGCCAGAAGCATCAGCAGGCGGTGGTAATCCATCCCGTTTACGGTTCTTCTCGGCGGCGTAAAGATGGACGATGTTACTAAAGCCTGGATCTCCACTAAGAGCGGCCTTGTTCCTTCCATCACGACAGCCACCCCGGAACCAGCGGATACCTGTGTATGATCACCCATAAAAAACATGGAGGGATTTGTCACATCAGCTAGACCGCAGCCCCTCATCTCAAATACCCCAATTTCGTTGGCCGGACCAAAACGGTTTTTGACCGCCCGCAGCAGACGGAAGATATGGTGCTGATCTCCTTCAAAATACAGGACTGTATCAACCATGTGCTCCAGAACCCTGGGCCCGGCAATCGCACCCTCTTTTGTAATATGGCCAGCCAGGAGAACCGTAATCTCATTTTCTTTGGCCAGTTTCAGCAAGAAAGAAGCCCCTTCCCTGACCTGGCTGACGCTTCCGGGTGCAGACTGGACGTCTTCGAGCAGCATCGTCTGAATTGAATCAATAAAAACGACTTTATAACCTTTATCCAGTACCTCCGAACGTACTGCTTCCAAAGAATTATCGGCAAGTATATGTACCCGGGAAGAAGAAAGTCCCATTCTGTCAGCCCTGAGTTTGATTTGCCGGGCAGATTCCTCTCCCGACACATAAAGCACATTTTCCTTCCGGGAAAGATATTCTGCCATTTGCAGAAACAGCGTGGATTTGCCGATTCCGGGCTCTCCGCTTAAAAGAACAAAGGATCCTTCGACAACCCCTCCCCCAAAAACCCGGTTAAGTTCTGGACTTCCGGTATCAAGTCTGTGTCCTTCCACCGTTTGGATTTCAGTCAGAGGGATCGCCTGAACGATCCCTCTGCTTTCTGTAGGTTTGGATTTTTCTACGCGTTCCTCAATCAGCGTATTCCATTCACCGCATCCGGGACACCTTCCGAGCCATCTCGCGCTTTCCTGCCCGCATTCCCGGCAATAGAACTTTGTCTTCGGACCTGCCAAGAATCCTTCCCCCTATCTCTTTTTGCCTGTTTTCTTTGCGGCTGCTGGTTTCACAAAAACCACTTCTTTGTCGGAAAGTTCGACCTTGATCGTATCGCCTGCTTTATAAGTTCCTTCGAGGATCTTTTCTGAGAGGGGATCCTCAATCAGTTTTTGAATGGCCCTTCTTAGAGGACGCGCACCATAGGTCGGATCTTTACCCTCCTCTGCCAGATGCTCCAGAACTTCATCATCCAGAACCAACTCGAGATCCTGTTCTTTCAGACGTTTGCTGACGTCCTTAACCAGGATTCTTGTAATCTTCACAAGATCGGCTTGCTGAAGTTGATGGAATACCACCATTTCATCCACTCTGTTCAGAAATTCCGGACGGAAGGTTTTCTTCAGTTCCTCCATGACCCGCGAACTCATGGACTTGTATTCACTTTCTTCGTTTCTTCCAGAGACAAAACCCAGAGATTCTTTTTTGAGGAAAGAGGCCCCAACGTTAGACGTCATGATTAGTACACAATTGCGAAAATCTACAAGCCTTCCTTTGGAGTCAGTGAGCCTGCCGTCTTCCAATACCTGAAGCAGAATATTAAATACTTCAGGGTGGGCCTTCTCTATCTCGTCAAATAAAATGACACTGTACGGTTTCCTGCGTACTGCCTCAGTCAGCTGTCCCCCTTCATCATGTCCGACATATCCCGGAGGAGAACCTACCATCCTGGATACGGCATGCTTTTCCATATATTCGGACATATCAATTCTGATCAGTGAACTTTCATCCCCGAACAAAGATTCAGCCAAGGACCGCGCCAGCTGGGTTTTCCCGACTCCTGTGGGTCCGAGAAAAATAAAGGAACCAATGGGCCGCTTTGGGTCTTTAAGTCCTGCCCTAGCCCGTCTGATCGAACGGGCAACAGCCGTGACTGCCTCATCCTGTCCGATCACGCTCTCATGTAGAAGGGATTCCAGCTTCAAAAGTCTGGAGCTTTCTCCCTCTTCCAGTTTATTCACCGGAATCCCCGTCCAGCTCGATACGATTCTGGAGATATCCTCCGGCCCCACGCCAATTAGCTCTTTTTCTCTATTTTCTTCCCAGTTCTTACGGATCTCGCTGAGCTTTTCGCGTTTCTTTTGCTCCTCGTCTCTGATTTCAGCGGCCTTTTCAAATTCCTGTCTTTTTACGGCTGCTTCTTTTTCTTTCTTGAGATTTTCGATTTTTTCCTCCAGATCTTTCAAATCCGGCGGTGCTGTAAAACTGTGGATACGGACCCTGGATGCAGCCTCATCAATTAAATCAATGGCTTTATCGGGTAAAAATCTGTCGGAGATATACCTGTCAGACAAGCGTGCTGCCGCATCAATTGCCTCGTCGGATATCTTCACCCTATGATGCGCTTCATACCTGTCCCTTAAACCCTTTAGAATAGCCACCGTTTCCTCAACCGTAGGCTCTCCTACCTTAATTGGTTGAAAACGCCTTTCCAAGGCCGGATCACGTTCAATATGCTTACGGTATTCATCGAGTGTCGTTGCTCCGATACACTGCATTTCTCCTCTAGCTAGGGCGGGTTTCAGAATATTGGCTGCGTCAATAGCTCCTTCGGCAGCCCCCGCTCCGATCAGCGTATGGAGTTCGTCGATGAAGACAATCACGTTGCCCGCCAGCCGGATTTCTTCCATGACTTTTTTCATTCTCTCTTCAAATTCACCGCGATATTTTGTCCCCGCGACCATCGAAGAAAGATCAAGTGTCACAACCCGTTTATCGACAAGGATCTCCGGTACTTGGTTGTTGACAATTCTTTGGGCTAGACCCTCAGCAATAGCCGTTTTTCCAACCCCGGGTTCTCCAATCAATACAGGGTTGTTCTTCGTCCGGCGGCTCAGCACCTGAATGACTCTTTCGATTTCATTTCCCCGGCCAACGACAGGGTCAAGCTTCCCTTCAGCAGCCATGACCGTCAAGTCCCGTCCGAACTCGTTTAAAGTCGGCGTTCCGCCTGTCTGTCCGGGTTTGCCGTTATTCGCGGCACCACTTCCAGGCATTGATGTACCTTCGGTTTCCCCTCCCAGGAGCTCTACAACCTGTTCCCATATTTTTTCCGGACTGATCTTAAGATCCGCCAGGACTCTCGCAGCAATTCCTTCTCCCTCAATGATCAGGCCAAGCAGAATATGTTCGGTTCCAATATAATTGACCCCCTGGCGTTGAGCCTCTTCGGTGGCAAGCTGAATCACGCGCTTCACTCGCGGCGACAATCCGACCTCTCCGCTAATAGGGGTTCCTAAGCCAATGATCTGGGTAATCTTTGCGCTTACCTTGTCCGGGTCCAATCCGACCCCGGTTAGCGCCTTCGCAGCGACTCCTTCTCCTTCTTCAATCAAAGCCAGAAGAATATGCTCCGTCCCTATAACCTTATGGCCCATACGTTTGGCAATCGCCTCAGCAAGCATAAATACTTTTTCTGCCTTTTGCGTAAATTTTCTTGACATTTTGATCCTTCCTTTCCTATTGTCGTTTAATTTACATTCTCACTCATTTTTTGATGGTAGATTCCACGCACAAAATGAGCTCTTTCTGCGTTAATATCATAAGCATCCAGCTGCTTATTGCGATTATATTGCAGACATCCCTGCATCGAGTTGATCAAGACAGACACGAAACCTGCAGAGACTCTAGGCAGAATGCCCATATCAATGCCCAGCCGGTCCTCCGATAGAAGAGAATAGATCTCTTCCGTTTCAAGGATTCTGGCATTTTCCAAAGTCCCCCGGGCCCTCCAGACTTTATCTTCGACGATAAGCGGAGATTCTTTGCGAATAACTTCCCGCATCTGGACTTCCCGTTCCATCAGCTGCCGCGTGACCGCATCAAGATGTGCCAAGGTGTCTTCTTCGCTCTTACCTAACGTAACCTGGTTGGATATCTGAAAGATATTTCCGAATGACCTGGAGCCTTCACCGTATACACCGCGTACTGCCAACCCAAGCGACGTCAGGGCACCCAGAACCTGCTGAACCTGATTGGTCAGCACCAGGGCCGGCAAGTGAACCATCACGGATACTCTCAGGCCCGTTCCAACATTGGTGGGACAAGTCGTCAGGTAACCAAACTTTTCTTTATAAGCAATATCCAAATGTGCTTCCAGATGATCATCGACCAATCCTGCAAGATGCCAAGCTTCCCTGAGGCTATTCCCCGGCATCAGCACCTGAATTCTCAGATGGTCTTCTTCATTGACCATGACTGCAATTTTATGGCTTTCGGACAAGGCCAGACCGCGTGCATATTCAGTCTCCTTAAAACCTGGGCTGACCAGATGCTTTTCAATCAGCACCTTTTTCTCCACTGGAATAAGCATTTTCAACGGAATATAAACAAGCTTTTCTTTTTCAGCAATAAAACCGTCTAAGACACCGGAAATCTGCGCTTCAATTTTTTCGGCATCATCATAGGACATGACGTGAGGGAAAGGATTGTCAGCGATATTTCTGGCCAATCTGATTCTGGAACTCAGTACAATCGGAATGTCCGGCGTATCCTTCATCCAGAAGCTGTCTTTGGCAAGCAGTTCCCGATAAGTCATTTGCTTTCACCTCCGACAGTATTCTCCATTTCTTTAATCCGGTCTCTTAATATGGCTGCCTCTTCGAACTTTTCCGCTTGGACAAGTTCCAACAGTTGTTGTTTTAATTTGGCTATTTCCTGTTTGTTTCGGAACGATGCTCCTCCTCTTACCGGCACTTTCCCGACATGCATCCCTCTTCCATGGATCCGTCGCAGGAGCATCTCCATTTGGGGCTCAAATTCATCGTAACATTTGCTGCAGCCCATTTTCCCGGCTTGCTGTATCTGGGAAAAAGTTCTTCCGCATCCGGGACATTTTCCGGTCTGGCTGTCTACGATCGTCTGATCATACTGCCCTGCCGGATTTACCCCAAATAATGCCTGTAAAAAATCCGATACCATTCCAGGGTAGAGATTGAAGCCGGTGCCAGGCGTTTTTTGCGCACACTCCTGGCAAAGATGAAGCTGAGCCGCCTGACCATTAATGATTTTGGTCAGATGAACCACAGCCTCCCGTTGTTGACAATTCTGACAAAGCATTGCTATCCCCCCGATCAATCATTGATATCGTCCCGGCACATATTCGCCAGTATTTCTTTCATCATTCGGGCCCTAAGCGTAGAAGGGAAATTCGTCACCCCAACCAAAAGCCGGTCGGAAAAAATCGTTTTTACCAGGATTGCTTCTCTTTTGGTGAACAGATCTTCTTCTCTGAGTCTGTCCACAAGATTATTGGCCCGATCCTGGGAAAGGTCATCCCCAATGAGTTCCGACATGAGTCTCTGGAATTTACCCTCAGGATCAAGTCCCAGCCTAACAATCCTTAAATAACCGCCGCCGCCTCTTCTGCTTTCAACAAGATAACCGCGTTCTGCGGTAAACCTCGTTGTAAGGACATAGTTAATCTGGGAAGGGGCACATGAAAAGAAATCAGCAAGATAACCTCTTTGCAGGACGATGTACCCATCTTCAGCCTGCTCTATAATCTTTTTAAGGTACTCCTCGATTCTGTTCGCCAAATTACTCATCGTCATCCATCCTCATTTTAATGTTGACCTTTATTGACTTTATGACCTTTTTTGACCTTTGTAACTATTTTACCCCTTTTTGATTGTTTTGAAAACTATTTTATTAAAAAAACCTATCCGAAGATAGGTTTTTTACTCGCATGACTACAAAACATGAACGTGCTTA
The DNA here is from genome assembly GCF_003590275.1 of Dehalobacter sp. MCB1. Lineage (NCBI taxonomy): Bacteria > Bacillati > Bacillota > Clostridia > Eubacteriales > Desulfitobacteriaceae > Dehalobacter > Dehalobacter sp. MCB1. Next base: position 14,069 of record NZ_LXPC01000009.1, on the reverse strand, counting down.
GGAAGGGTCCTCACTTACTGATAAAGAAATACCACAAACCAAAAGTGACCGCTGCGACAATTACAACCAGAATGACAAGTTTCAGCCCGCCGAAGGAGCTTTTCTGTTCGAACCCAAAATCCAGGTCATCATCATCGTCCGGACTCGGGTCATTTTTACTGTTCATGATATAACTATTCAAATCAGAAAAGCGGCTTCTTTCTTCCGCCCCTACTTCTGTTTCCTCCAGCATACCCAGATCTGTCGGCCTTTTCAGTGTCATAGTGGCATCTTCCGCGTTATAGGCTTCATCCGCTTTATTTAAAACATCCGCTGCCTCAATATCAGTAAGTGGGCTAAAGCTGTCCGGGCTTGTTTTTACCGGATCATTGATTTCACTTATACTCTCTATTTCATTGAAATCATCTTCCAGGGAAGCCGCTTGGGAGATAAACAGTCTTTGCAGTTCATCCTGCCCCAAATTTTGATCACCGAGCAGAATCGTTCTAATCTCCTCATTGTCTTCATCCAAATCTCCGGTAAAAACCGGCCCTGCTTCCGCTTGATCCTCTTCCGGAAACTTCCCGGCCGTTCGGTTATGCTCTCCATCGTCCTGGTCATGCTCGTTAATGGTACTGTCATTAATATCAGCATCATCTTCAGGACTAAACTGCCTTCTGATGCTTTCCGCATTTTCCTCGGACAGTTTAGGCTCTATATCTTTCCAATACAAGCCTCCCTCCAACAACTGCCGGAGTTCTTCAGGATTAAGCCAAATCTCTTTTTTCTTATCATTTTTCATTCTAATGTTTCCCCCACAGGTTGAAAATTCAGTCGAGTAAAGTATTATAAAGTATTATTTAGTAGTTCTACAAAGAAATTATTTATCCTTCGTGCCGTATTTCTCAATTCAGATAAAATTTGCATCTTATCTTTTTCAGGATAAAATAGTATTAATGACTTTGACCTATTATAGAAAGAAGGAACAATATGCCGTCTCTTTATCCGGAATTTAAGTTTTGTCCCGTGTGTTCTGCCACGCTAGAGTATAAACTAATTGAAGACAAAAAAAGGCAAAGCTGCCCGGCCTGTGACTATATCAACTGGGGGGAATACTCCCTGGGCGTAGGCGGTGTTTTGCTGCAAGACGACAAAGTACTCCTCGTCCAAAGAGCGCATAACCCCGGTAAAGGAAGATGGACTATTCCCGGCGGCTATGTAGAACAGAATGAAAAAATTGCCCAGGCAGTTGTCCGAGAAGTCCGGGAGGAAACTGGCATCCTGTCGAAGCCTGTAAGCATTCTGGCAGTCCGCGATTACCCTGAAGATGTCCCTAACATGAAACACAATATTTATATTGTCTTCTTTCTTCATGGTCTGGGCGGTCAATTAAAACATGATCCGGTCGAGGTGATCCAGGCTGGTTTCTACTCGCTTGAAGATTGCCGTAATTTGCCTATCGCCCCGATGAGTCTTGAAGTGATCACAAAAGCAATCGAACACACCCGGAAAAAAAATCCTTCCCCAGGGCTGATTCACAATGAAGGAGTCCCCGTGTTCGGTGCACTTTCCGAATTATTTACTTTAATCTAAGAATAATTAGGTTTTAGGGATAACACAGTACTGATTATTAAGGGATATTTTACTATAAGTAAAACATCCCTCCCTGTCACAAACTATAATCATGCTAAAACGATATTTATTTTACGGGCTAATGGGCTGGAGCCTCGAAATTATTTGGACGGGACTTAATTCTCTTATCCACGGGGATTTTCGGCTGATGGGCTTTACCAACCTTTGGATGTTCTTCATATATGGTTCCGCTGTTATTCTTGAACCTTTGCACGATTTGATTTCAGAGTGGAGGTGGCCGCTGAGAGGACTCGTTTGGCTCACAGCAATCTGGGGGATAGAATATTTAAGCGGACTGTTTTTACTTAAAATTCTGGGTGTTTATCCCTGGCACTATACAGACCGGCTGGCGATAAACGGACTGATTACGCTGCTCTATGCGCCGGTGTGGTTTGCCGGCGGTCTTCTCTTCGAGCGAGTCCATCGGAAACTTGATGCTTTTGTCGTACTCACAAGCAGATATACGGAGAGGTGACAGCATAGGACACAGAAAGCACGACGATGCCTCAAATCAGAGCTATTCCGTAAGAATTTTTGCTAATTCTTCTGGGGTATTTACAGGCTCCCTGCAGGCATAATCCCTACAAACATAAGCAGTCAGAGTCCCACTAACGGGGTAATCTTGCATTCTCGGGATCACCTCCACTAACGATCCGTCATTATAGGCTACCACAGCATACGGATGGAAATCCTTAAAAATCACGGCCTGCATTTTTTCTAAGTCTTCATGACCGGCCGGTCCAGACAATACCAGCTCCTCTCCCTGACTCAGACAGTATTGGATCGCCTGAAGAAAAGCAGTGTATCCCGTAGGATAATCCTCTACCGTACTCTGAAATGAATTAATTTGTTTTTCAGCCCGCTCTCGCCATTTGGATAAGCCGGTAAGTCTCCACAGCCTGACAAGATTGCAGGCACTCATCGAGTTCCCAGAAGGCATCGCACCGTCATAGATCTCCTTGGGCCTGAGCGGCAGTTCCTCCGCATCTCGTCCGGTAAAATAATATCCGCCGTTCGTTTCATCCCAGAACAATTTTTCCTGTTCTTCCTGCAGGTGTATGGCCTGCTCAAGATATACTGTTTTTCCGCATGCGATATAGAGTTCCAGCAGCCCGTAAATTAAAAAAGCATAGTCATCAAGGAAACCCGGGATACCTGCCTCACCATCCCTGTAGCGGGCGAGCAGTCGGCCGCGGGGATCAAACATCTTGGCCATGATAAAGCCTGCGGCATTTTCTGCCGTCAGGAGAAGACTCTCTCTGTCGTTTTTCCAGGAGAGATCGCCTGCGAGCACTTGCACTCCTTTGGCTAAAGCCCCAATCATCAAACCATTCCAGGAAACTAAGATCTTATCATCTTTAGCCGGACGGACTCTTTTTTCTCTCGCCTTAAACAGAATAGGATTACAGAGGTTCAACAATTCGTCGAGTTCGCCTCCGGTCAGACTGCAGCGAAAAGCGAGATCGTCTCTGACACTAAAGATTCGTGAAGGAATGTTTTTTCCTTCATAATTGCCTTTATCCGTAATTCCATAAGCATCACAGTAGATATCTACAATTTCTTCCGGTTGATTCAGAAAACGTTCAAACTTGTTTTTTACGTCTTTTACTTGTTGTAGACGTTTAATCCCTTCCTGCAGCGTCTTTCTGATTTGATCTTTGGACCACAGATAGTATTTGCCCTCTTCACCCTCGGAGTCCGCATCTTCTGCACAATAAAAGCCTCCTTCCGAAGAAGTCATATCGCGCAGAACATACCCGAATATATTTTGCGCAACCCGGCGGTATTTTTCCTTTTTGGTTCTCTGATAAGCTTCTAAATAGACAAGGGCCAGACCGGCGTTGTCATAAAGCATTTTTTCAAAATGAGGAACCAGCCAGTAACGGTCCGTGCTATAGCGTGCAAAGCCAAACCCGATATGATCGAAGATCCCTCCGTCAGCCATACTGTCCAATGTTTTTTCAACCATCGCCAGCGCTTTGCTCTGCGGCTCTCCCAGTGAATACCGCAGTAAAAACCCCAGGTTATGGGGAGCCGGGAATTTCGGAGCACTGCCGAATCCCCCGTATTTTGAATCAAACTTGTTTTCCAGCAGTTCATATCCTTTGCCCAGTAGGGTTTTACCCCAGACAGCTATATCACCGCTGTCTTTTTCTTTCTCTGTAAGCGGCAGGGTCTGCTTGTTCCTTGGCACGGCAGACGTGGCGTTTTTATCCCCGCGATAATGCCTGGTGACTGTTTCGTAAAGTTCCGCTGCCGTTTGGATGACTTTATCTTTCTCCGTCTGCCACAGCTCAGCTGCCTGACTCAAAATATCCATGAGGCCAGGACGTCCGTAATGGCTGTGTTTCGGAAAATACGTTCCGGCAAAGAAAGGTTGTTTATCCGGCGTCATCAGCACCGTCAGCGGCCAGCCCCCTGCTCCGGTCAAGACCTGGCAATAGGTCATGTACAGCTGGTCAATATCCGGTCTTTCTTCCCGGTCCACTTTAACCGGAATATACCCGCGATTAAGAATTTCGGCTACTTCTTCATCCTCAAAGGATTCCCGTTCCATAACATGACACCAATGACATGTACGTAAAATCATGTTAGTCAGCTATACCCAATAGAAAGGAAAATCGGCTTATCTTCAGCTCTTGCTTTTGCAAAGGCTTTATCACTCCAGGGGTACCAATCCACCGGATTATACGCGTGCTGGAGCAGGTAAGGCGACTTTTCGTTTACCAATCTATTGGGTATTTTTTTCTCTGACAACATAGGGCATCACCTCCCTTATTTGAAATGATTTTTATCTGAATAGTATTTCTCTCTCTTAAATAAATAATACTATTAATGATGGTTCTATACGGGTGGTTTCGCGCTCATAGGCGTCGTTAACAAGCTCTAAAGCCCTTTTATTCTTTTGCAGCGTGGTTTCCTTTTCCAAAATTGATGCTTGCATATTCTCAGCCTTTCCGGCATCTTCTGAATCAAATGATGCTATCTTTATCTTTCATTACTAATACCTCACTTTAAAAGCCATACAATTTTTGATAATATTCGTCTAATCCGTGCCATGGATGGCACTCTACGTGCCTTGAGGATAAGGCCTATGGATACAGCAGTGTAAAACTTAATACATCCTTATGAAGAACTTATTATTTTCTTATACTGTTGTATACAGCTAATGCATCGGTAATATTATACTGTTCCGAATGGTGATCTCCTTTTGCACCAGTTGAAATCAGAACGTATTCTTGTTTACCCACTTTGGCGAGACTCGCGAGACATAGACCGGCCTCATCGGTATATCCAGTTTTCCCTCCTAAAATTTCTCCACCGATAATGCTTTGATTGTTGAAGTCCTCAAACATGGTACTGTAAAAGGTTATACCGCCAGGGTGCTTATTCGTAGGTTGTGTGGAATGACGGGATGAAGTAAAAATCTCCCGGAAAGTATCATTTTGCAAAGCATAGCTTAGAAGAATAGCCAGATCTTTGACTGTTGTGTAGTGGTTTTCATTGTGAAGTCCGATCGCATTTTCAAAATGGGTATTGTCCATACCAAGACCTGCCGCCTTTTGATTCATTATTTTTACAAAATTCTGCTCTGATCCCGCAACCTGATGAGCAAGTCCAATACAACACTCCGCGCCGCTCGGTAGCATTACGCCGTATAACAGATCGATTACCCTGACCTGCTCACCCGGTTGGAAACCTGCTATTGATGCATCTGCTTCGTACAGCCCCTGAAACGTAGAATTGGTAAGTTTGATTTCTTCCTGCAGATCAGGTAAATTTTCTATCGCAACAATGGCTGTCATCATTTTAGTCAAAGAAGCAGGATAGATTTTTTCTTCGCTGTTTTTTTGCATCATGATGGTATGATCTTTTAACCGGATCAAAATCGCATTAGGACTGTTCAGCTTGTCGAGAGATATAGAAACAGAGGGATCAGGGGTTATCTTTAAAGAAGAATATGACAAGGTTCTATCGTCATATTCTTTCTCAAATATTTGGTGGTTTCCTGAAATAATGATGGATTTGTAAACAAAAGCGGCAATGACAATTATTAACGGAAATGTTACAAATAAGCGTATTCCTGACTTTTTCTTTTTTACTTTTCGTGCCATACTCTAAACCAGCTCCTTATTCTGTATTGATTTATTCAATCATAGAACAAGGAGCTATGTTGGAATTCCAACTTATGAATTTCTTAAGGTTTTATTAAGACATTTCTTTTTTAAATATCCTAGAATAAACAAGTAATTATAACGGAGGTAAATTTAGTGATCATTACGATTTTAATGTTTATTATAGTGTCGATTACATGGTTTATTAGTACTTTGCCATTCTTGATTCCATACCATATTCTACTGACCTCTCAAAGTAAAAAGATTGGCTATAAGCCGTCAACTGAACATATTGTAAGCGTATATATCTTTGTATACTATCTTACCGGGGTGCTAAGTTTTACTCAAATTCCTTCCATTAGTGATATTGTTCATAACAGCTTTGGAATAATAACCCCAAAGGGGTTGAATTTTCCATCGGAGGAGGTTAATCTGATTCCATTTCTTTGGATCACAGAGGGTGTACGCACATACATAGAAAATATATTACTTTTTTTACCTCTTGGATTTATGCTTCCATTTATTTGGAAAAAGCATGAAGTGTTATGGAAAACAGCATTATCCGGTTTTACATTCTCGCTTATTATCGAATTGAGTCAATTGTTCAATGGAAGAATAACGGATATTGATGATTTACTGATGAATACTCTCGGAGCGTTAATCGGATGGGTAATTTTCAGGCTACTAAAAAAACATTTAGCAAAATTACAGGTCAAAGTTTCTGTCCGAAGTACCCATATCAAAAAAATTCCCTTACTCCTTCGTGAAGAGGCCTGCTTTTATATGGCCGGCGCATTCGCCGGTATGTTCTTTGTGTTTTACCCATTTTTAAGATCTTTATTAATCCCATTTTTAAGATCTTTGTTTGGATTTGTTTTGATTTAATAAGTGCAGGCGAATCAGTTTACAAAAGGACAAGCTATCTAACTTAAGCAGATAACTTGTCCTTTTCTTGCTTTTGTGGAAGCACGACAGTAAAGACTGTCTTTTCTGTATTACTTTGCACAAAAATATTGCCTCCATGCGTATTTGCAATTTCTTTGGCAATAGCCAGTCCAAGCCCGGCACCGCCTGTATTGGCAGAACGGGATGTATCCAGCCGGAAAAATTTCTCAAATATCGTTTCCAGCTTTTCTTGTGGGATAGGATTACCTTGATTCGTAAAAGTTATCATAATATTTTTGTCCTGCTGGTCAGCGGAAATGTCAATGACGCTGTTTTCATAGCTATAGGTTAGCGCATTTTTCAGAATGTTATTAAACACACGGGCCAGTTTGTCTGCATCTCCCCACAGAGTTAGGCCGTCGGGCACATTGACAGTCACCTGCTTTCCTTGTGGAGCCAGTATTGGATAGAATTCATCCGCAATCTGCTCGAGCATGAACAGTAAATTGATTTTTTCTTTATTCAAAACAATCGTTTGAAGATTAAATCTTGTGATCTCAAAAAACTCATTGATAAGCTGTTCTAAGCGATAAGCTTTTTCCAAGGTAATACCAACATATTTTGCCTTTTGTTCAGGAGGCATATCAGGAGCTTCATCCAGAAGACTTAAGTATCCTATAACGGAGGTCAGGGGTGTCTTTATATCATGAGCCAAGTAAACTACCAAATCATTTTTGCGCTGCTCGGCATCAAGCGCGGCTTTCTTTTGTTTTTCCAAGTTGTTTTTCATCTGATTAAGCTTATTTTCCATAAAATCCAATTCCGGTGTTAAAATAATTTCAGCATTAGATTCCTCAGCAAGTTTATCCATTCCGGCACTGATTTCATCAAAATATTTTGTGAACCATGAAACAAAAAATCGAAAAAGAATAACTAAAAAAATTAGACTTACAACAAAAAGAATCATATCCATATTGTTGCGAATCACCAGCTGATAGATTGTTAGTGCATCCGAATTATTAAAATGAAAAGCTTTGACTAAAAATTGAACGATACGATCTCCGAACTGTCCACGCAGGATATCGCGTAATAGATAAACAGTCGCAGCGGCGGCAATTGTGATCAGAATCATTTGCAAAAATACTTTTCTTTTTAATTTTGTATAATCATTCTTTCTTATATCTCTCTTACTCTTCAATTTTATAGCCAACCCCCCATACCGTTCTGATATATTTAGGATGCTCCGCGCTTTCTTGCATTTTTTCCCTTAAATGCCTGATATGAACCATTACCGTATTATTGCTGTTGGTGAAATACTTGTCTCCCCATACTTCATGGAACAATTCTTCTGAACTGACCACCCGTCCGCGCTTGGAACAAAGGACCCAAAGAATGGAAAATTCCGTAGGGGTAAGCGATAGCTTTTTTTCATTCAAGGTACATTCATGAGTATCCATGTCCAATAACAAGCCGGAAAAGGCAATTAAGTGTCCTTCCTGTTTTGGCTCTGAAGAATTATATTTGATAAATCTCCGGAGCTGCGCCTTAACACGGGCAATAAGCTCCAAAGGGCGGAAAGGTTTAGTGATATAGTCGTCCGCACCTAATGTCAGCCCCGTAATCTTATCGATTTCTTCTTCTTTGGCTGTCAGCATGATAACCGGAAATTTATGCTTTTCCCGGATTTGCTGACAGATTGAAAAACCATCTACATCGGGAAGCATGACATCCAATATTGCTAAATCTATATTTTGGTTTTCAACACACTGTAAAGCATCCTGCCCATTATAGAACTTGAATACATCATAATTTTCGTTTTTCAAATATACTTCAATCAAGTCCGCAATAGACTGTTCATCATCTACCACTAAAATATTTACTGTCATAGTCTGCTCAACTCCTTCTTTCACAAAAACCCATAATATCATATCAAGGAATCGAAAACAATTTTGTGGTTTAATCTTATCAAATCCTTAAGATTATCTTAAGGCAATATGCTGTTTTCCTGTCTTCTTTCAGCCTGCCATCGGCAGCCCCATTTGATTGCCGTATCTCGAACAGAAAGATAGTCCAACATTTTGCCAACCTCCATGACCGGTTAGCTTTAGTTATATACGCATATCCGTATAATATCAAGAAAAAGCATGAAATAATTAGATATAAAAAACTACATAGTGATTATCGTAATCGTTTAGTATTTACTTCAAACCCGTATCGTTCAGGTATTCCCGAATAGTATTTTGAAAAGGATTTTATCCTGTTTTCACATGGAATTAAAAAAGACCCCCCATTGATTTGATCATGCGGGAGCCGATGACATAAAGCAGGCTGGAAAACGTGACAGCCACAACGTATGGCAGAACACCGTCAATGGTGAACACTGCTTATTTGCAGTGCTTATAGACTTATTTTTTCAACTAATCCATTTATTTTTGCTTTTGCTATCTCAATGGCTTGTTGTGTTTGCGCGTCATTAGAACCAGTACCATCTACCAAAAGCTCTTCAAAATTACTGATTCCAATATACTTTATCATATCATGTACGTAATTTAATCCTTTATTAAGAGCAGGTCTGATTATCCAAGGAATATTTGCTCCGGATGATTGTACGTATATAAATGTTCTAGGTTTGTCATCTAATATGCCATACGGTTTTTCATTATCAAACCTAATTGTCCAATTTGCTTGTATAATACAATCCAGATACTCTTTTACAGGAGCCGGAAATGATAAGCTCCACATCGGAGCCGCTAAGATATATATATCCGCACTTCTAAACTGATCACAAAGAGCTATGATACGTTGTACTTCTTTTTTATCCTCTGGTTTTAATTTTTCTATTTTATCTTGGCTAATAAGCGTACTCCGGCTTTCGTAATAAATATGCTTCAACTGCGGGATATGATCCGCATATAAATCTACTTCTTCAAGCATATAATCTGTACTTTGCTTTAATAATTTATTTACTAATTGTCTTCCTACTGTTTTACAGGCCGATAGGTTTTCTGGTTTAGGATTTGCGGTTATATAGAGCAATTTTTTCACAATTATACCTCTTATAGTTTTTTGTTAGTATGCACAAAAACAAATTTTAAATGCCACATCTTCCTTAGCCTTCTTGCGGTAAACGGATTGTTGTCGTAATTTGTAGCAAGTAATCACAACTGAAAATCAGACCCCAGAACGAGCTTTGGGGTCTAGAAATTTCAAAAAACTGATTGGGTATATTTACGCATCCTAATGTACTTGATACATCCCTTTTGTTTGCATATAGTTAAAAAGAGATTCACCATGCTGCTGCTCTTCTGTCTGGATATGATTTAATACTTTACGGATATTTGTATCTCTGAATTCAAAAATGGCAGTGTTATACGTTGAAGCAATATGTTTTTCCGTAGAAAGCATATCCTGGCAAAGATCTGCATCCTGCTGGTTGACCATTCCGGCCTGTCCCATACCGGATGTCATAAATTGCGGCGGTTGCTGTTGGCCCTGCTGGATGTTGGGTATCCCGCCGCTTAAAATCTGATTAAGGCTTGTTAGATGCTCCTGCTCTTTTTGCGCCAGGCTCTGAAACAATTGTTGAAGCTGCGGATCCTGGGCCTGACTGGCATAGTTATTGTACTTCTTAATACACAGCTCTTCATGGCTCTTAGAATCTTCCAGTAAAGATCTTTCTTTACTTGTAAGCTGCATCATGTAACCCCCCCAAAATATTTTTTGATAAGGACAGAGGATACCGCAAAACTACTACTTTGTAGTCGTTGGCGGTACCCTCTATTTTTTTAGTGGACTGTATACATCCCTTTACTCTGCATATACCTGAAGATTTCTTCCCCCTGCCTTTGCTTTTCACTCTGTATACTATTCAGATCCTGACGGAGGGAGGTATCCTGGATTTCAAAAATTACCGTATTATAGGCTCCAGAGAGATATTTTTCTGTTGAGAGCATATCATGGCAAAGCATCGAATCTTTTTGACCCGTCATGCCTTGAGACTGGCCTGATGTTCCGGAAGTTTGGCTCAAACTTTGATCGATTTTTCGGACATGCTGCTGTTCATGCTGCGCCATGTTCTGAAAAATTTGTTTGAGTTGCGGATCTTGAGCTTGATTGGCAAATTCACTGCATTTTTGAGCAAACATTTGCTCGTGGCTTTTCAAGTCTTCCAAAAGCATTTTTTCTTTCTGGCTTAATTGCATTTTAGTTCCTCCTATTATCAATATTATTATATTTTGTTAAAAATCTATGATTATTATGCAAAAGTTAAAATTGAACTGTTCTTCTTTGTATAATCTATAAGGATATTGCAAAACTATAGAAGGTAACGAACGATTAAAATCTAAATGAAGGAGGCAATACATTTGTTCAAACATGATAAGCAGCTATTGAAAGATGTACGCGTCGACGGTCCTAATCCAAACTATGCATCTTTAATGTTAGACCAATTAGGCGGACCGCATGGTGAACTCAAAGCAGCTTTACAGTATCTGTCTCAAAGTTACCGCATTAAAGATGAGAAGATTAAGGATCTTTTCATGGATATTGCTTCAGAAGAATTGAGTCATATGGAAATGGTCGCCCAGACAGTCAACCTATTAAATGGTCACACGCTTGAGGCCATGAATACTTCTGTTGGTACCGTGGAATCACATGTTATCGGCGGACTTGCCCCCATGTTAACCAATGCTTCCGGTTATCCATGGACCGGAGCATATATCGAATGTACCGGCGATCTCGCTGCAGATTTGCTGTCAGATATATCGGCTGAAACAAGGGCAAAAGTAGTCTATGAATATCTCTACCGGCAGATTAACGATAAAGGGGTAAGAGAAACGATTGACTTCCTTTTAAATAGGGAAGAAGCACATAATACGCTTTTCCGGGAAGCATTCAATATGCTCCAGAATACAGGCTCACTTCAGGACTGGGGAGTTACCCAGGATTCCAAGGTATACTTTGATCTCTCAACACCTGGAAAGTACTTCAATGAACTTAAAGACCCCCAAGCTCCAAGATTCAATACGCCTGATCAACGCCACTAAAATGAGCAGAATGCTGCTGCTAAGCCTGTAGCAGACTTTCACACCAAGTTATCCATTCCAGGCGGACTATAAAAAACAACCCAGGATCAAATCCTTGGGTTGTTTGCGTTTTTCCATTTTTTATACCTGGTTAATTCCTTATCTAACTGGTTAAAAATTAATCCTAAAACAGCAACATCATCCACCAGCCCAAGCGAGACAATCCAATCAGGAACAAAATCAACGGGGGATACAAAATAAATTAACCCGGCAATTACAGAAATTATGGCAGTCTTAGAGATCGTTCGGTAATCACCGTTTAACCAGTCTTTTAATAGAGAAAAAAGCAACTGGATTTTATCCCAGATATTCTGAATCACATCGCGGTTTTTATTGTTATTCGCTTTTTCCAGGGCTTCGGAAAGCAAATCTTTTGTCTTCTTAGGGTTGTCCACATAGTGCTCAGCCTTATTCTGCCAGCGCACCATCTCCTGCGGTTCAATAATGATCTCTGCATCTTCATATTGTTCAATTTCCTTCATATGATCAGCCATTTTTCAATCCCCCTAGTGCAGCTTTACGAAAACTTTTGGCGAAGAGCAAAAATGACACTTGGTAAAACAGTGATAAAAATAATCGCAAAAATGATTAACGAAAAATTCTGCTCGACTGTCGGAATATTCCCGAAAAAATATCCGCCCATCATAAAAAGCGTGATCCAAGCTAAGGCCCCACATATATTGTAGAACATAAACTTCCATAGCCCCATGCTGCTGATCCCGCCAACAAAGGGTGCAAATGTTCGAATGATTGGCAAAAACCGCGAAAGAAAAATCGTTTTCCCCCCATGTTTCTCATAAAAACCATGGGTTTGTATAAGATATTTTTTCTTAAAGAATCTGCTGTCTCTCCAATTGAAGGCTTTCTGTCCAAAATATCTTCCAATAAAATAGTTCTGCGTATTTCCTGCGATAGCAGCAATTAGCAGTAAGATTAAAGCAAATTTAATATCCATTGCCCCTGTCGCTGCCAAAGCACCGACGACAAACAGCATAGAATCCCCGGGCAGAAAAGGTGTCACGACAAGGCCGGTTTCACAAAAAATGATCAAAAAAATAATCAGATACGCCCAGGCACCATACGTCTGGACCAACATACCTAGGTATTTGTCAATATGTAAGACAACATCAATCAAACTCGTAATAAATTCCATCAAATTCTCCTTCATTCAGACATGGATTTAAACAAACATTTAAACAAACACACCTATTTTAATCATTTCCTTGCCTTAATATAGTAATATAAACATAATAAAAGAACAAGGAACAGCCAAATAATACGTCCTGATTGTAATATTAGCTGCGTGCTCTTAAAATTGTCTTAGAATTCAATGAAAATTTAGCAAGAAAATATCAAAAGTCTCAACACAGATATGCTGAACAAGCAATTTCAATCGCATGATTTCCCTTAAACTGCTCAATTTGTATTACTTCTCGCAATATTTCATTCTGACTGGAGACATACTCCTCAAATATCTCTTCAACCTCGGAAAGCGTATCCAGGTCTTTTAAATAAACGATAAAAGAGTAAGCTTGATCTAAACTACTTCCTGTCAACTCTAGCGTATTCCGCAAGTTATCTAAGCACTGCCTGACGGCCGGCTTGATGTTGCCATCAATTAGCTCTTGAGTAACTGGGGAAAAGGGCTGTACGCTGGAGCAGTGAATATAATTGTCTATGATAACGCCTTGCGAGAAAGGCCCTTCAGATAGATAAATCTTCCCGTTATTGATATATTTTTTCTGTCCCCGATAGGCTGAAAATTCTATCTCGACATCGGCTGTGCTTTCTAAATCAGCAATTTGTATAAAAACCCGGATAGGGTAATTCCCCTCTTTGAAATATAGAGAAAAGACTTCATCAATCTGGGAACCCAGTCCAATGTTTCTAACCATGATGAGTACTGAATAAATGTCTTCCAGCTTAAAATCTTTTTTGCCCATAAAGACCCTGGCCATTTCAAATATTCTTTTCGTTTGGGTCCTGATGTCTTTTTCTGCCAAGTTATTAACAAAGTAGTCAATCAGCTCAAGGCTTGAAAAAAACAAATAGTTATCCATCATTTACTCTCCATTTACTCTCCATTTACTGCTTTTTCTCAATCAATTTACCCTATAGTATACTGAATTATTCATGGAAAGCAAAGGGGTGCAAGTTCAAATGTAAAGAGACTACATCATTTGATGTAGTCTCTTTACATTACCTGGCAACGTCTTATCTTCCCTTGCAGTATTTTCAGCCCAGGAGGTCTTAACTTCCGTGTTCGGGATGGGAACGGGTGGTACCCCTCCGGTATAGTCACCAGATCTTTTCGAGGTTCGAAGTTCGAAGTCCGAGGTTCGATCTTGTTGGAATCGGCTTACCGATTCCTTCT